>NZ_CP073760.1:3361000-3706500 GCF_018399035.1 Thiocapsa sp.
CGAGGAGCTGCATCGGACCGTCGACAGCGGCGAGATGCTCCAGCGCGAGATCCACGCGGCCAACGGGCGCGTCTATCTCGCACGCGTTCTGCCCTACGCGGTGCGCCCGGGCGACGCGCGCGGCGCGGTGGCGACCTTCGTCGACATCACGACACTCTACGATGTCGAGCGCATGCAGGCGGTGCTCGACTCGCTGCCGGAGCATGTCGCCGTGCTCGATCCGAACGGTGTCATCACACTCGTGAATCGCGCCTGGCGCGAGTTCGCCGCCGCCAACGGCGACCCCGACCTGAAGGTCTCGGGCGTGGGATCCAACTATCTCGCGGCGTGCGATGGCGGCTCGGGCGTCGACGGCTCCGGGGAACGGACCGCTCTGGAGGGCATCCGCGCGGTCCTCGACGGACGGCGCCAAGCGTTTGCGATGGAGTACCCCTGTCACTCTCCGCAGGAACGACGCTGGTTCTCCATGCATGTCGCACCGATTCTTCACCCCGGCGGCGGTGTGGTCGTCAGCCACATCAATGTCAGTCAGTGGTCCGACGCCGGCAACGAAGGCTAGCGGCGTGACGACGGCAGACGATCAGCCGGTCACCGATGCCGGTAACCCGTTCGAGATTCCCGACGAGGAGCTGCGCACGCGCGCGCTGCTCGCGCTGCGGCAGGGTCGCTTCGATCTGGCCGAAAAACTCCTTGTGGACAAGGACGTCGACCAAGCCGCACTGGTGGAGAGCCTGCGTATTTATCAAGCCGAGCTCGAGATCCAGAACGAGGAGCTTCAGCGCAGCTACCATCAGACCCAGGGTGCCTTGAGTCGCTTCATGGCCTTCTTCGACAGCCTGCCCATGCCCGAGCTTGTCGTCGACGGACAGGGGCTCGTCAAGGAGGCCAACGAGGAGGCACGGCGTCTCTTCGGGCTGCGCGACACCGCCTTCCATCAGTACTTCTTTGTCCGTCTGATCGACGAGCCCGACCGAGCACCGGCCATTTACGCGCTCTCGCATCTGCGCCGGGACGAGCCGATCGATCTGCGCGAAGTGCGGTTTCGGACCAAACGCAACGAGGTCTTCATCGGCGATCTGCACATGGTTGCGCTGCCGACCGAGGAGGATGAAGGGCGGCGCGTCCTCTGTGCCGTCGTCGACCGCACCGAGGCCGTCCTGCAACGCGAGGCATTGCGCGAGAGTCGCGAGCGCTATCGGGTCATCGCCGAGTTCAGCTCGGATTGGGAATACTGGATCGGGCCGGACGGGCAGTATCGCTATGTTTCGCCGGCCTGCACCCACCTCACCGGCCATCCGTCGGCGGCATTCGTCGCCGATGCGGATCTCTTCGGCCGCCTGCTGCATCCGGACGATCGCCACCTCTGGGAGCAACACCTCGGGGCCCATCTCGCCGACGAGTCGGGCGGTATCCTGCCGCTCGAGCTGCGGATCCGCCACCTCGATGGCCATGTACATTGGATCGAACATTCCTGTACCCCCGTCTTCGGCGAATCGGGGGGGTTTCTGGGGCGCCGAGGCGTGAATCGCGACATCACCGAGCTGAAGCGCTCGCGCGAGCAGCTGCACTTTCTCGCCCAGCATGACGCCCTCACGGGACTCCCGAACCGGACCCTGTTTCGCCAGCGCTTGGAGGAGGCGATCCCCCGCACGATCCGACGCGGCGGCGAGACGGCACTCCTCTTTCTGGACTTGGACCGGTTCAAAACCGTCAACGACACCCTCGGGCACCCGGTCGGCGACCTCCTGCTCAAGCAGGTCGCCGCGCGCTTGACGCAAGCCGTGCGGGCGAGCGATACCGTCGCACGCTTGGGGGGCGACGAATTCGTCGTCATCTCCGAGGACGTTCAAGAGCCCAACGACGCGGCGATCCTGGCAAGACGCCTGCTCGAACTCTTCGCGACACCCTTCGAGGTCGAGGGCCGCGAGCTCTTCCTCAGCTTGAGTATCGGCATCGGCATTTATCCGCTCGACGGAGCCGATGCCGACACCCTGATCCGCCATGCCGATATCGCCATGTATCGCGCCAAGTCGGCCGGGCGCAACGGCTTCCGATTCTTCGATCCGGAGATGTCGGAAGGTGCCGCGGAGCGCCTGCGCCTGGAGCAGGAGCTGCGCAGCGCGCTCCCGCGCGGCGAGCTGATGCTCGAATATCAACCCCAGGTCGGCCTGCCCGACGGCGAGCTGTGCGGCGTCGAGGTCTTGTGCCGCTGGAACCATCCGAGGCTGGGCCTCTTGTCTCCTGCCCAATTTCTCCCGTTGGCGAACGAGATCGGGCTGATCGATCAACTGGATCACTGGGTCCTCGAGCACGCCTGTGCACAGGTGGCCACCTGGGATCGCGGTGGATTTTCGGTACCACGACTCGCCGTCAATCTCTCCGTGCACAGGATTCAGGGCGACGACGTGCCGGAGCAGATCGAAGCGATCCTGGCGCGAACGGGTCTCGACCCGCGGCGTCTGGAGCTGGAGCTGACCGAGGCATCGATCATGGGGCGGCCCACGCGCACGATCGCCACTCTGGAGCAGCTCGGCGGGCTCGGCATCGGTCTGGCGGTGGACGACTTCGGTACCGGCTGCTCGTCGCTGGCCTGCATCAAGCAGGTCGCGATTCGACGTCTGAAGATCGACCGCTCCTTCATCGAGCGACTGATGACCGGGAGCGACGATGAAGCCATCGTGCACGCCGTCATCGGTCTGGCACGCAGTCTCGGCCTGGCCGTTCTCGCCGAAGGCGTCGAAACAGCCGCGCAAGCCGGGCTTCTGATCCGCGAGGGCTGCGACGAGGCGCAGGGCTATTTCTTCGGCAAAGCGGTCGGACCGGAGGAGCTCGCCTCGCGGTATTGCTCGGGAAAGACTTAGGCGAACGTCCGCGCTTGCGGGTCCGTCAAACCGAGCGCGTCGCATGGGCACGAACCCATCGATCCGTGTGTCGATATCGATCAGAGCCTATCGCCCGACCCGCTCGATGCCCGCACCTCTTCATCGCCTTCGGAGACCGAGAAGACCGATCCCGCCGTCACCGCAAGCCAAAGCGACTCCCCGTTCTTGCGCTTCATATCCAGCATTAGGGTCCGCGGTAATTGGCGGACATGCCGGGTGATCACATCCATGACCCAGCCGTGGGTCATGGCGAGGACGCGCTCCCCCGCATGCCGTCGTCCAATCTCATGCAGGGCCGCGACGATCCGGTCGGCGAACTGATCCGACGGCTCTCCTTCGTCGAAATGGCAGGCAGGGTCTCTGCGCATGATGTCCGCATGCAGGCCGGGGTGCAGTACGGACAGATCCTGCTTGGTCATCCCCTGAACGCGGCCGAAGTTCCGTTCCTTCAAACCTTCGGAGTGGATCGGGGAGGGGAGCCCCAAGACCTCGGCGATGATCCGCGCGGTCTCCGACGCCCTGCTCAGGGGGCTCGTCCAAACCTGCGCAAAGCCGGCGTCCTTGAAGGCATCGGCCATCTCGAAGGCCTGTTTCCGGCCGTTGGCGTTGAGTGGAACATCGATCCAGCCCTGCAGGACACCGGCGATGTTCCAGTCCGTTTCCCCGTGACGGGTCACGCAGATCGTCGTCGGGGCATGCGCGGCATGTGTGTCGGTCATGAGGTCATGTCGGGTGGCGTGTTGGATTCCGAGTAACGTGTCAGAAATAAGTCGAGCACCGAATAAAATCGTTGTCGTTGTCGTTGTCGTTGTCGATTGCGACAACGACAACGACAACAACCGTGGCAAAGGTATTCTCGCGTCGAGTTGTCTTACTTGTTTTTGAGCTGCTCCCAATCTAGGCGGGCCGACGACCTTATGTTATACCCGTCGCCGAAGCCATCGGGCTTTCGACAGCATCGACACAAGAGACAGGGGACGACGGGATGAGCGAGAACATCAATCTGGTGCAGCGCCGGCGCGCGCAGCTCCAGAACGCGGTCGGCGACTTGGGAAAGCTGGTCATCGACGCCTTGAACCAATCCGTGACCTGCCTGAGCCGACACGACCTCGAGCTGGCCGAGCGCATCATCGAAGGGGACACGCAGATCAATCAGCAGCGGCGTGTGCTCGAGCAGGAATGTCTGGTGACGCTGGCCGCCTACAAACCGGCCGGCGCCGATCTGCGCGCCATCGGGGCCTGCATGGAGCTGGTCTCGGAGCTCGAGCGTATCGGGGATTATGCCGCGGATGTCGCACGTATCCTGCGCAGAGCCGGAGAAACGCGGTTTCCGAGCGAGTCGGTCGAGGCGATTGTCGAGGTCGCCGCGGATGCGATCGCCATGCTCGGCGAGACGCTGGACGCCTTCACCTGCGGGAGCGACGAGCAGAGTGCCCGGGCAAGCATCGCGCGCGAGGATCAGGTCGACCGCAACGAGCAGGCGGTGATCGAGCGGGTGCTGACGATGATGCGTGCCGATCCGGATTTCGCCACGACCGGGACCTATTTGCTGTGGATCGTCCACAACTACGAGCGGGTTGCCGATCGGGCGACCAACGTGGCCGAGCGGGCGGTCTATGTTGCCTGCGGGGAGACACCCGAGCTGGGCTAAACCGCGCCCGGCGCGGTATGCGTCATGTGTTGGATGGCTTGGCCGCGCCGGCTCCGACGACTGTCGGAGCCGGCGCGGTTTAAAGTACTAAAAATCTTAAATTCTAAACCGCGTCTCACTGGGATCAAGGAGATCTCCGAAGCTAAACGAACAATGAAAACGACGCATGTCGCTCTGGACGCGGTTTAGGTCGGCACGCGACGTCGCGACCGGCACCCGGTGGCGGCCGTCGTCGGGCTCACTTGATCGGGATCGTCATCGCATCCTTGCCGTTGCGTTTGAGCAGACCGCGCACCTTGTCGAGGGCGGCCTGATCGGCATAGGGGCCGGTGCGGACACGATGAAAGGTCTCCCCGCTCGGGATGGTCGCCACCTCCACCCGACTGGAGATGCCGAGGAGTGCAAGCTCCGCCTTGAGTCGCTCGGCATCGCTCGCACGCTTGAAGGATCCGACCTGAACCAGGAAGCCCTTGCCGGTCGTCGAGGTCGGCACTGCCGGGGCCGTGACCGCCGCGGGCTGCACCGACTCGACCGCGGTCCGTGGCTCGACCGCGGTTCGCGGCTCGGGACGCGGGGCTGCGGGTGGGGGTGGTGGCGGGGGCGCGATATCGACCTCGGTATCGCGCAACAGGTTGGGAAACTCGAAGCTCGGAGGCGCCGCCGCCGGCCGCTCCACCTTGGCCGGCAAAGCCGCGGGCGGTGTCTGCATCGCGTCCGGGTTCTGGGTCCAATAGAGACCGACTCCGAAGGCGCCCAGCATGCCCCCGAGCAGGAACGACCACAGACAGGAAGAACCCTGTTTGCCGCGCCGCGGCGTCGCCCGCGCGAGGCTGGCCCGCCGATAATCCTTGCTCATCTCACATGGCCTCCGGGGCGGAGACGCCGAGCAGACCCAACCCGTTGCGCAGCACCTCGCGTACCGCCAGGATCAGCTTGATGCGTGCATCGCGCAGGGCCGCGTCACCGACCAGGAACTGGTGAGCGTTGTAGTAGGTGTGCAGCTCGTTCGCCAGCTCGCGCAAATAATGGGTCAGCAGATGCGGCTCGGCCTTGAGCGCCGCCGCCTCGACCACCTCGGGATAACGCGCCAGGGTGCGTTGCAGCGCCAGCTCGTGCGACTCGGTCAAGCGCTCCAGATTCTCCACCCCCGTGCTCGGCTCCACCGGCATGCCCTTCTCCGCGGCCTGCCGCAAGACGCTGCATACGCGGGCGTGGGCGTATTGGACGTAATAGACCGGGTTGTCGGAGGACTCGGACTTGGCCAGATCCAGGTCGAAATCCAGATGCTGCTCGCAACGGCGCATGACGTAGAAGAAGCGCGCGGCATCGCGCCCGACCTCCTTGCGCAACTGACGCAGGGTCACGAACTCGCCCGAGCGCGTCGACATCTGCGCCTTCTCGCCGCCGCGATAGAGGATCGCGAACTGCACCAAGAGCACCTCGAGGCGCTCGACATCGTCGCCCATCGCCTGGAGCGCCGCCTTCACACGCGGGACATAGCCGTGGTGATCCGCGCCCCAGATGTCGATGACGCGCTCGAAGCCGCGCTCGAGCTTGTCCATGTGATAGGCGATGTCGGACGCAAAGTAGGTGCTCTGACCGTTCTCGCGCACCACCACCCGATCCTTCTCGTCGCCGAAGGCGCTGGAGCGGAACCAGAGTGCGCCGTTTTGCACGTAGACGTGACCGGCCTCGCGCAGGCGCTCGATCGCCCGGGTGACCGCGCCGCTCTCGGCGAGCGTGCGCTCCGAATACCACTCCTGATACTCGACGCCAAAACCGGCAAGGTCATCGCGGATGTCGTCGAGGATGACGTTCAGCCCCAGCTCGAAGACATAGCGGTAGCGGTTGTCGCCGAGCAGCCGTTTCGCCGCGGCGATGACCCCGTCGATATGGGCCTCCTTATCGCCGCCGTCCTGTCCGTCGGGCAGCGCATCGGGCGGCAGGCCGGCAAAGACCGTGTCGGCATCCACCCGATAGGCATCGCCGTGCTCGCGATGCAGCGTCGCGGCGATGTCCCAGACATAGTCCCCCTTGTAGCCGTTGCTCGGGAAGGTCAGCTCCTCGCCGCACAGCTCGAGATATCTCAGCCAGACGGAGCTGGCGAGGATGTCCATCTGTCGCCCGGCGTCGTTGACGTAATACTCGCGATGCACGTCGAACCCGACCGCCGCGAGCAGATCGGCGACGACCGCGCCGTAGGCGGCCCCGCGGCCGTGCCCCACATGCAGGGGTCCGGTCGGATTGGCCGAGACGAACTCCACCTGCACGCGGCGCCCGGCGCCGATTCGGCTGAGCCCGAAGGCGGGGCCCGCGCTCAGGATCTCGGGGATCAGACGGCGATAGGCGTCCTCGGCCAGGAAGAAGTTGATGAAGCCGGGGCCGGCGATCTCCACGCGCGCGATCAGCGAGGAGGCGGGCAAGGCATCCACAAGACGTTGCGCGATCTCGCGCGGCTTGGCGCCGAGACGCTTGGCGAGCACCAACGCGATGTTGCTCGCGAAGTCGCCGTGAGAGGTGTCCTTGGTCCGGTCCACTTGGGGCTCGGGCAACTCGGCGGCGTCGCCCGCCGGCGCCTCGACGAGGCTCGCGAGGGCCGTGCGGATCAAATCGGTGATGGCCTGTTTCATAGGTGCTTCATTGGGTTTCGGTCGGGTCTGCAGGCAAAAGAGCCTGCAAGGCAGGTGGCGTGCCGCGAGGGTACGCGTCGTCAGGGCGCTAGAATAACCGAATCAGACCCTCGGAGGGATCGACCGGGCTAGCCTTGTTCGCAAGACCGGCCGGTAGGGTGGGCGAGCGAGAGCGAAGTCCGCCGATGGCTGCACCGGGGTTGGTGGACTGCGCTGCGCTTGTCCCTTCCGATTCGATCGGGGTGTCGCCGTGCGCACCTGGACACCTCCGACGATCCGAGCGCCGGAACGCGCCCGCTCAGAACAAAAAATACCGCTGAGCGAGCGGCAGCACCCCGGCAGGCTCGCAGGTCAACAGCTGGCCGTCGGCCCGGACCTGGTAGGTCTGCGGGTCCACCTCGATGGTCGGCTGATAGTCGTTGTGGATCATGTTGGACTTGCGCACCAGTCGACTGTCGCGGGTGACCCCGACCAGGCGCTTGAGGTCCAGACGCTGCGGCTCGCCGGCCTCCAAGGCCCATTGCGAGAGGAACGTCATACAGGTGGCGCTCAAGGCACCGCCGAAGGCACCGAACATGGGTCGATAGTGGACCGGCTGGGGTGTGGGGATGGAGGCGTTGGGATCGCCCATCGCGGCCGCCGCAATCAGACCGCCCTTGATGATGAGACTGGGTTTGGCCCCGAAGAAGGCGGGCCGCCAGAGCACCAGATCCGCGAGCTTGCCGACCTCCACCGAGCCGACCTCATGCGCGATGCCGTGGGTGATCGCCGGGTTGATGGTGTATTTGGCGATGTAGCGTTTGGCGCGGAAGTTGTCGTGCTCGGCCGGATCGCCGGGCAGCGAGCCACGCTGGACCTTCATCTTATGCGCGGTTTGCCAGGTGCGGCAGATGACCTCGCCGACGCGGCCCATCGCCTGGGAGTCCGAGGCGATCATCGAGAAAGCGCCCAGATCGTGCAGGATGTCCTCGGCCGCGATGGTTTCCCGACGGATGCGCGACTCGGCAAAGGCGACGTCTTCCGGGATCGACGGGGACAGGTGATGGCAGACCATCAGCATGTCCAGATGCTCGTCGACCGTATTGACCGTGTAGGGTCGGGTCGGATTGGTCGAGGACGGCAGCACGTTCGGCAGGCCCGCGGCCTTGATGATGTCCGGGGCATGGCCGCCGCCCGCGCCCTCGGTGTGATAGGTGTGGATGCAGCGGTCCTTGAAGGCGGCGATGGTGTCCTCGACGAAGCCGGACTCGTTGAGCGTGTCGGTGTGGATCGCGACCTGCACGTCCATCTTCTCGGCAACCCCCAGACAACAGTCGATCGCGGCCGGTGTCGTGCCCCAATCCTCGTGTAGTTTGAGCCCCATGGCGCCGGCACGCACCTGCTCCTCCAAGGCATTCGGCAGACTGCCGTTGCCTTTGCCGAGGAACCCGAGGTTGACCGGCAGGGCCTCGGCGGCCTGGAGCATCCGCCGGATATTCCAGGGCCCGGGCGTACAGGTCGTGGCATTGGTGCCGGTCGCCGGCCCGGTACCGCCGCCCAGCATGGTGGTGACGCCGGACATCAGCGCCTCTTCGATCTGCTGCGGGCAGATGAAGTGGATATGGGCGTCGATGCCGCCGGCTGTGATGATCTGACCCTCGCCGGCAATGACCTCGGTTCCCGGCCCGATCAGGATGTCCACGCCGGCCTGGGTGTCCGGATTGCCGGCCTTGCCGATCCCGACGATACGGCCCTTCTTGATGCCGATATCGGCTTTGACGATGCCCCAATGATCCAGGATCAGGGCATTGGTGATGACCAGATCCACCACCTCGTCGGCCTGGCGCTGGCACTGACCCATCCCGTCGCGGATGACCTTGCCGCCGCCGAACGTCACTTCGTCGCCGTAACAGGTGCGATCCTCCTCGACCTGGATGAAGAGCTCGGTGTCGCCCAGACGCACCCGATCCCCGACGGTCGGGCCGTACATGGAGGCATAGGCCGCCCTGCTGATCGTACTCATGGCTGATCTCCGTCGAGCGCGCCCATCACCCGGGCGTTGAAGCCGTAGACGACGCGGTCGCCGGCATAGGGTACCAGGGTCACGGTGCGGGACTGACCGGGCTCGAAGCGCACGGCGGTACCGGCGGGGATGTCGAGCCGCCGACCGCGGGTCTGCTCCCGATCGAAGGCGAGTGCGGCGTTGGTCTCGTAGAAGTGGTAGTGCGAGCCGACCTGGATCGGACGGTCACCGGTATTGGCGACCTTGATGGTCAGTCCGGGCCGGCCGGCGTTCAGCTCGATGTCGCCCGGAACCGTGATGATCTCACCTGGAATCATGAGCCTACTCCTGCACTAAACCGCGCCCGGTGCGGCATGCGTCGTTTGTTGGATGGGCGTTGGCCGCGCCGGCTCCGACAGCTTCGGAGCTGGCGCGGTTTAGGTCATCAAATCCGAAAAACACATGAACCGCGTCGGCTACGACGGCAACCAGTCGCGTCAAGGTCGATCCCGAACACGGACGAGGCATGTCCCTCCGAGACGCGGTTCATCAGCCGATCGGATCGTGGACCGTGACCAGCTTGGTCCCGTCCGGGAAGGTCGCTTCCACCTGGATGTCGTCGATCATCTCGGGGATACCGTCCATGACATCCTCGCGGGTCAAGAGGGTGCGCCCGTAATCCATCAACTCGGCCACGGTGCGGCCGTCGCGCGCGCCCTCGAGGATCGCACAGCTGATGTAGGCGATCGCCTCGGGATAGTTCAGCCGCACGCCCCTCGCCTTGCGGCGCTCGGCGAGCAGGCCCGCCGTGAAGAGCAGCAGCTTATCCTTCTCTCGTGGGCTAAGGTCCATGATCGGCTCCTGGTCGTCGCTGTCTGTAGACGCAATGATAGCCCGACAGGGGAATGAATCCGCGTCTGAAGCGTTACGCGCCGTCGTTTGCCGCGATCACGGCCCGCTCGGGCCGACGGGCATGGTCGCGGATTTGGCGCAATACAACCATTTCATTCTATTCGAAAGCGCGTCCGCCGTGGCGCGGATCGACTCATGCAATGTCGGTGTCGGGTACGGACCGCGCGGGGAAGATCCGGCAGGAGGCGGTTCACGTCGCCCAGATCCGAGGCATCGATGCGTCCAAACCCAACAGACCGGGACGCAAATCGGACCAGAGACGTCTGAACAGACGGCTGACCGGCTCGACCTCGGGTGCGAGCGCGCGGATCACCAAGAGGTCATCGATCAGGGTCGCACCGACCGGATAAGCCGCGGCCTCGCTCAGACGATGCCGAGCAGCGTCGAGCGCGTCGGCGCGGGCTCCGGTGGCGACAAAGGTGGCGCAGACTGCGAAACCGCGCAAGCCGGCGGGTCCGTCCAGGCTCGACATGCCCGCCACGCGCAGCCGATCGGTCAAGACCGGCCGCTCGTCGCGCGACAGTCTCATGGCGATCTCGGCTCGCCCCTCGCCGAAGCGTTCGCCGATCGCCGGGCGTCCGAGACAGGAGATCTCCCAACCGATAAAACGGGCGTCGCCAGAGAGCTCGACCTGGGTGTTCAGGCGACATGATGCGCCGGGAAAGAAGATGTTTTCGTGCGGAAACCATTCGAGAACGCCGCCCGCGGCCACGACCAGACGTTGCGTCTGCAGACCGATTGGTCCGGCACTGCGATAGAATTTCGTGGCCCCCGGCGCCGTGACCAAGGCATGTGCGCCGCTCGCCACCCGGATCTCGAGCTCCAGCCGATCGCCTCCGACCACGCCGCCGGGTGGATGCAGGAGATAGAGATGACAGGGCGCACCCTCGGGATGGAAGAGGCGCTGGATGGTCAAGGGGCCGATCCGGCGCGTGTCCACGACCCGGCTGCGCCCGGCACGCGGAGCGATCGCGATCTCGAGTCGGGCGCGCCAACCGGCCGACTGACCGGGTGACGCCAAGCGCGAGACGGCAGGCTCCGTCACCCGGTCTCGCTCGGGGCCTGCAACGCGGGGCCTGCGGCGGACGGTCCGCGTCGGGGCTGCGGCGCGACCGGGTTAGCCCTCGATGACATAGACCTCGACCCGACGATTCCGGGCCCGCCCCGCGGGCGTTGTGTTGTCCGCGATGGCGCGCGCCGGACCCAGTCCCTCCGCGCTCAGCCGCGCGCTCTCCACGCCGCGCTCGACGAGCGCCTGCTTGACGGCCTCGGCACGCTGCAGCGAGAGGGCGAGGTTCGTCTCTTCGTCGCCCGAGCTGTCGGTATGACCTTCGATGCGAATACGCAGGTCGGGGTGCTCGGCGAGCAGCCCGGCGATCCGGTCCAGGCTCGGCAGAGCGTCGTTCGTCAAGGTCGCCATGGCGGGCTGGAAACGCAGCTCGGTGTCGGTAAGTTTCAGCAGCATGCCACGCTCGGTGTGCGTACCGCCCAGCTCGGAAAAACGCCGGTAGAGTTCGCGCACGCCGGCCACCGCTGCAGCAGCCTCTGCACGCGAGGAAGACCGCAAGCGCTCCGTGGCGGTGCGCTCCTCCTCGATCGCCTTTTCCAAGACCGCGATCCGTGCCCGAGCCTCACCCAAGACCTCCTCGCCGACATCCTCGGCAGCGGCGCGCGCGGAACCGAGCTCGGCGCGAAGATCGTCCAGCTCGGTCGTGGCGCGGGCGAGCTCGGCCTCGAGCTTGGCGGCCGTGTCGTCCTTCTCCTTTGCAACGCTCGACTTGGCGGCCTGCTCGCGTGCGAGCTGCTCGGCGAGTGCCGCAATCTTCGCCGCTCCGTCCTCGGCCCGGCGCTCCAACTGCGCCTGCGCCTGTGCCAAGGCGGCCTCGGCATCGCTCTCGGCACGGGCGAGCGCGTCGCGTGCGGCGTTCAACTCATCCTGCAGCGCGGTGACCGCATCCGGGGCGTGGGACTGATTCAACGCTTCGGTCAGGTCGGCGATGCGGGTCTCTGCGTCGGCCAGCTGACCCGCGGATGCCGTTCCGGCCTCCTGCAGCGCAGCGGCATCCGACTTGACCTTGACCAGCTCGGCCTCGGCCAGCGCCAGACGCTCCTGCAGCTCCGCGACGGCATCTGCAGACGGGGCCTGCTGCGACTGCCGGGCAAGTGCTGTGCGTGCCTCCTTCAGCTCGTCCTCGAGGGCCGCGAGCTGCGTCTCGTGGGCGTCGCGGGCGGCATCGGCTTCGGCCTGCAGGGCGTCGAGTGCGGCTTGGGCCTCGGCCAAGCGCGCCGTCAGTGCACTCATGTCCTGCCCGCCTTCGGCCACCACCGGCAACAAGCCGGCGGCCTGTGCAGCGCGCATCAGCTCCTCGTCCTTGGGAGTCGCCTTCGCCAGACTCACGCGCTCGTTGAGGTGACGCTCGAGCAGCTCGATCTGCTCGCGGTGCTCGGCGGTCGACTCGGCGATCACCCGCTGGAGTCCGGTCAAATCCTTCTGCAGGCTCTCGGCCTTGGCCAGTGCCGCATCGTACTGCACCTGAAGCTCCTGATAGGCCGCAACGCCGCGATCACGCTCTTCGAGCGCCGCAGCCGTCTTCGCCTGCTCCGCGGCAAGCACGCCCGCATCGGTTTGGCGAAGCGTTTCGATCGCCTCCCTGAGTGCAGCCTTGTCCTGCTCGGCGGCGGCGATTTGCTCCTGCAACTGGCGGCGCTCCCCCGAATGCAGGTCCGTCAGCTCCCGGATACGCTCTTGAAGCGCAGCAATCTCGCTCTGCAGCGGAACCATCCGTGCCTCGCGATCCTTGATCTCCGCAGCTGCCTCGGCGATGCGGAGATCCTTCTGATCCAACTGCGCCGACAGTTGGCCCGAATACCAATCGTAGAGTAGATAGACGCCGATCAAGGCTGCCAGCATGACCCAGACAAGCGGACGCACCAACGAGGAATTGGAACCGGGCATCGTCATCTCCCAAGGCGGTCTTTGTTGTTAGGTATCCGAGCCCCCGCGATTATCAGGGAAAGGACCGCCAGCCGCCAGCCGCCAGCCGCCAGCCGCCAGCCGCCAGCCAATCGTCCTGCAAAGAACGGTTCTCACGCCAAGACGCCTCGGCGTCATCGATCATCTTTAAAACGCGCCCCTCGCTAAGGGCCGTGGATGCACCAAACGTCGAGCTCACTCGAACGTGAGCATCTCGCTCTGGACGCGGTTTAAATCCCTTACGCCGCAAGTCTTGAAGAAACCGTCGAAGAATTTATCGTTGTCGTTGTCGTTGTCGTGTTCGTCCGGAATCCGATTACGACAACGACAACGACAACGAGCAGAGCCTTCGACGACGTTTCTTGGTTCCGGTTCTACCGGGTTAGGACGAGATACCGAGCATTGCCCGAGCCCGGCCGACCGACGACCGACCTGCAGCGGCGAGCCCCGAGACTCATCCCTCATTCGGTGCTTCCGAGGCGGCAGCGAGCGACTGCTGCGCGATCTCCAGCTCCTCGTTGGTGGGAATCACCAGCACCTGCACCGCACTCTCCGGCGTGCTGATGCAGCGCTCGCCGCGCTCTTCGAGGGCATAGTTGGCGATGTCGTCCATCTTGATCCCGAGGTTCTCCAAACCCTCGCAGGCACGACAGCGAATCTCGGCGGCGTTCTCGCCGATGCCGCCGGTAAAGACGACGGCATCGACCCGGCCGAGCTCGGCGTAATAGGCACCGATGTATTTTTTGATCCGATGGGCCGTGATGCCGATCGCCAGCTCGGCGCCGTCGTTGCCTTCCTCGGCCAGACGGTCGATCTCGCGCATGTCGTTCACGCCGCTGATTCCCAGCAGACCGCTCTGACGATTGAGCAGATCCTCGATCGCAGCGATCTCCAGGCCGAGGTTTTTGGCGAGAAAAAAGTGAATGGCCGGATCGATGTCGCCGCAGCGCGTGCCCATCACCAGACCTTCCAGCGGGGTGAGGCCCATGGAGGTGTCCACGCTCTTGCCGTCGCGGATCGCAGTCGCGCTCGAGCCGTTGCCCAGATGCAGCGTGATCAGGTTGCAGCTCTCCAAAGGCCGGCCGAGCATCACGGCGGCGCGCTTGGCGACATAGTAGTGCGAGGTGCCGTGGAACCCGTAGCGGCGGATCCTGTGCTCACGATACAGCCACTCCGGAATCGCATAGCGATAGGATGTCCGCGGCATCGTCTGATGGTAGGCGGTATCGAAGACGGCGACCGAGGGGACCGTCGGAAAGAGCCGTCGGGCGACCTCGATGCCGGCGAGATGGGCCGGATTGTGCAGCGGTGCGAGGGGCACCACGTCCCGAATGGCGTCGACGACCGCATCGTCGACGATGGTCGGGCGTTTGAAATGCTCCCCGCCGTGGACGACGCGATGACCGATGACGGTAAGCTCCGAGACGTCGCCCAAGACCCTGGTCTCGTGCAGGGCCCTGACGATGCGATCGATGCCGTCCCGATGCGTCGGGATCGATACCCGGGCGCGACCCGATTGCCGGATCCCGGATGCATCCAACCACTCTTCTTTGATCTCGCCCTCGGGCTCGCCGATGCGCGAGACCGAGCCCGAGGCGAGGGCAACCCAATCCTCGCTGAGGAAGAGCTGATATTTGATCGACGAGCTGCCTGAATTGAGGACGAGTACCTTCACCTGAGTCTCCTGATCAGTCCCGGGCGATGCCGACGGCATCGTCTTGCGCCGCGGCGAGGGCGTGATCGTTCTGTGCCTGTATCGCGGTGATCGTCACCGTGTTGACGATGTCGGTCACGGTGCAGCCGCGACTCAGATCGTTGACGGGCTTCTTCAGGCCCTGCAGCACCGGGCCGATGGCCACGGCATTCGCACTGCGCTGGACCGCCTTGTAGGTATTGTTGCCGGTATTGAGGTCCGGAAAGACGAAGACGGTCGCACGACCGGCAACCTCGCTGTCGGGCATCTTCGAGCGGGCGACGCCGATGTCGACCGCCGCATCGTACTGGATCGGACCTTCCAGCTTGAGGTCGGGACGACGCTCGCGCGCGATCCTTACCGCCTCGCGCACCCGCTCCACGTCCGCGCCCTTGCCCGAGCTGCCGCTGGAATAGGAGAGCATGGCCACACGCGGCTCGATCCCGAACGCGGCGGCCGTCCCGGCCGAGGTAATGGCGATGTCGGACAGGTCTTCCGAAGTCGGGTTCGGGTTGACGGCACAGTCGCCGTAGACCAAGACCCGATCGGCGAGACACATGAAAAAGACACTGGAAACGAGCTTCACTCCCGGCTTGGTCTTGATGATCTCGAACGCCGGTCGGATGGTGTGCTGGGTGGTGTGCACGGCACCCGACACCATGCCGTCGGCGTCGCCCATGTGGACCATCATGGTGCCGAAATAGCTCACGTCCTCGAGTGCATCGCGTGCCATCTGCTCGGAGATGCACTTGTGCTTGCGCAGATCGAAATAGGTTTGTGCATAGCGCTCGCGGTCCGGGGCCGTGATCGGGTCGATGATGGGGATCCCGTCCAGCTTGAGCCCCAGCTCGCCGATCCGACGACGGATCTTCTCGGGGTCGCCGAGCAGGGTCAAATCGACGACCTGGCGCAGCGTGAGGATCTCAGCCGCCCGCAGGATCCGCTCGTCGGTGCCTTCGGGCAGCACGATGCGCTGACGGCGCGACTTGGCGCGTCGCACCAGCTCGTACTCGAACATCAGCGGCGTGGTGCGGTCGGAGTGTCGCACCGCGATTCGAGCACGCAGCTCTTCGATGTCCACATGCCCTTCGAAGAGGCCGAGGCCGGCCGCGATCTTGCGCTCGTCGCCGGGGAGGATGGTCGCCTCGATGCCGTTGACCCTCATGGCCGTGGTGAAGGTGTCGGTCGGCACGCGCAGGATCGAGACCTTGGTGCGGCGCAGCCCCTCGAGAAGACGCTGGACATTCTCCGCCGGCTGCAGCCCACCGGTCAGGAGCAGCCCGGCCACACGCGGGAAGGACGAGGAGACGTCGGCCGCGAGACTCGCGAGGATGATATCGGAGCGGTCCCCGGCGGTGATGATGAGACAGCCGTCCTCGATGTAGCTGAGGAAATCCGGGACCTCCATCGCCGCGATCTTGTAGTTGGAGACGACCTGGTTCATCGCGTCGCCGTCGCCGCAGAGACACTCGCAGTCCAGGGCCTTGCGGATCTCGCCGACGGTGGGCATCCCGAGTGCGGCCTGGCGCGGCAGGACATAGACGTTCTCGCGCTCCGGCAAGAGCTTGCGCGCACGGGTCTTGACCGTCTCGACATGCTCCGAGTCGACCCCGTTGATGACGCTCGCGAGGAAGTCTCCGCCGCGATTGCGCATCGACTCGTGGGCCATGTAGAGCGCCTCGAGTGCCTCTTCCGGGCTGCGCCCGAAGCCTTTCACCACGACCACGACGTTGCAGCCGAGGTTGTTGGCCAGGTCGGCGTTGAAGTCGAACTCCAGGGAAGGAACCAGACCGTCGAAGTCGGTCCCGGCGCAGACGACAAGGTCGCAGCTCTCTTCCAGCATCTTGAACTTGTTCAAGATCATCTTGAGCAGCTCGTCATACTGACCGGCCGCAACCAGATGACTGGCGGTCTCCGCCGTACAACCGTAGAGCATCTCCGGGGAGAAGGGCAGATCGTAACGACTGCGGATGAGTGTGGTCAGGTTGTCCTGCTCGACGCCCTTGGAGACGATCGGGCGGAAGAACCCCACCTTCCGATTGATGGCGTAGAGCATCTCCATGAAGCCGAGAACAACCACGGACTTACCGCTGCCGGAACCGGCACCGGCGATGTAGACGCTTTGCATGGATCTTCCTCTTGCGCGAAACAGGCTGGACGGGGTCGAGCGACCCGATCGAATGATTGGATGATTCGGCACGACGAACGCCCCGAATGCTGCACTGCGCAAAAATACCAGATAACGGCCTCACACCGCGACCTCGCGTTAAGCCGCGTCCGAGCGACATGTCGATGTGCGGCTCAGGTCCGCATCCTCGACCAGCCGGCGTGCCCCGAAGGGCCGCCGCTTTCGCCACGGTGCGCTCCTTCAGGCGAGCACGCGATTCATCTCGCCGGCGATCCGGTTCAGCGCCGCTTGGACGCGCCCGGAGCGCTCGTTGTCCGACTCGACACCCGTCACATGCGCGGTCAGGCGAACTCCTCGACGGCCAGCGCCTGCAGTTGCGCGACAAAGGGCGCGGCGTCGGCCTCCGTCACGGTCACCGTCTCGTCGAGATCCAACGCTGCAAGCGCCGCGGCCATCGCCAAGACCTTGGAGGCGCGATTCGTCACCTGCACCCACGGCAAGATCAGAAACCGAGCGTTGTCGAGCACGCCGCCGAGCCGTTCAGGTGCGGGGGCGAAGGGGCATGCGAAGATATGGGTAATCGCATGCCTGCGATCCTCTCGTACGAAGCGCGATTGAAGCCCGGTCCCGGGACCGCCGACTTCAGGCGGCACGCGTGGGACCGCCGACTTCAGTCGGCGAGCGCGGGACCGCCGACTTCAGTCGGCCCGCGGCGAAGATGCTCGTGCTGGAGCAACGGACGAAGATCGGCAATTCAATGTAGATCATCGCCGCATGACGAGACGCCGGAAGCGGAGTTTTTTGGCCCATGCGTGCTTAGGCTTTCGGGGGATCTTCGCCGACTGAAGTCGGCGGTCCCGGGGTCTTGCAGGTTCACCGGTGCCTGTTGATCGGGTACATTTCACGGCCGGATGAGGTCGCTGCTTGATTGGACGGAGGTCGGGCCTCGTCACATCCGGCGCCGGCACGCTCGTCCCGATTCGATCGCGCGCAACAGGACTGCCCATGCCCATGACGTCCCGCTGGACTGCCATCGCTCAATCCCAGTTCCCTTGGGAACGGGAGGCGCTCGACTGGCTGCGGGAGCAGCTTCCCGACCTGGAGCCCTGGCACGCCTGGTCGAATTTCGAGTTCATCGATGATGATGGGCGGGTCAACGAGGTCGATACACTGGTCCTGGCGCCGGCGGGACTCTTCCTGATCGAGATCAAGAGCCGCCCCGGCCTCTTGACCGGCGATGCCCACACCTGGACCTGGAGCGGCGAAGGTCGCCGCTTCACCGACGACAACCCGCTGGTGCTCACCAACCGCAAGGCCAAGCGGCTGGTCGCGCTGCTGCGCCGCCAGCCGGCGCTGGCCAAGGCCAGGCTGCGGGTCCCCTGGGTGCAGCCCCTGGTGTTTCTCTCCTCCACCCGCACCGACTGCCGACTGGATCTCGCGGGCCGGGCGCACGTCCACGGCCGCGGCACGCCGGGCCGTGCCGATGATCCGGGCATCCTTGCGGCCTTGACGGTCCCGGTCGGCGGCGCGATGGGTGCCGTGCGGACCCCACGCGTCGATCGCACCGCGGCCCGGGCCATCGTCAAGGCGATCGCCGAGTCGGGGATTCGCCCCTCGAACCGCTCCCGTAGGGTCGGCGACTATCAGCTCAATGGCCTGCTCGCGGAGGGCGATGGTTGGCAGGATTTCGAAGGGGTGCATGTCAGTGCCGGCGTCCATCGCCGCATCCGCGTCTACCCCTTCGCGGGGGGCGCCGGCGAGCCGCTGCGCGCGGACCGCAAACGCTCGGCGCTGCGTGAGTTTCAGATCCTCGAAGGGATGACGCATCCGGGAATCGTCAAGCTCTACGACTTCAAGGAGTCGGAGCTGGGTCCGGCGCTCGTCTTCGAGCTGGACCCGCAAGCCCAGCGACTCGACTTCTGGCTGCGCGAGCGCGCGGAGACCTTGAACCTGGACCTGCGTCTGCAGGTGCTGCGGCAGCTTGCCGATGTGCTCAGGTATGCCCACGGCCGGCGCCTCTATCACCGTGCGCTGGCGCCGCAGAACGTGCTGGTGAAGTCCCCGGACAGCGCCGCTCCGGTCCTGCAGGTTCTCAACTGGCAGGCTGCGGTGCGCGAGGCGACGGCCGGCGCCACCCATCTGCGCACGCAAGGGACGGCGCACATCGAGGCCCACCTCGAAGCGCCGAGCCAGGTCTATCTGGCGCCGGAGGCGCTCCGTCCCGATATTGCCGCCGGGCCGCACATGGATGTCTTCTCCCTGGGGGCCATTGCCTACCTGCTGTTCACCGGCAAGCCCCCGGCGAGTTCCATCCTGGAGCTTGCCGAACGCCTGCGCACGGGTCACGGACTGCGGATCTCCGATACGCTGGACGGGTCCGTCCAGGCGTTGCAGGACCTGGTGCAATCCAGCACCCAGCCGGAGGTCAGCAGCCGCATCGCCACCGTCGACGAGTTTCTCGACTACCTTGAGCTGGTCGAGGACGAGCTGACGACACCCGCGCCCGAGGCCACTGTCGACCCGACGGTGGCGCGCAAGAACGACCGCCTGGACGGGGGCTTCACGGTGCTGGCCCATCTGGGCAAAGGCTCCAGTGCGGTCGCCCTCAAGGTGCGTCCCGACGGCTCGGATGAAGACCTGGTGCTCAAGGTCGCACTGGATCAGACGCAGGACGAGCGGGTGCGCGCCGAGGGCGAGGTCCTCGCGCAACTGGGCCATCCCAATATCGTCAAGTACCGCGGCACCCGCAGCGTTGCGGGGCGGACCGCGGTCCTGATGACCCAGGCCGGCGAGCAGACCCTGCGCAAACGCATCTATGAGCCGGAACCGCTCTCGCTCGATCTGGTGGCCCGTTTCGGCGAGGAATTGCTGTCCGTCGTCAACTACCTGGAGGCCGAAGGGGTCACGCACCGCGACATCAAGCCCGACAACATCGGCATCGCGACGGCCAAGGATAAGCGTCTGGCGCTGGTCCTCTACGATTTCTCGCTCGCGCGCACCGCGCCGGAGAACCTGAATGCCGGGACCCGTCCCTATCTCGATCCCTTTCTGAGCCTGCGCAAACCCCCGCGCTGGGATCTCTACGCCGAGCGCTTCGCAGTGGCCATGACCCTCTACGAGCTGCTCGGCCGTGCCCTCCCGACGTGGGGCGACGGTGCGAGCGAGGCCGCGACCCTGGACTGTGAAGCGACGATCGAGTCCGAGCGTTTCGATCCGGCGCTGCGCGAGGGGCTCACCGCCTTCTTTGCCAAGGCGCTACGCCGCGAGGCCCGCGAGCGTTACGACAATGCCGAGGAGATGTTGCGCGCCTGGCGTCGCGTCTTCGACGAGGCGCGGCGGCCGACCAGCGACGCGGACGACCTCGATGCCATCGCCCGCCGAGCAACCCCCACGACCACCATCGCCGAGCTGGGTTATGGCCTTGAGGCCCAGAACGTGCTCGACCAGATGCATATCCACTCGGTCCGCGAGCTGCTGGCGGTCGATCGGGTGCGCTTCCGCTACCTCAAGGGCGTCGGCGACAAGGTCCGCAAGGAGATCCGGCTGCGCGCCAAACGCCTGGCGCAGTTGCGTCCCGACCTGGTGCCGGGCGGGTTGACGCTGCTTGACAGCGAGGCCGTTGGTGGCCCGGGCGCCGCGGATTCCAGCATCGACGACCTCGCGGCCCGGTTGCTGCCGCGACGCCCCCTAGGGGATGACCGCCCGGAGGAGCGTGCCCTGGGCATCTGGCTCGGACTGGAGCCCGTGCCGGAATCCGGCGCCGCCCCAGCCGCGCTCTGGCCGGCGCTCGGCGCGGCCGCCCGGGCCTGCGATCTGGCCCGCGGCCGCGTGACCGATGCGCTGGTGCAGGCTCGGGAGCGCTGGCTCAAGGCCCCCGCCATCACGGCCGTGCGCGAGCAGATCATGGCCCTTCTTGAAGCCCATGGCGGGGCCATGACCAACGAGGAGACGGCGCGGGCGCTGCTGGCTGCCCGCGGCTCGGTCGAGCGGGTCGACCAGGAGCGTCTGAGCCTGGCCGGCGCGGTCGCGCGCGCCGCGGTGGAAGCCGAGGCCGGCCTCGCCGCTCCGCGTTTTCTGGTCTTCGATGGACCCCGTCAGCCCCTGGTCGCCCGCGACCAGGAGAGCGCCGATTGGGTGCTGGCCCTGGGTCGGGAGGCCGACCGCCTGGCCGTCGTCGAGCCGATTCTCTCCCCGCAGCGGATCCGGGATGCACTGCAAGCGGTCCCGGCCCCCGATGGCCTCGTGATCCCCGCGCCGTCCCGGCTGGTCAAGCTTGCGGCCGACGCGTCCGTGCGGGCGGCGCTCTCCAGCCGCGGCGAGCTCTACCCGCGCGGGATGGCGCCCGCCCAAGCGATTGCGCTCGCCTTCGGTGCGCTCGCGGGGCAGCCGAAGCTCACTGTCGAGCAGATTCGGGAGCGCGTCCTGGGGCGCTATCCGGAGGCGGCCCCGTTGCCTGCGCCGCCGGCGCTGGACGGGCTCTTGACTGAGGCGGGTCTGGATCTGGTTTGGCGTCCCAACCACCTCGACGGCCCGGCCTACGAGCGATCGGCCGGTCAGTTCGACCCCACGGCTGGCTCCAGCACGACCTATCAGCGCCTGGCCACCATTGCCGCGGGCCTGCCCGTCACCCCGGAGATCGCCGCCGCCCGCCAACTCGAGCAGAAGCTGGACAGTGCGCTCCGCGGCGGCGGCTTTCTGGCCCTGAGCTGCGGTGTGCGACTGGCGCGGCATGTGGAGGACGAGCTGCTGCGCCGCTTCGACCTCGCCCGCCTCAGTCTCGACGCACTGCTGCTCAAGGCGATGCGCGACCAGGCCGAGGCACTCCAGGTGAGTTGGCCGCTGGTCTCGCGGGCGGACGGCGGCGGCCCCCGGGGGGGCGACTGGGGCCGGCTCCAGCAACTCGTGAGTCGGGCGGTACCGACGGTCCGCGAGCGGATCCTGTCCGAAACCCGAGCGGTGTTGCTCACGCAGCCGGGACTGATGGGCCGTTATCGCCTCCAGGGCCTGCTGACCGACCTCCAGGACGCCGTAAGCCGCCCCGGCGGGCTGCCGGGACTCTGGATGCTGGTCCCCATGATCATCCCCGGCCCGCCCGCAGTCGACGGCTTCGCCATCCCCACCATCAGCGCCGCGCAATGGGCCGTCGTCCCCGAGGCATGGACCAAGAACCTGCACCGCACCGGAACCGGGGAACAGCAAAAGGACCGCCGACTTCAGTCGGCGAGAGAAGCCAACTCAAGTCGACCGTCCCGGGCCGACTAAAGTCGGCGGTCCGGGGGCTTGGACCGCCGACTTCAGTCGGCAAGTCTGGTCCCGGCCTGGAACCAACACGGCACCGCCGTCAAGAATAGAAGCAAAGGCACCAACGGAGTCACCGCATGATCGATGGCCGCAAACTACTGGACCGGCTGCGCGGGCTACAGACCCGCCTGGTGAGCGATCTGCGCGAGCGGATCGACGCACAGCCCGAGGTGGAGGCGGGCCTGCGCGCCGAGTGGCAGCGGGCGCGTGAGACGGGCCGCATCGGCCAGACCTATGCGGACTGGCGGGAAGACGAGATCGCCCAGGCAACCGTGCATTGGGTGCTGGCCTGCGTCTTCCTGCGCTTCATCGAGGACAACGGACTCGTGGAGCGCCCCTGGCTCTCCGGGGCGACCCGTCATCAGCGCGACCTGGCCCAGGACCGGCACGACGAGTTCTTCCGGGCACGGCCGCTGGATTCGGATCGGGACTATCTGCTCGCCTGCTTCGAGGACGCCGCCCGCTTGCCCGGCATGGGCGGGCTCTTCGATCGCACCCACAACCCGCTCTGGCGTCTCTCCCTGTCCGGCGACGGGGCCGTGGCGCTCCTGCGCTTCTGGCAGCAGGTGAACCCGGACACCGGCGAGCTTGACCACGACTTCAGGTGCGAGCCCCTGGATACCCGCTTCCTCGGCGACCTCTATCAAGACCTCTCCGAGCCGGTGCGCAAAAAGTACGCCCTGCTCCAGACGCCCGAGTTCGTCGAGGAGTTCATCCTCGACCGCACCCTGACCCCGGCCCTGGCAGAGGTCGGCTACCGCGAGATCCGGCTGATCGACCCGACCTGCGGATCCGGTCACTTCCTACTCGGCGCCTTCCGTCGACTCTTTGATCTCTGGGCGGCCAACGAGCCCGCACGCAACCTGCCCGACCTGGCTCAGCGGGCGTTGGACGCGGTCTACGGCGTCGACATCAATCCCTACGCGGTGGCCATTGCCCGGTTTCGGCTGACCATGGCGGCCATCGTCGCGGCGGGCATCGGGCGGCTCGCCGACGCGCCCGATTTTCAGGTCCGCATCGCGGTCGGCGACAGCCTGCTCCACGGGCGGCGCTTCAATGCCCTGGACCTGGGCGGGGAGGCGGAGAATCTGGCCGGCGCCGGGTTCGGCCATGCCTATGCGACGGAGGACCTGGAGGCGGTCAATCGCATCCTGGGGCAGCGGTATCATGCGGTGGTCGGCAATCCGCCCTATATCACCGTGAAGGATCCGGCGCTCAATGGGCTCTATCGCGGGCTCTACAAAGACACCTGCCACATGAAGTATTCGCTGGTGGCGCCCTTCACCGAGCGCTTCTTCGATCTGGCAGTCGATGCCGGCGATCAGCGGCCCGCCGGCTACGTGGGGCTGATCGTCGCCGACTCATTCATGAAGCGGGAGTTCGGCAAGAAGCTCATCGAGAATTTCCTGCCGCGGGTGGATCTGACGCACGTCATCGCGACCTCAGGCGCCTATATTCCTGGCCATGGGACGCCGACGGTGATTCTGTTC
The DNA here is from genome assembly GCF_018399035.1 of Thiocapsa sp. Lineage (GTDB taxonomy): Bacteria > Pseudomonadota > Gammaproteobacteria > Chromatiales > Chromatiaceae > Thiocapsa. The sequence goes on from NZ_CP073760.1 coordinate 3,384,643, forward strand.
GGTCGGAACCGGCGGCCGCTTGAGTCGGTCGTGCGCACCGTGATGGGGATCAAGGGGGAGCCGGCGACGCCGGATGATCCGGCCAAGGGGTTGGTGTGGACGGCGATTCTCGAGCAGTTGGAGCGGGCGGGGAGCGTGGGGGAATTTGTGAGTGTTTCCGATGTGCCCCGTGGCGTTTTTGGGCGGCATCCTTGGAGTATTGGGGGTGGGGGTGCGGCGGATTTGCGGGAGTTCCTCGATTCTCACACAACCTTACTCCGGAGTCGGCTACACGAAATCGGATTTGGATGCATCATCAGCGAAGAAGAGGCATTTCAACAGTCAACCGTCGAAAGAATCAGCACAGATAGTGCGCTCTGGCGGGATCTCGTCGTTGGCGACACCGTGCGCGATTGGGGGCTTGGCAGGCTAGATCCAATCCTGTTTCCATACACCTCTGATATCACGCTAATAGAAGAAAGCCGACTCAGCCACCGTCTTTGGTGGAGCCGCACTCTATTGGGAAACCGCCGGGATTTCGGCAATCAAACTTACTTCCAAGCGGGTCGTCCCTGGTGGGAGTACCATCAGATTCCGATTCGCCGCAATCAGTTGCCGCTGAGCATCACCTTCGCCGACATCGCCACCCACAACCACTTCGTCCTCGATCGCGGCGGCAAGGTGTTCAATCGTACGGCACCGGTCATCAAGCTGCCGGCTGGCGCCACCGAGGATGACCATCTGGCGCTTCTCGGGTTACTCAACAGCTCGACGGCCTGTTTCTGGTTGAAGCAGGTCTGCCACAACAAGGGGAGCACGGTGGACCAGCATGGCGCCCGTCAGCGCACGGCGCCGTTCGAGGACTTCTATGCCTTCAACGGGACCAAGGTGCAGGAGTTCCCCCTCGTCGATCCCCCACCCACCGACCTCGCCAGCCAGCTCGACACCCTGGCCCGAGAGCTGGCCGAGTGCCTGCCAGCCGCCGTGTTGGCAGACGCCAAGGCCAAGACACCGGGGCCTTCGGCCGACTCGTCCGGGGGTTCCGATGACCAAGGCTGAAAGCCCAGGGACCGCCGACTTTAGTCGGCGAGTCGAGATGCCGACCGAAGTCGGTGGTCCCGGGCCGACTGAAGTCGGCGTTCCGTCCGGGCCGACCGAAGTCGGTGGTCCCGGGCCGACTGAAGTCGGCGGTCCGTCTGGGGCGACCGAAGTCGGTGGTCCCGGGCCGACTGAAGTCGGCGGTCCTGGTGGGCCTTTGGGGTGGTATTCGAGGGGGTATTTGCCGCATTTGGATACGCCCGGGTTGATTCAGGGGGTGACGTTTCGGCTGGCCGACTCGCTGCCGAGGTCTGTGCTTGAGCAGATGCGGTCGGCGGCCGGGGACAGTGCGGCGCGGCGGGAGCTGATCGAGGGTCAGCTCAATGCCGGCTTCGGTGCCTGCTGGCTGCGCAACCCACAGATCGCCGGTCTGGTCGAGGCGGAGCTCCTGCGGTTTGACGGCAGCCGGTATCGGCTGCTGGGTTGGACGCTGATGCCCAATCATGTCCATCTGCTGGTCGAGACCTGGCCGGACCATGCCTTGTTTAAGGTGGTGCAGGGCTGGAAGGGGTCTTCGGCAGTCGCCGCCAATCGTCTGCTGGGACGGACCGGGGCCTTTTGGGCCAGGGATTACTTCGATCGTTATATCCGTGATGATGCCCACCTTGCGGCGGCGATCCGGTACATCGACCAGAATCCGGTCAAGGCCGGTTTTGTCGAGCGGGCGGAGGAGTGGCCGTTCGGAAGTGCGCACCGACGGACCGCCGACTTTAGTCGGCGAGTGGAGATGCCAACTGAAGTTGGTGTTCCCGAGCCGACTGAAGTCGGCGGTCCGTGCTTGCCAACTGAGGCTGGGGGTCCCGGGCCGACTGAAGTCGGTTGTTCGGGTGGGGTGAGGTCGTGATTGCCTGGTGGTCAGATGTGCGCAAGGTGCGATGATCCTGCAAGCTTGTTCCTAAGTGAGGCTCGAACGAAACTGATGTCCAAACCACTCGATCCCGAGACCGCGCGGGCGGCTCGGGCCTATCTCGCGCGGATCGCGGAGCGTTACGACCTGGCCGGGGCCCTCCTCTTCGGTAGCCGGGCGCGACACAGTCATCGTGCGGATAGCGACGCAGACGTGGCGATTCTGCTGCGGGGACCGCGCGGACACTTTCTCGACACCAAGCTCGACTTGGCCGACATCGCCTTCGACGTGCTGCTGGAAACCGGGGTGCTGATCCAACCCCTACCGATTTGGGAAGATGAGTGGGAGCACCCCGAGCATCACAGCGCTCCGACGCTGATCCGCAACGTCAAGCGCGAGGGCATCAGACTGTGACGCCTGCAGACCTGATGGACAAGGCCAAGCGGGCTTCGGCTTCGGCAGAGCTGCTGCTGAATGCGGGGGATCCGGAGGGGGCCTGCAACCGGGCCTACTACGCCATGTTCGACGCCGCCCGGGCTGCCTTGATCGCCTCCCGGCCAGGCGCCGACGCTGATGCAGAGATGACCAAGGTGCGAACCCACAGTGGTCTGATCACAGCGTTCGGTCTGAGGTTGGTCAAGACGGGACGCCTGCCCGTGGAGCTCGGCCGGGCTCTGAACCGGGCATCGGAGCTGCGACTGGCTGCCGATTACACGGGCGGTCCGGTTACGAAAGGCCAAGCCGAATGGATGGTGAACCAGTCAAAAGCCTTTATCGCCGAGGTTCACCGGGCCTTCACCTCGCATGAGGGAGAACCATGAGACTCGCCTACGACCCGACGACCGATTCACTCTATATCCATCTGACGGATTCGCCTGCGACCGATTCGGACGAGGTCTCCGAGGGCGTTGTGCTCGACTACGACGCCAACGGGGCCTTGGTCGGCATCGACGTGCAACACGCCAGCACCAAGGCCGATATCCGGCGTCTGTCGGTGTCGCACCCGCCTCTTCAGACCCTGGACGCCGCCTGAGACGCCCGATGACTGAACCCTTGCGACAGCGGCTCGACAGGTCCCGAGCACGGGCGGAGGGCATCCGGCGCCGGATGATCGCCCTTCAGGAAGAACTGGATTGGCGTTGTTATCGCCTCTACGGCCTGCTCGATACGCCGCTGGACACCGATCGCCCGCCCGAGGTCGCGCTGGGCGAGCGTGCATTCGAGATCCTGATGGCCCGGCGCATGGCGGCGGGCGCGTTGGAGACCGCCTGGTTCACCCGCCATGGATCCACGCCGATCACCGCGATCCCCGCGCACTGGCCGGAGGATTACCGGGCCTTGGTGGCGCAGCGGATCGCGCTGATCGAGTCCGACCGCAACATCGCACTGATCGAACGCCCGGAGTACAAGCGGCGCTGGTCCTGGACGCCTTGGGAGGAGCAGGAGCGCGATGCGCTGCGCGGTTGGCTGCTCGATCGTCTCGAGACGCTCTTTTCCGGCCGAATCGGTCCGGAGACGGCCGGGGTCCAGGCGCCCGAGCCCAAGGTGACGACCACCGTCCGGTTGGCGGACCGGCTTCATGATGATCCCGAGTTCATGGCGCTGGCCGCGGTCTATCGGGGGCGGGTGGACTTCGACCTGCCGGCCCTGGTTGCCGAGCTGGTCGAGTCCGAGTCCGTGCCCTTCCTGCCGGTCCTGCGCTACAAGGAGTCGGGACTGCGCAAACGCGCCCAATGGGAAGAGACCTGGCGCCTCCAGCGCCGGGAGGATGCCATTGATGCGCAGGTTGAATCCGAGCAGCGCGCTCGCCAGGCTCTGGATCCGCAGGCCGACCCAGTCGTCTCCGCGCAGGCAACCGCCGAGGCCCTGGCGGCTGAGCAGCGCCGCCGCAAGCAGGCGGAGTTGGGCGCGATTCCGGTGCCGCCGAAGTACCGGTCCGCGGACTTCATCAAGGCGACCTGGTGGAGCCTGCGCGGCGGTCTTGACGTGCCCAAGGAGCGTTTCGTGAGCTTGCCCGGCTGCGAGCGCGACAGCGACCGCGGCTTGCCGATCCTGTGGGCCGGCTGGAGTCCGCTGCAGCAGGCCATGGCCATCGCCGCCTACTATCTGGACATGAAGGAGCGCGAGGGCTGGGACGCCGGGCGCCTGACCCCGCTGCTGTGCGGCGTTCAGGAGCTGTTGCCCTGGATCCTGCAGTGGCACAACGACGTTGATCCCGACACGGATCAGCGGATGGGCGAGTATGTCGCGGATTTTCTGGCCGATGAGGCTCGCGCGCTCGGCCTGACGCTGGATGCGCTGCGGGCCTGGTCGCCCCCTGCCGCAACGACACCGAGGCGGGGAGGGCGACCTCGTCGCGCCCGGTGAGGGCCTTGCGGGATGGATCCCCGGACCGCCGACTTCAGTCGGCGAGTTGAGACAAGACGCCGACTGAAGTCGGCGGTCCGCCGTGCCGACTAAAGTCGGCGCTCCGGGCTGGCTGTTGCGATCCCGTGAGCCTTGGGCCGGCGAGCACGAAGAGGCTACCATGCAAGACAGCGGCGACGGGTTCCGCACCAACCCAATCACAGGGAGTCCTCGATGACACTGCTGAGCGAGCTGATCCCCATCCCGGAGCAGGTCCACCAAAGCGATTTCGTGCTGCGCCTGTCCCATGGGTTGGCGGACGCCGAGCGCACGCTCGATGATTACGTGGTAACGGAGCAGCTCGTGCACTGCTTCGACGAGGCGCTGGGGTTCATCCAGAATGCGCTCGCCGCCGCGGTCAGCAAAGCGATCTACCTCAACGGCAGCTTCGGCTCGGGCAAAAGCCACTTCATGGCGGTGCTGAACCTGCTCTTGGCCGGCAATCCCCATGCGCGCTCGATCGTCGAGTTGGCTCCGGTGGTTGCACGCCACAACGCCTGGACCGAGGGCCGGCGTTTCCTGCTGGTGCCCTATCACATGATCGGCGCGACCGATCTGGAGTCGGCGATCCTCGGCGGCTATGCCGAACAGGTGCGACGGCTGCATCCCGAGTCACCGGTGCCGGGGTTCTACGTGGCGGAGCACCTGTTCCACGACGCCGAGACGATGCGCGAGCGCATGGGCGATACGGCGTTCTTCGCGGCCCTGAACGAGGCCGCCGGGGGCGGAGGTTCAGGCTGGGGAGGGCTCGCCGGGGGTTGGGATGCCGCGACTTACGGGACGGCCAAGCTGGAACCGCCGGCCGCGGATGAGCGCGTTCGGCTGGTCGGCGACTTGATCAGTGCCTTCTTCAGCGCCTATCGGACCGCCGCCGGGGTGCAGGGAGAGTCCTTCCTGCCGTTGGATCAGGGCCTTTCGGTGCTCTGCAAGCACGCCCGCGACCTGGGCTATGACGCGGTGATTCTGTTCCTGGACGAGTTGATCCTGTGGCTCGCGAGCCGGGCGGCCGACACCGCCTTTGTCAGCAGCGAGGGGGCAAAGCTCTCCAAGTTGGTGGAGGCCCAGTACGCCGACCGCCCGATCCCCCTGGTGAGTTTTGTCGCACGCCAGCGGGATCTGCGTGAGCTGGTGGGCGAGAACCTGGCCGGCGCCCTGCTGCTCCAGTTCGCCGACACGCTCAAATACTGGGAGGCCCGCTTCGAGAAGATCCGCCTGGAGGATCGCAATCTGCCGGTGATCGCGGAACGACGCCTGCTGCGCCCCCGCGACGAGCAGGCCCGTGAACAGATCGATACCGCCTTTGCCGCGTTGCGGGACCTGCGTGCCGACGTCTCCGCCACCCTGCTCACGGGCGACGGGCAGTGGCACGCCTTCCGCCAGGTCTATCCCTTCAGTCCTGCCCTGGTGCAGACCCTGGTTGCGGTCTCCTCGGTGCTCCAGCGGGAGCGCACGGCGCTGAAGCTGATGCAGCAACTCCTGGTGGACCGGCGCAACGATCTCGAGCTGGGGCAACTGATTCCGGTGGGGGATCTGTTCGATGTCATCGCCGAGGGCGACGAACCCTTCTCCGATGCGATGCGCCTGCACTTCAACAACGCCAAGACCCTCTACTATCAGAAACTGCTGCCCATGCTGGAGCGGCGCCACGGGATCACCTGGCAGGACGTGCGTGCGCACTTGGCCGACCCCCAGGCGGCGCAGCGACTGACCAATGATGCTCGACTGCTGAAGACGCTTCTGCTGGCGGCGCTGGTGCCGGAGGTTGAATCATTGCGGGCGCTCACCGCCGCGCGCCTGGCCGCGCTCAATCACGGCACCATCAAGGCGCCGATCCCCGGTCGCGAGGCCCAGATCGTGATGAGTCGCTGCCGGGAGTGGGCGGCCGAGGTCGGCGAGATCAAGGTCAGCGAGGATTTCAACCCGCTGCTCTCCATCCAGGTGACCGGGATCGACCTGGCGCCCATCCTGGAGAATGCGGCCTCCTACGACAACCAGGGCAACCGGCGGCGCAAGGTCCGCGAGATGCTGTTCGCCGAGCTGGGTATCCCCGAGGGCAACGACCTTTTCTCGACCTACAGCTTTGCGTGGCGCGGGACGCGCAGAGCGGTCGACGTGATCTTCGACAATGTGCGCGAGGTCGATGACGGTCGCCTGCGCGGGCGCGAGGGGGCCTGGACGCTGGTCCTGGACTTTCCGTTCGATGATCCGGGCTACACCGCTCGGGACGATATCGCTCGGCTCCAACGCTTCGCGGGTACCGCCCAGACCCTGCTCTGGCTGCCGAACTTTCTCAGCCAGAAGGCGCTGAAGGAGTTGGGCATCCTGGTGCGCATCGATGCCATCCTGACCGGCGACCGCTTTGGCGAGCTCGCGGGTCATCTGTCTCAGGTGGACCAGGCGCAGGCCAAGGCACTTCTTAAGAATCAACAGAGTCAGTTGCAGCAGCGGATGCGGCAGTGTTTGGAGGCGACCTACGGGATCAGCAACGAGCCGCGCGACGCGGTCGAGACGGTGCTGGCCGCGGGGGAGCACATCCGCTCGCTCGAACCGACCTTCAGTGCGCGCATGCCCGTGGGCGCCAACGTCGGGGAGGCGTTCAAGGGGCTGCTTGATCAGCTCCTCGCCCACCAGTACCCGGCGCATCCCCGCTTCGAGACCGACATCCGCCCGGCGGTCCTGCACAAGGTCCATGGGGTGATCCAACAGGCGGTTCAGGCACCGGACCAGCGCGTCTATGTCGCCGATCGGTCGTTGCGTGCCCTGGTCAAGTCGATCGCCGATCCGCTCAAGGTGGGGCAGACGGGGGACACCCACTTCGTGCTCGGCAGCCATTGGCGCACGCACTTCCACCAGAAACAGGCCATGGAAGGCATCGGGCAGACACCCGCCGAAGGCACGGCAGCCGCCGGACTCACGGTGTCGTTGCTGCGCGCCTGGATCGATCAGCCGGACCCCATGGGACTGCCGATTGAGTTGCAGAATCTGGTCATCCTCACCTACGCGGATCAAGGCGATTACGGCTTCTTCCAGGGCTCGGCCCCGATCAAGGCCGGCATCGAGCGCATCCAGGACGAGTGTGCCCTGAGGCAACAAACCTTGCCGACGCCGGAGCACTGGACCAAGGCCGTGGGACGGATGGCGAGCCTGTTCGGGAGGGTGCAGGCGCAGGGTCTGAACGCCGCCAACCTGACCCGACTGATCGATGATCTGAGCGCCTTGATCGTGCCGCTCCGCATCCCGCTGCGGGCGCTCGCCGCCGAGCTGGGGCGACGGCTGACGGCCTTGGGCGTGAAGGACGGACAGGCGCCCCGACTGATCACGGCCAATGCGGCCCTGGCCCTGGCCGAACGGGTGTTGGCGGCGGGCGGCAGCGACCGCGCGGCGGCCTTGGCAGAGGCCGAGGTGTTGACCTCCGAAGCGGCGATGGCCGCCATCCTGGCGAAGGCGCAGACGCTCGAGGAATCCATTCGCACCGCGGACTGGCCGCTCTTCGAGGCCGTCTGGAAGCTCGACGACCCGCGCCGAAACGAGGCCGCGCGGATCAGGGAGCGGGTCATCGAGGTGCTGAGCGCGGACGAGCATGCCATCGCGCTCAAACCGGCGCTCGACGAACAGCGGGGGAAGGCGCTGCGGCTGCTGAGCGAGGTGCCGCCACCGCCACCGCCTCCGCCTCAGCCACCACCACCACCGCCTCGCCGGCCAGGTCTGCGCGTGATCCTGGAGGAGCGCGCGGCAGGTCTCGATGCGGTCGCCGCCGATGCCGTCCTGGGTCGGGTCCGGCAGACCATGACCGAGCACCCCGATGCCCGGCTCGACATCGAGTGGCGGATCCTGACCGACGGGGAAGATTAGGCGATGGTGCCGAGCACGCGGCAGATCCAACAGCAGGTCGCCACGGTCATTCAACGCGATGCCGAGGCGCGGACCCTGGCGATCCATGCCGCCGCCCCGGGGGCCTGGCCGGAGCGCATCAAGGTCGGCCCCAAGGGTTTCCGGCTGGTCTGGTGCGAGTCTCCACTGGCGGCGCGCGAGGCGCTGCTGGACGACACCCAAGACGACGATGGTCTGGTTCTGCTGACCGGGTCGGACGACCAGTGCCTTGGCGCGGACCTGTTGGCCCGTCTGGCGCGGGGTCGGGTGTTTCGGCTGCAGAGCTGGGAGCTGGTTCGCGACAGCTTTCAGGCGCGGGACATCGACCCCCGGTTAGGGCGGCTGCACTGGATTGCCGACTGGCTGGTCGAGCATGCACCGAGCAGTGGGTATCCCCCGGCACCGGGCGGTTTCCTCTCCGGCGACCTCGCCTGGGGCCAGGTGATGGCCTCGGCGCTGGGGATCGGGGAGCCGAGACCCGACGCGCTGACGCTGGTGGAATGGACCCTGCGCGACGATGCCTCGGGTCGTTTTCAGACGCTCGCCGATCCGATGCGCGCCGACGTTGCCGATTGGCTGACAGGCTCGGCCGGGCCGGCAGGTCGCCCGCTGGTGGCCTGCATTGCCGCGGGACGGGGTGTCGACTGCCTGCCCATCGGGCTGGTCTGCGAGCTGATCTTCCGCACCGACAGCGAGACCGACCCACGCCTGTCCGCCGCCGCACGACTTGAGCGCTTCACCGAGGGGCAGCGGATCGAGCGGTCGGGCGGACGTGGCTGGGCGACCGCCGCCCTGGCCGCGTTGGAGCGTCTCTCCGATCCGGCCCGTCGGCGGGCTATGCTCGCCCGCGCCGATCTGCTCCTCGATGAGCTTGGCCTGGGCAGTTTGGCCGAGTCCAGCGACGTGCTCCAGGCCGGTTTGGAGGCGCGCTTGTTGCGTTATGCGCAGACGATCGAGGTCGCGGTGGCGACGCCGGGCGCCGAGCCGCTGCGCCGCTGTGAGGCAGCAGCGCAAGGCGTGCTGAACCACCGCCAGGCCGTCCATCATCCCGCGCGATGCCGTCGGGTCACACAGTCTCTGCGGCTTCTGCGCTGGCTGGCCAGCCTCGAACAGAATCCGGTCGATGTTGCCGCGGCGGCGGCGGATTACGCCGCCGCGGGTTCGTTCGTCGACTGGGCGCGGATGGTCTTGATCGGAGGCGATGAGCTTGCGGACCTGTCTGCGGCCTTCGCGCGTCTCACGGCTGCGGTCCGTGCTCGGCGCGAGCGCTTCAACCGCCGTTTCGCCGACCTCTTGGTGGCCTGGAACACGGCCGCCGGGGCCGTGCGCCGGGTTGCGGACAAACCCGACGTGGCGCTGGTGCCGGTTGAAGACGTGATTGTCTCGGTGTTGGCGCCGCTGACGGCACAGTGCCCGGCCCTGCTGCTGGTCGCGGACGGGATGAGTCTTCCGGTGCTGCGCGCCCTCGCCGAGAGTCTGGTGGCGCAAGGCTGGATGGAGGTGGCCCCGCGCGAGGGTGTGCCGGCCAGGGTCGGGGTAGCGATGCTGCCGACCCTGACCGAGGGGTCTCGGGCCAGCCTGCTGTGTGGGCGGCGGACCTTGGGCCTCGCCGCCCAAGAGAAGACCGGCTTCGGGCGCCATCCGGACCTGTTGGCGGTGTCCCGCGCGACGGCGCGCCCGGTCCTGTTTCACAAGTCCGAGCTTGGCGACGGCAGCGGGCTGGCCGATGGCGTGCGGGAGGCGCTGCGGTCGCTGGACATCCAGGTTGTGGGGGTGGTCTACAACGCGGTGGATGACCACCTGGGCGGCTCGGATCAACTGCATCAGACCTGGTCGGTCAGCGCACTGCGCCTCCTCGGCCCGCTGTTGCATGAGGCCCGACTGGCGGGACGCGCCCTGCTCATCACCGCCGACCACGGTCACGTCCTCGACGAGGGTGCAACAGCGCGCGGCCCCTTGCGGGAACCGGTGGACGGGGATCGCTGGCGCCGCTGCGAGGGGGCCATCGACGCCGGCGAAATCGAGCTGAGTGGTGATCGCGTGCTCGCCCCCGGCGGCTTGTCGCGGGTCATTTTGCCCTGGAGCGAAGGGGTCAGGTACGCGGGCAAGAAGACCGGTTATCACGGCGGGATCACGCCTCAGGAGGTGCTGGTGCCGCTGCTGACGCTGGTGCCGGCGGGCCGGGATGTTGCCGGTTGGGTGCCGGTCCCCCCGCTGCTCCCGCCCTGGTGGGAGGCGAGTGAAGGGGGCGTGGCGCCGGTCGGCCCGCGCGCGTCGGTCGATCCGGGCGTGCCATTGGCCACTCCGGCGCCACCAGCGAAAAAAGGACGAAAGATCGATGCGTTGCAGTCCGACCTCTTTGCGCAGGCGCCGAACGTTGCGCGGGTCGATGACTGGGTGGAGCGCTTGATGGCCTCACCCGTCTATGCCGAGCAGAAGCGCTTGGCCGCACGCATTGCCCCGAGTGATGAGGAACTGCGGCGATTCCTGCTCGCCCTCGGCAGCCGCGGCGGCGTGCTCGGAAAGAGTGCGCTCGCCCGGGAGCTCGGCATGCCGATGGTTCGGATCGGTGGATTTCTCAGCGCGGTCCGGCGGGTGCTCAATCTGGATCGGGCGGCCGTGGTCTCGGTCGACGAGGCGGCTGGCGCCGTCACGCTCAACCGCGACCTGCTAAAACTCCAGTTCCAGATCAAGGACGCCTAGTCGATGCCGGCGCCCTCCCGTCGTGACGAGGTCATCGGCGCCCTGCGCCGCGGGACCGTCCCTGAGTCCGGACTGGATCTGCTGGCGGTCGGGCTGGACGGCTTTGCGCCGACGTTGACCGAGGAGCTTGCGACCATCCGCACGGGGCGGGGCCTGTTCAAGGCCGTGCGCGGTGAATACGGCTGCGGCAAGACCTTCTTCGGCCGCTGGCTTCAGGAGCATGCGCGGACCCTGGGTTTCGCCACGAGTGAGATCCAGGCGTCGGAGACGGAAACGCCGCTGCATCGGATGGAGACCGTCTACCGGCGGGTCTGTGAGCGGTTGACGACGAGCGAGGGCGACGGCGCCTTTCGCGGCGTGATCGATGGCTGGTTCTACACCCTTGAGCAGGATGTGCTGATTGACGGACGGATCGATCCGGGCGATGCGTCTGCGCTGGTGGCGGCGACCGACCGCCTGATGGAACAGCGGTTGGCCGATGTCACACGGGTGGCGCCCGCCTTCTCGGCCGCCTTGCGGGCTTACCGCCAGGCGCTGCTGCGCGATGAACCCGCGATCGCCGAGGGTTTGATGGCCTGGGTCTCCGGACAGCCCACGGTCGGGGCCGCGGTGAAGCGCGTGGCCGGCATCCAAGGGGCGATCGATCACTTCGGGGCGACCAGCTTTCTCGCGGGACTCCTCACCATCCTGAGGGACTCCGGTTACGCGGGCCTGGTGCTGGTTCTCGACGAGGTGGAGACCCTGCAACGGATGCGCGGCGACACCCGCGACAAGGGGCTCAATGCCCTGCGCCAGTGGCTCGACGAGATCGACACCGGGCGTTTCCCCGGTCTTTATCTGCTGGTCACCGGAACCCCGGCCTTTTTCGACGGACCCCAGGGGGCACAGCGGCTCCCGCCGCTGTCTCAGCGGCTACATACCGACTTCGCCACCGCGGCGCGTTTTGATAATCCCAGGGCAGTGCAGATCAGGCTGCCGGGCTTCGGACTGGAATCCTTGTGTGAGGTTGGCCGCAAGGTCCGTGACCTCTATGCGGATCAGTCAAAGGTTGCGGAGCGTATCCGCGCCGCCGCGGACGATGCCTACCTGGCGGACCTGGCGACCGCGGTGACGGGTCAACTGGGCGGCCGGGTCGGCATCGCCCCCCGGGTCTATCTGAAGAAGCTTGTTGCCGACGTGCTGGACCGCATCGATCAGTTTCCCGATTTCGATCCGCGGGTGCACTATGCCCTGACGGTCGCGGAGAGCGAGTTGACACCCACCGAGCGCGCCGCGCGCGGCGCACTCGGCGTCGACGACATTCAGCTCGATGTTCCCCCGGACCCCCAACTTTAGTCGGCCCAGTTGGACCGCCGACTTCAGTCGGCCTGTCTCGCCGACTGAAGTCGGCGGTCCGGGGGTTAAGATGATCGGTCACGACAGGCGATTGAACAAACAACTGTGACTCCCTTCGAGCGTCTTCATCCGGCCCTGCAGTATCACGTCGTCATCGGGACCGCCGACTTCAGTCGGCCCGTCTCGCCGACTGAAGTCGGCGGTCCGGGGGTTAAGATGATCGGTCACGACAGGCAATTGAACCAATAACCGTGAATCCCTTCGAGCGTCTTCATCCGGCCCTGCGGTCTCACGTCGTCATCAGGACCGGCGACTTGAGTCGGCCCGTCTCGCCGACTGAAGTCGGCGGTCCCAGGGGTCAGGACGATCGGTCACGACAGGCGATTGAACAAACAACCGTGACTCCCTTCGAGCGTCTTCATCCGGCCCTGCAGTATCACGTCGTCATCGGGACCGCCGACTTCAGTCGGCCTGTCTCGCCGACTGAAGTCGGCGGTCCGGGGTTAGGATGATCGGTCACGACAGGCAATTGAACCAATAACCGTGACTCCCTTCGAGCGTCTTCATCCGGCCCTGCAGTATCACCTTGTCAACTCGCTTGGCTGGTCCACGCTTCGGCCAACCCAGCTTGCGGCCATCGCGCCCATCCTCGGCGGCGAGGACTGCCTGTTGCTCGCCCCGACGGCCGGCGGCAAGACCGAAGCGGCGGTGCTACCGCTCATGTCGCGGATGCTTGCCGAGTCGTGGTCGGGGCTCGGCGTGCTCTATGTTTGTCCGATCAAGGCCCTGCTGAACAATCTGGAGCCGCGCCTGACGCGCTATCTCGGTCTGGTCGGCAGGCGCGTTGGACTCTGGCACGGCGACTTGGGTGCGAGCGCCCGGCGGCGTCTGGTGGCGGAGCCTCCCGATCTGCTCCTCATCACCCCCGAGTCCATGGAAGGGGTGCTGACCTCCAGGGATCCGGGGCGACGGGACCTGTTTCAGTCGGTCCGCACGATCGTTGTCGACGAGCTCCACGCCTTTGCCGGCGATGACCGGGGCTGGCATCTGCTGGCATTGATCGAGCGATTGGCGCAACTGACGGGGCATCGCCTGCAACGGATCGGTCTCAGCGCGACGGTGGGCAATCCGGAGGCGCTGTTGCGCTGGCTCGCGCTCGGCGGCCCCGGGCGAGTGATCGGCGCGGGCGGGGCATCCGACGATGCGGACGTGACCATCGACTTCGTCGGATCCCTCGAAAACGCCGCCTTGGTGCTCTCGCGTCTGCATCGCGGTGAGAAGCGCCTGGTCTTCTGCGACAGCCGGAGCCGCGTGGAAACGCTTGCCGGGGCGCTGCGTCGCGCTGGTGTTCAGGTCTTCGTCTCGCACAGCTCGCTCGCCTTGGAGGAGCGCCGACAGGCCGAGCGCGCCTTCGGCGAGACCAACGACTGCGTGATTGTCGCCACCAGCACCCTGGAGCTGGGGATCGATGTCGGGGATCTGGACCGGGTCATCCAGATCGACGCCCCGGCCAGGGTGTCCTCGTTTCTGCAACGGATGGGGCGCACCGGACGCAGGCCCGGAACGCGCAGGAACTGCCTCTTCCTGGCGACGACCGATGAGGCTCTGCTGTGTTCAGTTGCTCTCGCCTCGCTGTGGCGGCAGGGCTTGGTGGAGGACGTCAAGCCGCCCGGTCATCCCTACCAAGTGGTTGCCCAGCAGATTCTGGCGCGGATCCTGGAGACGCGCGGGGCGCGTGTGGATGCGCTTCAGGATGACATGCAAGCGATCTTCGGGGATGTGACCCGGGAGGCGATCGGGCAGATTCTCGACCATCTGCGGGCGAACGACCTTTTGTGGGACGACGGCGGTCTGCTATGGTTCGGTCCGCGCGGCGAGCGCGAACTCGGTCGGCGAAACTTCCTCGATCTCTTGTCGGTCTTTACCTCGCCGATGCAGATCCTGGTGCGCCATGGCCTCGTCGAGATCGGTACCGTCGATCCCCTGAGCTTGCGGCAGGAAGACCATCGACCGGTCGTTCTTCAACTCGGCGGTCGCGGCTGGATGCTGCGTTCGGTCGACTGGACGCGCCGCATCGCCCAGGTTGAGCCCTCTCAAGGCCAGGGTCGGACCCATTGGGCGGGGACGGGTCGAGCGCTGGGGTTCAGGCTCTGCCGGGCCGTCGGCAGCACGCTGTCCGGCATCGATCCCGAGGTCACCCTCTCCCGTCGTGCCCGCGAGCACCTCGCCAAGCTGCGCGACGAAGCCCCCTTCTGCGGGTCGGGCGAAACGGCACTCGTGACCGACGATGCGGGCGTCACGAGGTGGTGGACCTTCGCGGGATTCGGTGCGAACGCGGTCCTTGCCCAGATCCTGGGCGCGGCAAAGATCGAAGTCCGACGCTTCGACAACTTTGCGATCACCCTCATGCAGGTGCGCGACCGGCTACCGGAGTTACTGATGACGGGAGCGGCACCCTGCTGCGAAGCGACCTGGGAGCCCTGGATGGATCGAACCGAGCTCAAATTTTCGCTTTGTCTACCGGAGTCGCTGGCTAGGGCGGCACTGGTGGCCCGATTGACCGACACTGAGGGGGCGCGGAAGGTCTTGGATGAGCCTGTCCGCCAAATCCGTATCCACGTCGGTAAGGAGAAACGATGATCACGGAAGCTCCGTCCTCAACCCACTGCGATCCGCTCGTGCGAAGCGCGATTGAAGCCCGATTCCGGGACCGCCGACTTCAGTCGGCGCTACGCAAATGTGTTCCGGATTCGGAGGGTTCTCAAGCAATTTCGGTTTCTGCTGCACGACATCGTATCTCTCATCTTGAACCGCGTCGACGCCTACGCCTGCCCGTATCCGCGAGACCCAAGCAATCCCCGCGCCGTCCATGTCACGACGGACGCGGTTCAACGCGCCGTCCCTGTCACGCCGGACGCGGCTCAACCGCGGTTCAACGCGCCTCGGACAGCCGCCACTCCCCGAAGCTCTCGGTGAGGTACGCCTTGCTGCTGATGTAGTTCAAGACGTTGCGCAGCCGATAGAAGCGCACCACCGAGTCGACCCTGATCAGCTCGTTGCCGTGCTCGTCGAAGAAGAGGATCGAGGGGGCGTAGAAGAGTCCGAGCTCGGCCGCCCACGCGCGTGCGGTGGTGCGCTCGCCGGAGGGCGTGACGACGGGCGTCTCGGACCACATGTCGAGCTGGACGCTGTCGAAGTTGCCGAAATAGTTCGTAATCGCGGGCTCCCGCAGGGCTTGGCCGTGCAAGACGTCGCAGGCATGACAATCGCCCTGCTCGAAGAAGACGGCGAGCGGGCGCTCGCTCGGGAAGCGTCGATCCAGGTTGTACGGGGGCTTCGCGAAGAAGGGCTGCTCGTTCAGGTCCTCCGGCTCGAACACCATCCGGTTCTCGCCGCGGGCGAGATAGTCCCGAAAGGTCTCGCGGGTGTAGTGCCCGTCGGCGACATACTCGAGCGCGGCGCGAAACTGATAGGGCGGATAGTAGCCGCGCAAGCGCAGGGCGAGCTTGCCTTCGGCGTCGTAGAAGAGCAGAGAGGGGGTGAAATTGGTGTCCTCGCGGACCGAGAGCTCGCGCTCGGTCATCACCTCGCCGTCGATCGTCGTGACCTCCTCCACGCCCCACACGTCGATGGAGACCAGATCGAAATGGCGCTGGGTGTACTCGAGGATATCGGAAAGACCGAAGTTTTCGTTCAGAAGTTTGTGGCAGTAAGCACAATGTTTCTGGCCGAAATAGACGATCAGCCCCTGTTTGTCGTCGGCGATCGCCTCTTCGAGGTCGCTCGGAAGATCGAGGAAACCCGTTTTGAACCAATCCGGATGCTCGAGCAGATCCTCGCGCGGGAAGTCGTCGAAGCTGTAGGCGGAATCATCCGGCGGCGGCATGTCTTGGGCCTGCGCGCCGTCGATGACCGTCGGGGCGCCCGCGATCAGACCCAGTGTCAAGACGATCGCCGTGGCGGCGGAAAGACGAAACATGCGTGATCTCCGTTGGAAGTTTGGGTGATTTCCTCAACAGGAATTTGTCGTTGTAGAGCCTTCGACCACTTGTCCTGGTTCCGGCTCTGCCGGTAGCTCCTTTTCCGAAAAGCACCTCAACCGCGCCAACCCGAACAATCGTCGCGACTGCCGTGGCCGATCCCATCCAAAAACATCGCATACCGCGGCGGGCGCGGTTGAGGAGACGCGGTTTCGCGTCAGGTCTCGCGATCCATGACGCGCAGGGCGATGAAGAGGGCCGCGACCGATCGAGCCTCGTCGAAATCCTCCCGAGCAAGCAAGGCGTCGATCGCGTCGAGCCTCCAGGGCACCACCTCGATCGGCTCGGGCTCATCGCCGGGGAGTGACTTGGGATAGAGGTCGCGCGCCAGCACGATGAGGCTATGATGCTCGATATAGCCCGGCACCAGCGAGACGCGTTTGATGATCCGCAGGTCGCGGGCGCCGTAACCGATCTCCTCCTGGATCTCGCGATCGGCGGCGGCCAAGGGATCCTCGCCGGCCTCCACGACGCCCTTGGGCAGGCCGAGCTCGTAGCGGTCGCTGCCGGCACCGTATTCGCGGATCAGCAGCACCGTCTCGGCGTCGAGCATGGGGACGATCATGACCGAATCCGTGCCGCCTGGCACGCGCTCGAAGGTGCGGCGCGCGCCGTTCGAAAACTCCAGATCGACCTCCTCCACCCGGAACAAACGGCTCTGGGCGACGATCCGCCGATCCAGTATTTTCGGTTTGCGAAGCATGAACGAGACTCCGATGGGTCAAGTCGCTGCGAAGCGACGCTGGAAACACGAGACGACAAGGGGCATGGCATGATCGATTGGCATCGTATCGACACCGTCTTTTTGGACATGGACGGCACCCTGCTCGACCTGCACTTCGACAATCATTTTTGGCTCGAGCATGTCCCCACGCGTTACGCGCAAGCCCGCGGGCTCGCGCCCGAGGTCGCCAAGGCCGAGTTGCTCGCCCGCTATCGCGACGTCGAGGGCACGCTCGAGTGGTACTGCGTCGATCACTGGAGCCGCGAGCTCGGCCTGGATATCGCCCTGCTCAAGCAGGAGGTCGAGCATCTGATCGCCGTCCATCCGCATGTGCTCGCCTTTTTGGATGCGCTCGAGCGGCGCGGCAAGCGCCGCGTCCTCGTCACCAACGCTCATCAAAAGGCGCTCGCGCTCAAGCTCTCGCGCACGCGGCTCGGCGGCCACTTCGACCGGGTCATCTGCTCGCACGATTTGAAGCTCGCCAAGGAAACGCCGGGGTTTTGGTCGCGGGTTCAGGCGATCGAGCCCTTCGACGTGGAGCGCACCCTTTTCATCGACGACAGCACAAGCGTTCTTCGGGCGGCGCGCAACTTCGGATTTCGCTGGTTGATCGCCGTTGTCGAACCCGACTCCAAGGGTCCGAGGCGCGAGGTCGCCGATTTCCCGGCAATCGCTCACTTCGGCGATCTGCTTCCGGGCCTGCAGTCGGACTGAACGCGCCCGATGTCGCAGCGGCCGCAACGGAACTGCTCAAAACAACCCGGGCGAGAGAATAGCTTTGCCGGGGTTATCGTTGTCGTTGTCGTTGTCGTTGTCGATTACGACAACGATTCGGAGCTCAATCGACCGGCTCGAGCGCCGGAGCAGGCGTCGGCGGAGTCGTGCCGTCCGCGCTCGGTTTCTTGGATCGACGCCGCCGACGTCGCTT
Source organism: Thiocapsa sp. (assembly GCF_018399035.1). GTDB lineage: Bacteria > Pseudomonadota > Gammaproteobacteria > Chromatiales > Chromatiaceae > Thiocapsa. The sequence continues at coordinate 3,402,573 of NZ_CP073760.1, forward strand.
CTTCGGCTCACCCGTCGAGGTCTCCGTATAGGGCGCGCCCGCCTCCCGGCTATCGGTCAATGGCGCGTCGCTGACCGCTGACGGGTCCGCCGCCGACCGGGCCGCCGCCGACGGATCCGTAAGCGCAGCGATCTCGGGCTGTCTCCGCGGTGCCGCAACAGGGGTCTCGGCCGGCGTCTCCGCGGGCTGCGCCTCCGACCGGGGTGGCGAGCGGGACGGCGACCGACGCTCCCCGCCGACGCGCGGACGGCGCTCGCCGCTTCCGGCGCCGGCTCCGCCACGGGGCGCACGTGCAGGCCGCGCCTCGCACCGATCCTCTCGGTCAGGGCGCATCCGGCTGCGCGGATTCACCTCGGCGAGCAGCGCCGGATCGACCGGCTCCACCGGGATCTTCGCGCCGATGAATGCCTCGATATCCGGCAGGCAGAAGGCATAGGTCTCGCACACGAAGCCGATCGCATCCCCGGCGGCACCGGCACGCGCGGTCCGCCCGATGCGGTGGACATAGTCCTCCGGATCCTCGGGCAGGTCGTAGTTCACGACATGGGTCACGTCCGGGATGTGCAGGCCGCGCGCGGCCACATCCGTGCCGACCAGCACCGGGAGCTTGCCGTCGGTAAAGTCCTTCAGGAGCTTCAAACGCTTCTTCTGGGGCACGTCGCCGGAGAGCACCGCGGTGTTGATCCCGTTGCCCTGGAGGAAACCCCAGACGCGATCGGCCTCGCGTTTGGTGTTGACGAAGACCATGATGCGCGCATCGTCCCAGCCGCGAACCAGGCCGAGCAGCAGGGCGATCTTCTCCTCGTTGGAGGTCATGTAGCAGCATTGGCGCACGCGATCGGCCGTGATGGTCTCGGTCGCGATCTTCACGAGCTGCGGATGATTCATGTGCTCGTAGGCGAGCTCGGTGACGCGATAGGAGAGTGTCGCCGAGAAGAGGAGCCCCTGACGGTTCTCCGGCGGCGGCATCCGTCGGAGCAGGAAGCGGATATCCTTGATAAAGCCGAGGTCGAACATCCGATCGGCCTCGTCGAGCACGACCGCCTCGATCGCCTGCAGATCAAACACCTTTTGCTTGAAATAGTCGATCAGGCGCCCGGGCGTGCCGATGAGGATATCGACGCCGCCGGCAACCTGGTCGCGCTGCTCCTGATAGCCTGCTCCGCCGTAGACAACGGCGATGCGCAGACCCGTATGCTTGGCCAGCAGCTCCGTATCCCGATGGATCTGAACGGCGAGCTCGCGGGTCGGGGCGACGATCAGCGCACGCGGACGTGCGATCTGCGCCGGGGCGGGTCCGGGATTGGTCAGCAGACGCTGCATCAGGACGATCAGGAAGGCGGCGGTCTTGCCCGTACCGGTCTGGGCCTGGCCGGCGACGTCCCGTCCCGACAACGCGATCGGCAGGGTTTGCTCCTGGATCGGGGTACAGCGGGTGAAGCCCGCCTCCGCGAGTCCGTCGATGATCCGTTGATCGAGCGCGAAGCTGTCGAAGCGGGTCAGAGTGAGGTGTTTGTCGGTCATGACGTGGGGAGTCCCTGGAGCTACGCGCCTCGCGGATTGGCAAGGCTTGCAAATTCTCTTCGCTTTGGATCAAATAGCATCTTACTCAAGGGCACATTCCAACGCCAATTCGCCCGCCCGCTCCACGACCCGTTCGCGCCGCGCCCCAGCGACCCCGCTCCGCCGTCATCCGCCGAACGTGATACCGAAACAACCGCCCGTGCCGCAACCACCCTAAGGGAGATCACTTCAGTGAGCGATAGCATCGTCCATGTGACCGATGATTCATTCGAAGACGAGGTTCTGAAATCCCTCGAACCCGTGCTCGTGGACTACTGGGCCGACTGGTGCGGACCCTGCAAGATGATCGCACCCGTGCTCGACGAGATCGCCGGGGAGTACGCGGGCCGCATCAAGGTCGCGAAGCTCAACATCGACGAGAACCCCAACACGCCGCCACGCTACGGCATTCGGGGCATCCCGACCCTGATGCTGTTTCGCCAGGGCGAGGTCGAAGCCACCAAGGTCGGGGCGGTATCCAAGTCCCAACTGACGGCCTTCATCGACAGCAACCTCTAAAGGCCATCGGCAACGGCATCCGGTTCAACCTCCCGGCCGTCCCGCGGACCGGAACCGATACCGGCACCCATGGCCACCGATCGACACTCCCGAGGGGCCGCCGCCAAGGCGCCCCGTCCCCGTAAAGCGACCACCCCCAACCGCGTTCCCCCGCAACACGGGCCCTGCCCCGGGGCGTTGCCGAACACCCCCCTCACCTCCGCCGACGAAAAAATGTGATGAACCTAACCGAATTGAAGAAAGCGCCCGTACCCGAGCTGGTCGCACTGGCCCAGTCGATGGAGATCGAAGGCGTCGGGCGGTCGCGCAAACAAGACCTGATCTTCGCCATCCTCAAGGCGCAGGCCAAACGCGGCGAGGACATCTCCGGCGACGGGGTGCTCGAGATCCTCACCGACGGCTTCGGATTCCTGAGATCCGCGGACGCCTCCTATCTCGCCGGGCCGGACGACATCTATGTCTCCCCCAGCCAGATCCGCCGCTTCGCGCTGCGCACCGGCGACACCATCTCCGGCAAGATTCGCCCACCCAAGGACGGCGAGCGCTATTTCGCGCTGCTCAAGGTCAACGACATCAACTTCGACCGGCCGGAAAACGCCAAGTCGAAGATCCTGTTCGAGAACTTCACGCCGCTGTTCGCCAACAAGCGGCTCACCCTCGAGATCGGCAACGGCAGCACCGAGGACATCACGGCACGGACCATCGATCTGGTGGCCCCCATCGGCAAGGGTCAGCGCGGACTCATCGTCTCGCCGCCCAAGGCCGGCAAGACCATGATGTTGCAGAACATCGCCCAATCGATCGGACACAATCATCCGGATTGCTACCTGATCGTGCTGCTGATCGACGAGCGCCCGGAAGAGGTCACCGAGATGGCCCGCTCGGTGCGCGGCGAGGTCATCTCCTCGACCTTCGACGAGCCCGCGACGCGTCACGTCCAGGTCGCCGAGATGGTCATCGAGAAGGCCAAGCGTCTGGTCGAGCACAAGCGCGACGTGGTCATCCTGCTCGACTCCATCACCCGACTCGCGCGCGCCTACAACACGGTCGTGCCCTCCTCCGGCAAGGTTCTCACGGGTGGTGTGGACGCCAACGCACTGCAGCGCCCCAAGCGCTTCTTCGGTGCGGCGCGCAACGTCGAGGAAGGCGGCAGCTTGACCATTCTGGCCACCGCGCTCGTGGACACCGGCTCGCGCATGGACGACGTCATCTACGAGGAGTTCAAGGGGACCGGCAACATGGAGATCCACATGGATCGCCGCATCGCCGAGCGCCGCATCTTCCCCTCCATCAACATCAACCGCTCGGGCACGCGCCGTGAAGAGCTGCTGATGAACCCCGCCGAATTGCAGAAGATGTGGATCCTGCGCAAGATCCTGCACCCGATGGACGAGCTCGCCGCGATGGAATTCCTGCACGACAAGCTCAAGGCGACCAAGACCAACGACGAGTTCTTCTCCTCCATGAAGGGTTAAACCGCGCCCGGTGCGGTATGCGATGTTTCTGGATGGGATCAGCCCCGGCAGACTTAACGACCGTTGGAGTCGGCGCGGTTTAAGAGATTAAAAAATATTGAAATTTAAACCGCGTCTCACCGAGATCGAGGACATCTCCGAAACCAAACGCAAAATGAAGATGACGCATGTCGCTCGGGACGCGGTTTAGCATGTACGCACCGAAGCCGATGCGTCCGCTCTGGCCGCCGCCGATCAAGCGGGACAAGCCCCCGAAGTCCAGGCGGACGGAAGATGCGCGACGTCAGCCGCGCATCCCGCTCACGCATCACGAGATCCTGGCCCTTGCGGAGCCCTTCACGCGTCGGGGGCGACATGTCGATCTCGCCGGGAGCGACCGACTGGCGCGCCGTATCCATTTCAAACCAAGAGAGTATCCGGGCACGCAGGATGGTCCGGGCGGACTGACCGAGACGCTCGTCCTCGAGAATCCCGGTCGAAAACACTTCCGTCTGATCCGGACACTGACCGACGCGGCGGGGCGAGTCGCGACCCTACGCAGCGACGGGCCTGACCCGAAGGCCCTGATCGAGCGGGTCGATGCGGTGGATCCGAGGCGCCAGTTCCCGAGGCTCGGCGGTGTACGCGCGGCCTGCAGCTATCGGATCGAGACCGACCCGAGCACCGACGGGGGCTCGAACGGGGCGGTGCGTCTCGTCTTCCTGCGCGCCTTGACGAACATCGACGGGATCGGCATCGAGCTCGACGCACAGGTCGGACATGGGATGCCTGCCGAGATCCGGCTCCTTCCGGCCCCGCAGCGGAGAATATGTCCACCGGAGGATCTGCTGGCAGTTTTGGGATGGGCGTGGCGGTCCTTACGTCCGTTCAACGGGGGTTGGCGTGCCCACCTGCGCATCCAGGCTGCCGAGCCGGCACGCACCCCGGATGTCGAGGCCAAGCTCGCGCGGACCTTGGAGCATCTCGTCGCGACACTCGGCGCCCCGCCCGTCGACTTTCACCGGACCTGGCTGCGGCAGCGCTGGCTCGCACTGGCGAGACGCACACTCGGACTCATGACGATCGCGGGCCTCCTGGCCAGCGGTCCGGGGATCCTGCTGTTCGGCGCCCCTGAGGGCTCGCCGCTGCGCCTCTTGTCGTTCGTAATGCCCGCGCTCCTGATCCTCGTCCTGATCGCGCGACACGAGGCACCGAGCCTGAAGGTCACCCCGCTGCCGCGACCCTTGCCTGCCGACGCCTGGACGCCGTTTCCCGGAGACGCCCGCGATGACCACCAAGGGTCGGCGTAGGGAGAGCAGAGAGGCCACCAAGTCGGCGAGCTCCCGCTCGGTCGGGTCGGCCTCGGGATCGGTGGCGTTTGGAATGACGGACGTTGGACCGGTGAAGTCGAGCGCGAGCCAAGCAGGGAAGGATCAATCCATCTTCAGACGATAGAAGCCGACCTCGGCGATACAGACATCGGCCTGAAACACACGCCCGATACCGAGGATCCCGAGCTTGGTCAGTCGACGAGTATCGAGCCGCTGGACCAGCCGATGCGGCTCGAAGGACTCGAAGGGCAGATGCACCTCGCGCCACTCGGGTCCGGCGACGAAGGTGGCGCGATAGGACTGCCAGGGCAGAAGGGTCGCCGTGGATTTGAGATGGAGGTTGTAGACCTCGCGGTTGCCGTGAACCAGGAGCCGAACCCCGTCGAACGCGCTCGCATCCAACCCGGTCTCGGGACCACCCGGCGGGGTCAGATCCAGCATCGCCTGCACGAAACCGCCGTTGTTCGCCAGACTGACCTCGCCGGCGAGACAGAGCGCCTGACGCCCGTCGAGAACACGCCGCTTGATGGCCCCCTCCGAGCGCCCGCCCATGACCTGATCGGTCACGGCTCGCCAGGGTGTGCCCAGTGCCGAGAGACCGTCCGCGCGGGAGAAATCGTCGATCAGACCGCCGTCCGCGAGGGATGGATTGAGGATAGCGAACATGAGCAGCAACCCCGCGATGATGGAACCGAGAGAGCGACCTTTGTACATTGAACCATTCAACGCCTGTTGATCCTTGACATCATGCAACCGGATGACCCTATGCCCACCCGACCGAGAAGCCTGCACTTCGTCCTCCCGGCCGCCGCTGCGGCACTCTGGTTGTCCATGAACATCGCGATCGGCGATGCGCCTGCGAGCGAGCCCCAATACCTGCCGATCTCGGCCAAGGCCGAGGTGGGCTCGGAAACCATTCTCTTGGAGGTCGCGCGCACGCCGCACGAGCGCGCACTCGGCCTCATGTTCAGACCGGCCCTTGCGGACGATCGCGGGATGCTGTTCCCCGCCGACCCCTCGCGCCCGATCCGGATGTGGATGAAGAACGTCCCGGTCGCGCTCGACCTGATCTTCATGTACGAGGGCCGGGTCGTGGCATTGGCCGAGCAGGTGCCGCCCTGCCTCGAGGCGTCCTGCCCGAGCTACGGCCCCTTCAAGCGCGCGGTCGATCAGGTGCTCGAGCTGCGCGCGGGGCGCGCCGCGGAGTTGGGCCTGAGCGCGGGTGATCCGATTCGCATCGAGGACATTGCCCCATAGGTTACGAACGCTGCTCCAGCATCGTTCGGTCGCTTCGATGCGTCCCGGTCAGTCTCCTCGATCGTTCCCCTGCTCGAAATCCACCTTATCGTAGATCTCCCGCATCGCGACCCGGCACCCGAGAGAGGCAAAGACCACCTCCGCATCGAGACCCTCGGTCTCGCTCAGCACCCAACGGCCGTCGGGCTGGCGGCTGAAGACCTCGACCAGCGGCTGATTCTGGCTGACCAGAACGTATTCTTCGAGGCTCGGCAGTCGGCGGTAGGTCGCGAACTTGCCGCCGCGATCGTAGGCTTCGGTCGATGCGGACAGAACCTCGACGATCAGAGCCGGGTTCAGCAGCACATCCTGTCGATCGTCGTGGAAACGAGGCGCTTCGCACAGCGCCGTCAGATCCGGATACTTCCCGGCGTTCGCCGCTTCGATGCGAACCCGCATGTCGCTCGGCAGAACGTGACAGGGACTGCCCTTCAGTCGGTCGCGCAGCTCGCTTCCCAGATTGAGCACGATCAGGTTGTGATTGAAGGAGGCGCCCGTCATGGCGAACACCTCGCCGTTCACGTACTCATGCTTGGCATTGCGACCCGCGCGCTCGGCAGCGAGGTAGTCCTCGAATCCATACTGCGGTTGGGCCTTCAGCGTCATCGAATTCTTCCCGTTCGGGTGGCGCCGCCTGATCGTCAGGCTACAAGAGCCCGGTCAGTGCACTCAGAAAGGCGGCGTTCTCCTCGGCCCGACCGACCGTCACCCGCAGACAGTCCTTCAACATGGGGTGTGTGCCGTTGAGGTTCTTGATCAAGATCCCCTGATCCTTCAGCCCCTTGAAGATGACGTCGGCGCGATCCTCGGCGACGCGCATCAGGATGAAATTGGCCTCGCTCGGATAGGCGTGGACGCCGTTCAGGGTCGCGAGCGCGGTCTGGAGACGCTGACGTTCGGCTCGAATCATCCGCGCCTGCTCGTCGAGAAGCGGTTTGTGCTTCAGTGCAAAGGTCGCGGATGCCTGGGTCAAGACGTTGATGTTGTACGGCAGGCGCACCTTGTCGATCTGCTCGAGCCAGGCGTGCGGACCAACCAGATAACCCAGCCGGATCCCGGCCAGCCCCATCTTCGAGACCGTGCGCATGACCAGAAGGTTCTGCCAGTCGCCGAGGAGACCGAGGAAACTGCAGTCGGTAAAGGGCGCATAGGCCTCGTCGACGATGACCAGGCCGGGCGCCGCCTCGATGATGCGGACCATGTCGTCGGCATCGAAGCGATTGCCGGTCGGGTTATTCGGATAGGCCAGATAGACCAATGCCGGCTGCTCGCGCTCGATGGCGTCGAGCATGACCGGCAGATCGATCGAAAAGTCATCCGGGCGCAAGGGCACGCCGACATAGTCCATGCCGGCGAAGCGGGCGATCATCCGGTACATGACGAAGCCGGGATCCAGCGACAGGACCTTGCGTCCGGGCTGCGCGACGGCCATGGCGAGCATCTGGATCAGCTCGTCGGAGCCGTTGCCCAGGAGCAACCCCATGTCCCAGGGGATGGCCATCGCTTCGCGCACGGCCGCCTGGACCGTCGCGCCCTGCGGGTCGGGATAGCGGTTCAGGGCGACCTCGTGCAGGATCGCGAGCCACTCGGCCTTGAGAGCCTCCGGCCAGCCGTAGGGGTTTTCCATGGCGTCGAGCTTCACCAGCCCAGCCGGATCCGGGACATGGTAGGCCGTCAGGGCACGGATATCGGGACGAATGAGCTGGCTGATCAGGTCATGCATGGGCGTCTCGCGAAGGTCCTAGGATAACCCGGGCTCGGCCGGCGACTGCGCCTCGCCGCGATACTCCGCGGAGCGCGCATGTGCGGTGAGCCCCTCCCCTCGGGCCAAAACGGAAGCGGTCTTGGCCAACTGTGCCGCACCGGCGGCCGAGGCCATAATCAGGCTCGAACGCTTCTGGAAGTCGTAGACACCCAGCGGGGATGAAAAGCGCGCCGTGCGCGAGGTCGGCAAGACGTGGTTCGGCCCGGCGCAATAGTCACCGACGGCCTCGGCGGTGTAGCGCCCCATGAAGATGGCGCCGGCGTGGCGGATCCTGCCCACGATGGCCTGCGGATCCTCGACCGACAGCTCCAGATGCTCGGGCGCGATCCGGTTGGCGACGGCGATGGCGTCATCCAGGTCACGCGCCTGGATCATGGCCCCGCGCCCGCGCAATGCGGTCGCGATGATGGTCTCGCGCTCCATGGTCGGGAGCAGCCGCTCGATACTCGCGGCGACCCGATCCAGAAAGTCGGCATCCCAGCTCACCAGGATGGATTGGGCGTCCTCGTCGTGCTCGGCCTGCGAGAAGAGGTCCATCGCGATCCAGTCCGGATCCGTCCCGCCGTCGCAGAGGACCAGGATCTCGGAAGGACCGGCGACCATGTCGATGCCGACCTGCCCGAACACCGCACGTTTGGCCGTGGCCACATAGATGTTGCCGGGTCCGACGATCTTGTCGACACCCGGGATGGTCTCGGTCCCGAAGGCGAGTGCGGCCACCGCCTGCGCCCCGCCGACCGCGAAGGCGCGATCCGTTCCCGCGATATGGGCCGCGGCCAGGACCAGCTCGTTGAGCTCACCGTCGGGTGTGGGCACCACCATGATGAGCTCGCCGACACCGGCGACCTTGGCCGGGATGGCATTCATCAGGACCGAGGAGGGATAGGACGCCTTGCCGCCGGGCACGTACAGTCCGACACGATCCAGGGGCGTGACCTGCTGACCCAGCAGGGTGCCGTCGGCCTCGGTGTAGCTCCAGCTCTCGATCCTCTGATGCTCGGCATAGGCGCGGATGCGGGCGGCGGCCGTCTGCAGTGCCTCGCGCCGGGCATCGGGTATGCGTCCCCAAGCCTCTTCCAGGCGCGCCCGCGGGATCTCCAGATCGGCGGCGGATGCCGGCGTCCAGCGGTCGAAGCGCGTCGTGTAGTCGATCAACGCGGCATCGCCGCGCCTGCGCAGGTCGCGGATGATATCGGCGACCGTTTGCTGGACGCGATCGTCCGAGACCGAATCCCAGGCGAGCAGGCCGTCCAAGTCGGCGTGGAAGTCAGGGTCCGTCGTCGAGAGACGTCTCATCATGCTCATGGATGCTCAGCTCCCCGGCCCGCGCGACCGATCCGATTGGGTTTGGGCCGATTGGGTTGGTGTCGATCGGCCGGCGACGGCCTCGCGCAGCGCGTCCAGCAAGGTCGTCACCGCGGCATGTTTCATCTTCCAGGAGGCCTTGTTGACCACCAGGCGCGAGCTGATGTCGGCGATGTGCTCGAGCGGGACCAGACCGTTGGCCTTCAGGGTGTTGCCGCTCTCCACCAGATCGACGATGCGATCGGACAGATGGACCAGGGGAGCGAGCTCCATCGAGCCGTAGAGCTTGATGATCTCGACCTGCTCGCCTTTGGAGGCGTAATAGCGCTCGGCGCTTTTGACATATTTGGTCGCGATCCGCAGCCGCCTCGTCGTAGGTGCGGCCACATCGGGCAGACCGGCGACCATCAGACGACAGCGCGCGATGCCGAGGTCGAGCGGCTCGTAGAGTCCATCCCCGCCGTGCTCGAGCAGCACATCTTTGCCCGAGACGCCCAGATCCGCGGCGCCGTATTGGACATAGGTCGGTACGTCGCTCGCGCGGATGATGAGAAAGCGCACATGCGCCATGTTGGTCTCGAGGATCAGCTTGCGGCTGGTCTCGGGGTCGTCGACCGGCGCGATCCCGGCATGGGCCAGGAGCGGCAGGGTCTCGTCGAAGATCCGGCCCTTGGAGAGCGCGATGGTAAGCGGCGTGTCGAGACTCATGATATCGCTGTCCTGTTGGCTGCGAGTAGCCCCTATCGGCTCGTCCCTGCGCCCGCGGTCCGGCGAATCGCCGCGCCCAGGGCCGAGAGCTTTGCCTCGATGTTGTCATAACCGCGGTCGAGGTGATAGATGCGGTCGATCAGCGTCTCGCCCGAGGCGACCAGCCCGGCCAGCACCAGACCGGCCGATGCGCGCAGATCGGTGGCCATCACGGGTGCCGCGGTCAGACGTTCGACACCGCGGCAGATGGCGACATTGCCCTCGATCCGGATGTCGGCACCCATGCGCTGCAGCTCGAGCACATGCATGAAGCGGTTCTCGAAGATGGTCTCGGTGATGGTCCCGACCCCTTCGGCGATGCTGTTCAAGGCACAGAACTGGGCCTGCATGTCGGTCGGAAACGCGGGATGCGGGGCCGTGTGGATGTCGACTGCGCGGGGGCGCTTGCCCTGCATGTCGAGCCGGATCGAATCCGTGCCGACCTCGATCTCGGCCCCGGCCTCGCGCAGCTTCTGGAGTACGGCATCCAGACAATCCGGCCGCGTGTGGGTGACCGTAACGCAGCCGCCGGTCATGGCCGCGCCGACCAGGAAGGTCCCGGTCTCGATCCGATCCGGCATGACCTCGTAGACGGCACCGCCGAGACGCTCCACGCCCTGTATGTAGATCCGGTCGGTTCCGGCACCCTCGATCCGCGCGCCCAGGGCGATCAGGAAATCGGCGAGATCGATCACCTCGGGCTCGCGCGCCGCATTCTCGATCAGGGTCTCGCCCTTGGCCAAGGTCGCGGCCATCAGCAGATTCTCGGTCCCGGTGACCGAAACCAGATCCATGACCAGACGCGCGCCATGCAGCCGTTGCGCACGCGCTCGGATGTAGCCGCCCTCCACATGGATCTCGGCACCCATGGCGCGCAGGCCATCGATATGCAGGTTGACCGGCCGCGCACCGATCGCGCAACCACCCGGCAGGGAGACATCCGCCTGACCGTAGCGTGCGAGCAGCGGCCCGAGCACCAGGATCGAGGCGCGCATCGTCTTCACCAGCTCGTAGGGCGCGGCGAAGCTGATCAGCTCGCGGGGCTGCACCTCGACCCGGCATCCGTCTTCGAGCGACAAGGAGGCACCCATGCGTCCGAGCAGCTCCAACGTGGTTCTGATGTCGCGCAGACGCGGGATGTTGCCGAGTGTGACGGGCGCATCGGCCAGAAGGGTGGCGGCAAGGATCGGCAACGCGGCGTTCTTGGCGCCGGACGCGCGAACCCGACCCTGCAACGGGGTACCGCCTGTGATGAGAAGCTTATCCATGAAGACCTTAAACCGCGCACAGAGCGGCATGCGATGTTTTTGGATGGGATCGGCCCCGGCAGACTTGACGACCGCCGAAGTTGGCGCGGTTTAAGATATTAAAAAATATCATCATTTTAAACCGCGCCCCGCCAAGAGCGACAGATACACAAAACGTCGAATTCACTTGAAAGTGAGCCTCTCGCTCTGGACGCGGTTTAGTTGAGCACCGAATCCATCGTTGTCGCTGTCGCTGTCGCTGTCGTTGTCGATTACGACAACCGTGGAAGAGGCAATCTCTCTTCGAGTTGTTTTACTTCATTTTCGAACCGTTCCTTAGGAAATGAAGGCACTGAAACGGTTGGGTGACGGGGTCGGCGGCGGGACTGCACAACGCGCGTCGTCGGGGCAAAGACACCCGGTCATCGACGCCGGACGGCGCCGGAGCCTCAGCGACCGATGGCGGATGCCATGGGCAAGAGCGTGGCGAGGTTCGACACGGCAGCGATCCGCACCAGCGAATCCGGCAGGTTCCGATAGGTCACCCGAGCGCCGCGCGCACGGGCGACGTCCAGCCATTCCAACAAAAGGGCGAGCCCGGCGCTGTTCGCGGACTCCACGCCGGCGAGGTCGATATCGACCAAGGCATCCCGTTTGAACAGGGCGATCCCGCCGACGGCGACACGGTTGACGGTCGAGAAGTCCAGCACGCCGTCCAGAGAATAACGCCCCTCGCCGAGGGGCGTCAGTCGCGCCTCCTTCATTCGCGCGTCCGGGTGTTCATCTCGCCGAGCGTTGCGATCAGACCGTCGATCCCGCCCCGGCGGATCTCGTTTGCGAAGCTCGTGCGGTAGTTCCCGACCAGGCTGGCATTGTTGATGACCACGTCGTAGACCTTCCAGCCTCCGGCGTTGTTGTGCATCCGATAGTCGACCGGGATCGGCGCGGAACCGGGCGAGAGGATCTCGGTAGAGACGGTGACGCTGGAGGGCTGTCGACCCGGCTTGATCGGCAGGTAGCGGATCTCTTCGCCCGAATAGCTCAGGATCGAGCGCGCATAGGTCCGGACCAGGACCTGCTTGAAGCCGTTGACCAGGCCACGCTGCTGCGCCGGGGTCGCGTCTCGCCAGGATTGACCGACCGCGCCTTGCGTGATGCGCTCGAAGTCAAAATGCGGGGCGACACCGCTCTCGATCATCCCGAAGATCAGCGAAGGATCGCGATCGACCTCCGAGCGACGCGCTTCGAGTGTCTTGAGCATGTTCTCGGTGGTCCGCTTGACCAGGGCCGTCGCGTCGTCGGCATAGGCGAACGACGCACTCGTCCAGAGCACCCCGAGCAGGGCAAAGAGCAGGAAGAAGGAACGTCGATACGGCATTAGTCGCCTCCGGCTTTACTGAATAGGAATTGTCCGATCATCTGCTCCAGGATCAAGGCCGACTGGGTATAGGCGATCTCGTCGCCGTCGCGCAGGTACTCCATGCTCCCGCCCGGCTCGAGGGCGATGTACTGCTCCCCGAGCAGACCGGCGGTGAAGATGTTCGCGAAGGTGTCGTCCGGGATGGTGTCCGTGGCCGCATCGATGCGCATGGCCACCACCGCCTCGTAGGTGTCCTTGTCGAAGGTCACCGCCTCGACGCGCCCGACGCGCACGCCGGCCATGCTCACCGGTGACCTCGCCTTGAGGCTGCCGACGTTGGAGAACCGCGCGGTCAAGCGATAGCCCTCGCTGTTGACCGCCGCACTCAGGTTGCTGACCTGCATCGCCAGGAAGAACAGAGCCACGAAGCCCACCGCCATGAAGAGCCCGACCAGGATCTCGATGCCGCGTTGTTTACCCATACCATCATTCCCCGAACATCAAGGCCGTCAAGACGAAATCGAGTCCCAGCACCGCCAGTGCGGCATGGACCACGGAGCGCGTCGTCGCGCGGCTCACGCCCTCGGACGTCGGAACCGAGTCATGCCCCTGAAAGAGCGCGATCCAGGTCACCACGACCCCGAAAACAACGCTTTTGATCACGCCGTTGACGATGTCCTCGTGGAAGTCGACCTTTGACTGCATCTGACTCCAGAAGGATCCCGAGTCCACGCCGAGCAGACCGACACCGACGAAATAGCCGCCGAGCACGCCGACCGCACTGAACATGGCCGCAAGCAGCGGCATCGCAAGCACGCCGCCGAAGAAGCGAGGGGTCAGGATGCGGCGCACCGGATCGACCGCCATCATCTCCAGACCCGAGAGCTGCTCGGTTGCCTTCATCAGACCGATCTCGGCGGTCAGGGCCGAGCCGGCACGCCCGGCCACCAGAAGGGCCGTGACCACCGGGCCGAGCTCGCGCACCAACGAGGCCGCGACCATGACGCCGAGACTCTCCGCCGCCCCGAACTGCGCAAGCACGTAATAGCCCTGCAGACCCAGCACCATGCCGACAAACAACCCGGACACCCCGATGATCAGCATCGAGAGCACGCCGATATTGAAGAGCTGCGCAACGAGCAGACCCGGACGTCGCAGGATCTCGCCGATGCCCAGCACCATCCCGGCGAGCAGCAGATGTGCACGACCGAGTCGCTCGAGCGCGCCGAGTCCGCTGCGTCCCAGCCGCGCCAAGCCGTCCAGAATCATCAGGCGACACCCCGCGGCAGCAGATCATCCGCCAAGGGCGGTGCCGGATAGTGGAAATGCACGGGCCCATCCGGCAGGCCGTCCATGAACTGACGTACCCAGGCCGAGCGGTCCGCGGCGATCTCCTGCGGTGTCCCCTGCGCGATGACCTCTCCGTGCGAGATGACGTACAGGTGATCGGCGATACTCGCCGTCTCGTCCACGTCGTGGGACACCAGGATGCTCGTCAGGCCCGCCGCATCGTTGAGCTGTCGGATCAGGGTCACCAGCATGCCCTTGGAGATGGGATCCTGACCCGTGAAGGGCTCATCGTAGAGGATCATGTCGGGATCCAGCGCAATCGCCCGGGCCAGGGCCACGCGACGCGCCATGCCGCCGGAGAGCTCGCTCGGCATCAGGTCGCGCGCGCCGCGCAGACCGACTGCCTCGAGCTTCAGCAGCACGAGCTTGCGCAGCATCGATGGACCGAGGTCCGTATGCTCGCGCAGCGGATAGGCGACGTTCTCGAAGACATTCAGGTCGGTCAGCAGTGCGCCGCTTTGAAACAGCATTCCCATCCGCCGACGCAGCCGAAACAACGCCGATTTTCCCAGCGTGTGCACGGGCTCGCCGTCGACCTCGATACTCCCGGCGTCCGGACGAAGCTGTCCGGTGATCAGCTTGAGCAGGGTCGTCTTGCCCGTGCCGCTCGGCCCCATGACGGCGGTCACTGCACCGCGCCGGATATCCATGTCGACTCGGTGGAGCACGACCTGCGCGCCGCGGCGGAAAGAAAGTCCGCGGATCTTCACCAAGACCTCTCCGGCGGCGCGCGAGCGGTTCTCCGGCGAGGAGCCGGCGCTCGGGGCATCGGGCGTAGCCGCGGGCTCGGAGGAGCCGATCGCGGAGACTGCGGCGGGGGCGTCGCTCGGGGGCGTCGACTTCCCATAGATCGTATCGCTGTCGGCGCGGGTGGAAAACACGGCATTCTGGCGGGCTTGCGCTGGGGCGTCAACCGCAGGAGCCTAAACGCCTCAATCGCCGGATTGTCAACCTAGGCCGAGCAGCTCCACGAGCGACTGCCAGCGGCGCACGTCCTCGAATCGCGCCCCGCCCAGCAAGGCGAGCGCGGGTCGCCCTCGGGCGCCCGCCGCAAGCCCCTCCAGCCAACGGCGTGCCGCGCGAAGGTCGGTGTCGAGCCCGGCGGGCACCGTGCAGGCAAGGGCCGATGCGCGCGACCCCGCTGCGGCCGACACGGATTCGAGCTGCACGTATGCGGGCCCGTAAAGGTCCCCTGCATGGCCTTGATCCGAGCACAGGATCCATCCGCCGAAACGCTCGCCGAGACGCGCTCGAACCTCGGCCGACACCGAGGCATCCGCCGTGCAGGTGTCAAGGCGCAGATAAAATCTGAAGGATGCCGGCACGTCGCGGCACCACTGCGCGATGCACTCCGCATCGGCGTGCTCCCGGACATCGGCGTCGAGCACAACGGCGCCGAGCGCGTTGGCGAAATAGGTCAACCGCCAATCCTCGGGGAGGTCGTCGGGATAGAAGTCGGCGTCGCCGGGCGACGGATCCCATCCGGTTCTAACGGGGAGAATGCAATTCATGGTCTCGACGTCACTCCGATTGGATCGTATTTTCCGGTGGAGAGGCCCTTGCGTGCGACGCCGGGCCGGTGCAATGCCGGGATCGCCCCGCGGGACACCGGGGCACTCATTGGTGTATTTTGCATTGCGTGGCCATGCTCATCGAAACGGCCACATTGCCGACCACAACAATCGGATGGACAAGCACCGTCGGGGACCAGCGCAGCGCAGCCCATCAACGCCGGCGCCGGACTCGGCGGACTTCGCTCGCGCGCGTCCACCCGACCCGCCGGTCCAAACGCATCAGTCTCATCGCGCCGGCGCCGATGTCGAAGCGGCGCGACGGAGGACCTCGGAGCAGCATGACAGATCGACGCAGACTCGGCAGCCCGCCGGTTGAGCTCGCGCTTGGGGAATCGGCCAAGATCAAGGCGCTCGGGCGCGCCGTCGTCGAGACCGAAGCCGCGTCGGTCACGGCACTGGCCGAGCGGATCGACGACGCTTTCGTCGCCGCGTGCCGCTACATGCTGGCCTGCGAGGGCCGCATCGTCGTCCTCGGGATGGGCAAGTCGGGCCACATCGGCGGGAAGATCGCGGCGACCCTGGCGAGCACCGGCAGCCCCGCCTTCTTCGTGCATCCGGGCGAGGCCAGCCATGGCGACCTCGGCATGATCACGCCCCGCGACGTGGTCCTGGCCCTGTCCAACTCGGGCGAAACGGCCGAGCTGCTGATGCTGCTGCCGTTGCTCAAGCGGCTCGGCGTGCCGCTGATCAGCATGACCGGCAAGCCCAAGTCGACGCTGGCCCGAGAGGGCGACGTGCATCTCGACGTGAGTGTCGCAAGCGAGGCCTGTCCGCTCGGTCTCGCCCCGACCTCGAGCACCACCGCAACCTTGGTGATGGGCGATGCCCTGGCCATCGCCCTGCTCGAGAGCCGCGGCTTCACCGCCGAGGACTTCGCCCGCTCCCATCCGGCCGGCAGTCTCGGACGCCGTCTGTTGCTGCACGTCGGCGAGGTCATGCACCGCGACGAGCAATTGCCGTCGGTCCCTCTGGGCACGACCTTGCGCGCCACCCTGGAAGAGATGTCCCGCAAAGGCTTGGGCATGAGCGCCGTGGTCGACGACGACGGCCGCCTTGCCGGGATCTTCACCGACGGCGACCTGCGACGCGCGCTCGACCGCGGGATCGATGTCCACCGCACCGCCATCGACACCGTGCTGACCCCCAACTGCATCACGATCCAGGCCGACGCCCTCGCCGCCGAGGCCCTGCGCCTCATGGAGTCGCGGTCCATCAACGCACTGCTGGTCGTCGACGACACCGGCCGACCCGTCGGCGCACTGAACATGCACGATCTACTGCGCGCCGGGGTCATGTGAGGGAGCCGCCTGCCGTCCAGCCCGTGCCGAAGACTAGAGACCGGAAGCCGATAGCAGGAGGCTCGTGGAGCGGTGCAGAGATTCCGAGACCATTTTCGTTGTCGTTGTCGTTGTCGTTGTCGTTGTCGTTGTCGTTGTCGTTGTCGTTGTCGTTGTCGTTGTCGTTGTCGTATCGATGGTCGATTAC
Organism: Thiocapsa sp.; assembly: GCF_018399035.1. Classification (GTDB taxonomy): domain Bacteria; phylum Pseudomonadota; class Gammaproteobacteria; order Chromatiales; family Chromatiaceae; genus Thiocapsa. The sequence goes on from NZ_CP073760.1 coordinate 3,419,569, forward strand.
GACAACGACAACGAACGGTTTCGGCACATCTAGACGTGCTTTACTGGACACCGGAGGCTTCACCCGCCCCCCCGAATCGACACCCAAGAGGACTGACCCTATGCAAGACATCCTCGAACGCGCCGCCCGGATCCGCCTGGTCATCTTCGACGTCGACGGGGTGCTGACCGACGGCAGCCTCTATCTCGGCGACGACGGTCAGGAGTACAAGGCGTTCAACTCGCGTGACGGACACGGCATGGTGATGCTTCGGGAGAGCGGGGTTCAGATCGGGATCATTACGGGCCGGACCTCGCAGGTGGTCAGCATCCGCATGCAGAGTCTCGGTGTGGAGCACCTCTTCCAAGGCTGCCGCGACAAGCTCCCGGCCTACGAGGCGCTCAAAGGCGCCCTGTCGCTCGACGACGAGGCCATCGCCTATGTCGGAGACGACCTGATGGATCTGCCCATCATGCGTCGGGTCGGACTCGCCGTTGCGGTCGCCGACGCGCACCATCTGGTGCGCGTCCACGCCCATCTGTGCACCCAAGCGTGCGGCGGTCGCGGGGCTGCGCGCGAGGTCTGCGAGCTGATCATGGAGGCGCAGGGCACCTGGGCACGGATCCTCGCCGGTGCAGGATGAGCGGACGTCTTCGGGTCAGCGACCTGCCGATCTGGTCCGCACGTCAGTGGATGCTCGCCGCCTTCTTCGTGGCCTCCGGGCTGTTGGGGTGGTGGCAGCTGCGTCCCGAACCCGAGCCGCCTGCGCCCGAGGTCGAGCGCGCGCGACTCCCGGATTATGTCGTCGCCGGCTTCACGGCCATGGAGACCGACGACACCGGCAAACCAAGCCGGCGCTTGATCGCCGACGAGCTGCGCCAGTATGTGGAGGAGGATCTCTCGGAGTTGGATCACCCACGCATGACACTCTATCAGCGTGAAGGCGAGACCGAAGCCGAGCCCTGGCGCGCACGCGCGGACAGCGGGCTGGTCCTCCCCGGCGGCAACGAGGTCCGGCTCGAGGGCGCCGTGGAGCTCGAGCGCCGGGGCGACGCGAGCCGGCCCGCCACCCGGATGGAGACCGAGCTGATGCGCATCTGGCACAAACGGGGCTTCGCCGAGACCGATCGGGCGGTCCAGGTCACCAGTGCGTCGGATCGGCTGAACGCGACCGGGATGCGCCTCTGGTACGACGCGCCCGTGCGCGCCCAATTCGACGGACGCGCACACATCTTTATCGCACCCGAGCAGATCGAGGAGCCATGAGCGACAGAGGATTCTACGACCGTCGGCGCCGGGACACCGCCCCGGCCGTGACCCTGGCCTTCGTCATCGCCCTCGCGTGCGCCCCGACGGCGGCGCTGGAGGACGATGCGAGCCAACCCATCTTGATCGAAGCAGACGATGTCGAGGTCCTGGAGGCGGAGAACACGAGCATCTATGTCGGCAATGTCCAAGTCGACCAAGGGAGCATGCGGCTCCTCGGCGATCATGTGACCGTTTATCATCGCGACGACCGCCGCCCGCGCTTTATCATTGCACTCGGCGCGCCGGCCAGCTTCAAACAGCTCCTCGACAACGACGAGGGCGAAGTCCTGGCCTTCGCCAAACGGATGGAATACGACGCCGACAAGGACGAGCTCACCCTCATCGAGGACGCCTTGCTGATTCAGGGAGCCGACCGCGTCGCGAGCGAGCGCATCGTCTACGATCGCGCCCGCGCCCATTTCCGCGCGGGAGGCGGCGGACGGGTCAAGATCACCATCACGCCGGAGGAGGAATGAGGCTAAACCGCGTCGGAGGCGACCGATAACCTTCGGTCGGAGACCACCCTTGAATGATCCCGAGAGCCTAGGCGGAGACGCGGTTTAGGATGAGCGATCTTGTTACGGATTCCGGCTCGGGCCTAGGCTCGGGCTCGACGACGCTGCGCGCGGAGCATCTGAAGAAGAGCTACCGCGGCCGTCAGGTCTTGCGCGACGTGAGCGTCAGCGTGGACGCGGGTGAGGTCGTGGGCCTGCTCGGACCGAACGGCGCGGGCAAGACTACCTGTTTCTATTTGATCGTCGGCCTCATTCCGGCCGACGAGGGCGGCATCGCGCTGAGCGGGCAGGACATCACCCTGAAACCCATGCATGCGCGCGCACGCGCCGGCCTGAGCTATCTGGCACAGGAGCCCTCGGTGTTTCGCAAGCTCAGCGCACGCGACAACATCCTCGCCATCCTGGAGGCACGCGGCGACCTGTCTCGGGCCGATCGCAACCTGCGCTGCGAGCGCCTGCTCGAAGAGCTCGGGATCGCCCATGTCGGCGGATCGCTCGCGCTCAGCCTCTCGGGCGGGGAGCGACGGCGCCTGGAGATCGCGCGTGCGCTTGCGGTCGACCCGCTGGTGATGCTGCTCGACGAGCCCTTCGCGGGCGTCGACCCCATCGCCGTCGGGGACATCAAGGCCATCGTGTCGCATCTGCGCGATCGCGGGATCGGCGTGCTGATCACCGATCACAACGTGCGCGAGACGCTCGATATCTGCGACCGGGGCTACATCATCAGCTCGGGGTGCGTGATCGCGGCAGGCACCCCCGCGCAGCTCCTGGCCGATCAGCAGGTCCGCGATGTCTACCTTGGCGCGGATTTTTCCATGTAGGTGCGAACCGGGAGGTACCTCAGAGATGCGCATCGGTTGGCTGCTCTTTCCGAGATGTTGGGTGTAAGATGAGAATCCTGCCTCGGCTGATGACGCCTTCACCGGACTGAAACGGCTAGCATCGAGCAGCATTGGCCATGGCGGTCACCTGATCGAACACCTCGAAAAGCGCATCCGCGATTCATGAAGCAATCCATCCAGCTTCGGCTCGGCCAACACCTGACCATGACGCCTCAGTTGCAGCAGGCGATCCGTCTGTTGCAGCTCTCGACGCTGGAGCTCCAGAAGGAGATTCAGGAGGCGCTGGACACCAACCTCATGTTGGAGGAAGGCGACGACGCGGACCGCTTCAACGCCGGCGAGGTGCAGCAGTCGGGCACGATCCAGAGCGAGGATATCGAAACACCGCGGGTCACCGTCGAGCAGTCGATCGACCGCGAGATCCACGCCGAATCCAACGAGATGCCCGAGGAGCTGCCGGTCGACACGCTCTGGACCGATGTCTTCGACTCCTACGTGCCGAGCACCTCGCACGGTTCGGACGACGGCTCGGACTACGATCCCTTTGCCCAACAGAGCCGCCCTCAGACCCTGCTCGACCACCTCGCCTGGCAGCTCAATCTCTGCAGACTGAGCGAGCGCGACAACATGATCGCCCAAGCGGTCATCGATTCGATCGATGCCGACGGCTATCTGCGCATCGATGTCGAGGAGCTGCTCCTGACCATCGATCACCCCGAGATCAGTGCCGAGGAGGTGGAGGCGGTCGTGCACCGCGTTCAGTCCTTCGACCCGCCGGGCGTGGGTGCCCGCAACCTCGCGGAATGCCTGCTGATACAACTCAGTCAGCTGCCCCCCCAAACACCTTGGCGGAGCACCGCGACGGCGATCTGCCGCGACGGGTTCGAGTATCTGGCCAAGCGCGACGTCGCCTCCCTGGTGCGTCAGCTGAAGGAGTCCGAGGAAACGGTCGCAGGTGCGCTGGCGTTGATCCGCCGGCTCAATCCGCGCCCCGGAAGCCTGATCGCCGGCACGCCGGCCCAGTATGTCGTCCCGGATATCTTCGTGCGCAAACGCGAGGGCCGATGGTCGGTCGAGCTCAATCCCGAGTCGATGCCTAAACTCAGAGTGAACGCCGACTACGCGCGCCTGATCCGACGCGCCGATCAAAGCGCGGACGGGGTCACCTTGAAGAGCCATCTGCAGGAGGCCCGCTGGTTCATCAAGAGCCTGGCCAGCCGCAACGACACGGTGCTGCGCGTCGGCGCGAAGATCGTCGAGATGCAGCAGGAATTCTTCGAGCACGGGGACGAGGCGATGAAGCCGATGGTGCTGCGCGATGTCGCCGAGGCGTTGGAGCTGCACGAGTCGACCGTATCCCGAGTGACCACGCAGAAATACATGCACACGCCGCGAGGGACCCTCGAGTTCAAGTATTTCTTTTCCTCGCACGTCAACACCGCGTCCGGCGGCGAATGCTCGTCGACCGCGATTCGTGCCCTGATCCGCAAGCTGATCGCCGGCGAATCCGCGAGAAAGCCCATGAGCGACAGCAAGATCGCACAAGAGCTCGCCGATCAGGGGATCAACGTCGCGCGGCGAACCGTCGCCAAATACCGCGAGGCCATGGGGGTTCCACCCTCGAACGAGCGCAAGCGCCTGGATTGACAGGCCGTTTGAACCATAAGGAGTCAACAGATGCAGATCAACCTGACGGGTCATCACATCGACGTCACCGACGCGCTGAAAGGCTACGTCGACACGAAGTTCGAGCGCCTTGCGCGGCACTTCGACCACGTCATCAATGCTCACGTCATTCTGAGCGTCGAGAAGCTTGCCCAAAAGGCGGAAGCCACACTACACATCAACGGCAACAAGGTCTTTGCCGACTCGGTCCACGAGGACATGTATGCCGCAATCGACGGGCTGATCGACAAGCTCGATCGTCAGGTCCTGCGCCACAAGGAGAAAAAGAGCGATCATCGCGCAGCCACCCCGAAGGTCAGCGAGGCCGAGGAATCCGATCAGAGCTGACGCACCGGCGTTGCCAAAACGCCGCGGATACCTCCGAGGGGGCGCTCTTGCCCCGTCGGAGAGGTTCAACGAACGGGATCGGGCATGAGGCCGGCATGCGGGATCGCCGGCCTCTGCCAGACATCCGAGGATAATCAGCATCCATGACCACACGCCCCTGCCCGCCGTCGCTGCGCGGACATCGATCCAAGAGCCACCAGCTGCAGCGCTGTGCGCCCGCAGCACACGGGAGCCGATACCGATGCTCAGCCCCGATCTGATCAACGAGGCCCGGATCGGTCACGGCCTCGAGATTTCCAGCAAGAAGCGTTTGCTCGAAACCCTGGCCGAGCTGCTTGCCAACGATCACCCGCGATTGAGCACGGAGAGCGTCTTCGAGCGCCTCCTCGAGCGCGAACGCCTCGGCAGCACCGGACTCGGTCACGGTGTCGCCCTGCCCCATGCCCGGATCAAGGAGGTCTCTCAGGTGATCGGGGCGTTCGTGCAAACCACGCGCGGGGTGGATTACGACGCAGCCGACGGCGAGCCGGTCGATCTGGCCTTCGCGCTCCTGGTTCCGGAGACCGCGACCGAGGAGCACCTGCAACTGCTCGCCTATTTGGCAAGTCGCTTCAGCGAGTCGGCAACCCGCGCACGCCTGCGCGATGCGAGCTCGCCGACGGCGATTCTGGACCTTCTCAGAGCGGCCTAGCGCTCGAGCGCGCCCGCCGGCGATGATCGAAAGTCTTCAATCCCTGATCTCGCAGACCGGGCCGCGGCTCAAGCTGCGCTGGCTTACGCCCGAGCCGGCGAGCCCGCGTTCGTTGCGCGGCGAGGATCCGGGACGCACAAGGCAGTCGCTGATCGGCTCACTGAACTGCATCCATCCCAATCGTCTGCAGGTCATCGGACACGCGGAGCGGCTCTACCTGGCGGAGCTGGGCCGGACCGCCTTCGGCGAGACCGTGGAGAGGCTCTTCTCGGATCGTCCGACCGCCGTCATCTTCTCGGACGGCATCGACCCGGAGCCCGCCTTCCGCGAGGCCGCCGAGCAGACAAGCACGCCACTGCTCGGCTCCTGCCTCGGCGACGAGGAGCTGATCAATCATCTGCGTTATTTCCTCACCCATGCGCTCGCCGAGCGCCGCACGGTGCACGGGGTCTTCATCGAGGTCCTGGGCATGGGCGTTCTGCTGGTCGGCGATCCGGCGGTCGGCAAGAGCGAGCTGGCGCTCGATTTGATCGCCCGCGGCCATCGGCTCATCGCCGACGACGCACCCCGTTTCGCACGCATTGCCCCGGAGACCCTGGAGGGCACCTGCCCCGAAGCCCTGCGCGATTTTCTCGAGGTCCGCGGCCTGGGGATTCTCAACATCCGCGCCATGTTCGGAGAAGGCGCCGTCGTGCGCAGCAAGACATTGAACCTGACCATCGATCTTCAGCCGCTCGACAAGCAACAACTCGAGTCTATCGACCGGCTCAGCGGCAGCCTCTCGGTGCGCAACATCCTCGGGGTTGCCGTCCCCAAGATCACCATGCCGGTCGCACCCGGCCGCAACCTGGCGATCCTGGTGGAGGCGGCCGTGCGACACCAGATTCTGCGCATCCGTGGATACGATGCCGGCGTCGACTTCGTCGACCGCCAGGCGCGTGCCATCAGCATCGATCGACCCGACCCGCCGAGATCACCGCCATGACGCAAACACCGCCGCAGGAGCAGGCGAGCGAACGACCGCCGAACGTCGGCAAACCGATGAGGCTCGTCATCCTCAGCGGTCTGTCCGGCTCGGGCAAGAGCGTCGCGCTCCATACCCTCGAAGACGTAGGCTTTTACTGCATCGACAACCTGCCGCTCTTCCTGCTGCAGGATCTCGCCCTCGGGCTGCACGAGGGACTCGACGACGCCTTCACCAGGACGGCGGTCGGGATCGACGCCCGCACCAGTCCGAGCAGCGGTCCGGACGAGCTCCGACACCTTCCCGAGCTGGTGCACTCGGCGCGCGAGCGCGGCATCGGCTGCGATGTCCTCTTCCTCGACGCCGAAACCGAAACCCTGATCAAGCGCTTCAGCGAGACCCGCCGCAAACACCCCTTGACCCGCGCCGACCGCTCGCTGCCGGAGGCGATCGCGCTCGAGCGCCGACTCCTCGAGCCGCTCCGAAGCTGCGCCGACATCCGTATCGACACGACCCAGACCAACGTCCACGAGCTGCGCGATCTCGTGCGCAGCCGTTTGGTCGGCGGCGCCTCGCCGAAGGCGTCCATCCTGCTGCAGTCCTTCGGCTTCAAGCACGGGGTTCCGCACGATGTGGATTTTGTCTTCGACCTGCGCAGCCTGCCCAATCCACATTGGCAACCCGAGCTGCGCCCCCTGACCGGACGCGATCGACCCGTGATGGAATTCCTCGATTCCGCGGAAGCCTTTTGCCGAATGCGCGCCGACATCCAGGGGTTCTTCGATCGCTGGATCCCCGGGTTCGAGACGGACGGGCGCAGCTATCTGACGATTGCGATCGGCTGCACGGGCGGGCAGCACCGCTCGGTCTTTATGACCGAATCCCTGCGGCATCATTTCGAGTCCGACGGCCATCAGGTGATGGTGCGGCATCGGGATCTACCTTGAGCGTCGGGCTCCTGATGATCACCCATCAGCCGTTCGGCGCGGACCTGCTGCGGGTCGCGACGGCGATTCTCGGCGGACGTCCGCCGGGGGTCGAGGCGATGGAGGTCGTCAACGATGTGCCCTGCGAGGTCTTGACGGCGGAAGCCGCCGAACGCCTCGAGCGCTTGGACGCCGGCGCGGGTGTCCTGATCCTGACCGATCTCTACGGCTCGACACCGGCCAATGTCGCGGTATCGATGCTCGCGATCCATGAGTGCTCGAGAGTCATTGCGGGACTGAACCTACCCATGTTGTTGCGCGCCCTGACCTATGCCTCGCTCGACCTGGACGACGTGGCCGAGAAGGCCCTGCAGGGCGGGCGCGACGGCGTCTTGCTCTGCTCGCGACGAGACGACCGCACATGATTCGCAAAGAGATCGAGATCCTCAACAAGCTGGGGCTCCATGCCCGTGCGTCGGCCAAGCTCGTGCAATGCGCCGGACGGTTCGCCAGCCATGTAGAGATCGAGCGGCGCGGTCAAAGCGTCAACGGCAAGAGCATCATGGGCGTCATGATGCTGGCCGCGAGTCAGGGCACCCGGATCACGGTCGAGGCCGCCGGCGAGGACGAGGATTCCGCCATGGCGGCGATCGAGGCATTGATCGGCGATCGCTTCGGAGAGTCGGAATGACCACCGCATTTCAGGGGATCGGCATCTCCACCAGTCGCTCGCTCGCACTCGGCCCCGCCTTCGTGGACGGGCACGGCGGCCATACCGTCTCGCAATCCGCCATCGCGGTCGAGCAGGTCGCCGCCGAGATCGAGAGGCTCGATTTGGCCGTCGCCGCCGCGCGTGGGGCCCTCAAAGCGGTGCGCAACCAGATCCCGCAGCACACGCCGCTCAACATCGCCGAGTTCATCGACACGCACCTGCTGATGCTCGAGGACGCCGCCTTGGTCGAGGAGGTGCGCCGTATCGTTGCCGAGCAGCTGTGCAATGCCGAGTGGGCGCTGCAACGGCAGCGCGACACCCTGGTGCGGATCTTCGACGAGATGGACGACCCCTATCTGCGCACCCGCCGCGACGACGTCGAGCACGTCGTCCAGCAGATTCAGACCTTCCTGCAGGGCGCGGTCGAGCAACGCGAGCCATCGACTCGGGATCTGGAGGGCCGGGTCGTGGTGGCGCGCGATCTTGCGCCCGCGGAAGCGATCCTCCTGCGCCATCGCGGTGCGGTTGCATTCGTCACCGAGTTCGGCGGACCCATGTCCCACACGGCCATCCTGGCGCGCAGCCTCGGCGTACCCGCCGTGATGGGCATCCACAACATCACACGCTATCTGCGCCAGGGCGAGCTCATCCTGGTCGACGGCGAGACCGGCACCGTGCTGGCCGATGCAGACCCCCTGACCCTGGACTTTTTCCGCGACCGCCTGCGCGCGGCGGAGGCCCGTCAGTTGCGTTTGCGCGGCCTCGTCGGCCGAGCCTCGGTCACACGCGACGGGGTCGAGATCGGCCTCCTCGCGAATCTCGAGCTCCCCGAGGACGTGGCGCTTGCGAAGGCCAACGGGGCCAGCGGGGTCGGACTCTATCGTACCGAGTTCCTCTACATGAATCGCCGGGATCTCCCCGACGAGGAGGAGCATCTGGCGAGCTACGCGGCGATCGTCGCCGGACTCGGCGGGATCCCGGTGACCATCCGCACGCTGGATCTGGGCGTCGACAAACGCGTCGATACCCTGCTCGAGCCGGGCCCCGGGGTCTCGAACCCGGCGCTGGGATTACGCGCGATCCGACTCTGCCTGAAGGAGCCCGATCTCTTCCGGCCGCAGCTACGCGCAATCCTGCGTGCCTCCGCGAGCGGCCCGATTCGGCTGATGCTGCCGCTCGTCTCCAACGTCCACGAGGTCGATACGGTTCTCGCGCTGATCCGGCAGATCAAGACTCAACTCGACCGCGACGGTCTCGACTATGACCCGCAACTCCCGATCGGCGCCATGATCGAGGTCCCCGCGGCCGCACTGACCGCACGCGCGCTCGCGCGGCGCCTGGATTTTCTGTCGATCGGAACCAACGACCTCATCCAGTACACGCTCGCGATCGACCGTCTCGACGACGGCGTCAACTATCTCTTCGACCCCACCCACCCGGCCATCCTGCGCCTCATCCGCATGACCATCGAGGCCGCACGCGAGCTGAACCGACCGGTCAGCATGTGCGGCGAGATGGCGGGCGATCCGCGCTTCACCCGTCTGCTTCTCGGAATCGGGCTGCGCGAATTCAGCATGCAGCCGGGCGCCATCCTGGACGTCAAAGAGGTCGTGCTGCAGGCCGACACGCTCGACCTGATGCGCCGCACCGAAGCACTCTATGCCCGTCTCGACGACACGGACCCGGGTTCCCTGCTCGACGAGCTCAACGCGGCTTAAACCGCGCTTAAACCGCGTCCGACGGTCTCACTCGATGTCGGCCTGAAAACGCCACCCTCGCGGCCATCAAAGACCTTTTCCCCGACGCGGTTTAAGGAAAAGGAAAATCATAAGAGACGATGTAGAAGCAAGGTGAACACCTTGATTCACGCGTAGGATGGGGAGAGCGTCAGCGAAACCCATCCTCCAAACCGCCGCGCTTCCGGGTTTCGGTCCGAGGCGTTGGCGCGTGGAGGATGGGTTTCGCTGTGCTCGGTCGGTGCCGGGAGCGAGGCGTTGGCGCGTGGAGGATGGGTTTCGCTGTGCTCGGTCGATGCAGGGAGCGAGGCGTTGGCGCGTGGAGGATGGGTTTCGCTGTGCTCGGTCGATGCCGGGAGCGAGGCGTTGGCGCGTGGAGGATGGGTTTCGCTGTGCTCTACCCATCCTACGGCTATCGGTTGCTCTTGAATCATTTCCAAAATTCTTAAACCGCGCCGGCTCCAGCGGTTCTGAAATCCGCCGGGGCCGATCCCATCCAAAAACATCGCATACCGCACTGGGCGCGGTTTAGGTTTAAGCACGCCAGCGCGAGAGGATCTCCATGCAGATCCGATTCATCTCCTCCGCGCGCTCCGGACTGTCGGCCTCGGTATAGGCGCGCAGCTCGGGCGCGTTGCCCGACGGGCGCAGATGCGCGATCTCGCCGCTGGCGAAGGTGATCCTGAGACCGTCGGTCACATCCAGATCGGCGACCGGACCGAAAGCGGCGCCGAACACGGCCTGAGCGGCCGCCTTGTCTCGGGCAGGATCGCCGCGATGGATGTCGGCAAGACGCGCCCGAGCGATCTCGGTCGGGAAATCCTTCAGACGATCGCTCCAGGTGAAGCGACGCGGGAGATCGGCGGAGAGAGCCGACAGGGGTTTTCCCTGCTCCACGGAGGCACGCAGGATGGCAACCGCGACCAAGACCGCGTCTCGCGTCGGCAAGGCCGCCAGGATTCGGCCGTCCTGCTCGATGTCGGTGGCGAGCAGGAAGCCGCCGTTCGCCTCGTAGCCGACCACCCGGTCCATGCCTCGGTCGACGAGATACTGCATCCCTTCGATGACGAAAGGCGATCCGATCCGGGTGCGCAGCACCGTTTCGAAGCAGCCGGATCGCTCGACCGCCGTGTTGCTGCTCACGGGTGTCACCACCCCACGGGCGCCGAGTTGGCGCGCGCACAGGATCCCGGCGATGTCCCCGCGCAACCATTCTCCGGTCTCGTCTCCGACCAGCGGACGGTCGCCGTCCCCGTCGGCGGAAACCAGGGCGTCGAAACGCCCCGTCGCGGCCCAATCGCGCGCAAGAGCGACATCTTCCGGGCGAATCGCTTCGGTATCGACAGGGACAAAGACCTCCGAGAATCCCAGCCGCGTCACGCCTGCGCCGAGCCCTTCCAGCACCTCGCCATAGGCGCCCCGAGCAACGCTGGAGTGCTCGTAGACACCGACCTGCAGGCCGTCCAGACAACCCGACGGAAAGAAGTCCAGATAGCGATCGAGATAGTCGCGATAGGCGAGCGGATCCTCCTCGGGAAGCGCAGCGGACTGATCTTCGGCGAAGACACCGGCCGCATCGAAGAGCGTCTCGGCAACCTCGAGCGGTTGCGCGCGGATGCCCTCCTCGTCGCGTTTGAGGATCTCGCCCGTCGGCAGATTGAACTTGATGCCGTTGCGGTCGTCCGGGATGTGGCTGCCGGTCACCATCAGGCTCGGAGCACCGCGCGCGAGCCCCCAGGCGGCAACCGCCGGACTCGGGATACGCCCGAGATAGCGCGGTCGACAGCCGAGATCCAGCGCCGCACGGGCACACGCGACGAGGATCCTGCTCGTGCTCGGCCTCAGATCGCCGCCCAATCCGACCTCGGCATCCGGTGCGAGCACGCCGCTCGCGCGAAGATAGCCGAGAAAGCCGGCGGTATAGGCATAGCACACCCGATCGGTCATCGCCTGCGCCAACCCGCGGGCACCGCTGGTTCCGAACGCCACACCGCTCATGGTCATCAAATCGCCGATCTGCATAGAGGCTCCTCGCGTCGATTTCGGGGTATCAACCCTTGCAGCCTATCCTATCCCGGAAGCGCGTCCGTGGCTCGCATCGGCGCCATTCGTCGGAGCACGGGGGATGCGTTCCCCGATCAACTCACCGGGGGGGGGTGTCCCTCGTGGTCACGGATCGGTTAAGCTCGGACGCACCGCCGGCCCGCGTCTCGCGTCTCGGGCATCGACCCGCCCTACAAGAACAATTCGGCAATGATTCCCGGCGGACACGGCGACCGCGCGGTTGCAGGATCACGGATCGGGGCTCTGCCACGCCCGGCAATGCATGCCCGGTCACGCGATACCGAGCTGCAGGCGACGGATCCGCCGAACTTCACAGACGACTACCACTTAGAGGACCATCTCCATGCCCGACACGTCTCGCATGATCCCTCTTGTCTCGGCGGCAACGCTGGCGCTCGTCATCGGCCAAAGCGCTTTCGCCGATCCGCAGGCGACCGACACGAGCCAGGTCACGACTGAACCGACGAACGAGCCGGCTCCGGCTCAGGCTCCGGACGCTGCACCGACCAGCGCACCGGCACCCGGCGAAGCGGCCCGAGCCCAGGCCGAGGAGCGTCGTGCCGCCATGATGGCGGAACGCGAGAAACGCTACGAAGAGCTGCGCGCGCGTGCCTCCGAGATCGGCCTGGCGCTTCCCGAAACACCGCCGTGGGAATCGAGCGAGCGGCCGCCGATGCCGGAGCCGCCGGCCATGCCCGAGCGTCGCGGCATGTCGCCCGAAGACATGGAGGCGATCCGCGAGCAACGACGGGCGATGCGTGAGCAGATGCGCTCCATGACCCCCGAAGAGCGCCGCGCGATGCGCGACGCCCATTGGCAGCAAATGCGCGCCGACGCGGAGGAACGCGGGATCGAGATGCCCGAGACGCCGCCCTGGGCGGAGGCCGAGCAACGCCGCAAAGAGATGGAGGAGCAATTCGAGACCTATCGCAAGACCGTCGAGGCGATGAGCGAGGAACAGATCGAGGCGGCCCGCGCACTGTTCGGAAGCCCCCGATGCCCGAGATGCCGCGCATGCCACCTCACGGCGGCTATGAGCCTCGGGGCTACGGATACGGTTACGGCCCGCAGGGCGGCTATCCCGGCGGCATGGGTCATCCGCCCATGATGCCCGGTTACGGTGCACCCGGTTTCGACCAGGGCCCACCTCCGCAGGGCATGGGTAACTGATCGAGGGACGCTGACGCGGGCCGAGGGAGCGCCGGCTCGATCCGAGACCGGCGCCCCCTCGGCCCGCCCCGGACAGCCCGCATTCAGTCGAGATCCGGCAGCCCGCCGGGTACCGTCGCGTTGCCCACATTCAGCCAGCAATCGAGCAGCCGCTGGACGGGCTCCACGCCTTGTCGCTTCAGGGCCGAGAACAGCATCACCTCGACCTTCCCCACCATACCCGAGACGGCCTGCTCGACCGCATGCTGAGTCGCGCGGGCCGCACCGGTCTTGAGCTTGTCCGCCTTGGTGAGCAACACGAGCATCGGCAGATCGGCCCGCCCCCCACTGGAGCATCTGGCGGTCGAACTCGGCCAGCGGGTGGCGGATATCCATGACGACGACCAGACCACCGAGTGAGCTGCGCTGCTCGAGATAGGCTGCCATGTGCTGCTGCCAGTCGCGCTTGACCGTATCCGGAACCTTGGCATATCCATAACCCGGGAGATCGACCAAGCGACGCGCCTCGTCCAGCTCGAAAAAGATGAGCTGCTGCGTCCGTCCGGGTGTCTTGCTCGTGCGAGCGAGCGCGTTCTGATGACAAAGTGCATTGATCGCGCTGGACTTACCGGCATTCGACCGCCCCGCGAAGGCAACCTCGCGACCCTCGTCTGCGGGACATTGCTCGACCCGTGCGGCAGCCGTCAGGAAATGGGCACGTTGGTAGAATGGATTCATCGTAAGCTGGAAGCGGACGCGGTTTAGCTCCAACACTTGGAGCCGCAGAAGTATAAGTGGTCCCACATCCGGGTCGCCCAAGACGGCGTTTGGTGTCGCGACAAGGCGCCGGCGGCGAGAAAGAATCGACTGTAATCCTGATCGCTGTGCAGGATGTGATCGAGCAGCCAATGCTTGAGGTGCCGCATCAGCCCATCGTCGATCGGCGCCTGCTCCAGATCCAGTCTGCGCTGCAGATCCAGCATGCTGCGGATAAGACCTTCGTGCTGCCCCTTGTGGCGCTCGTAATCCGGATAGCCGAAGATCCGCATCAGGCTCTCCTCGACGGCGAAATGGATCTTGGTGTACTCGGCGAGCCTGCCGAGAACCTCGAGCTGCCGCTCGCGTTCGATACCTGCGACAACCGCATCCTGCAGCTCGTTGATCAAGTCGATCAGGGCTTGGTGCTGTGCGTCGATCTCGTCGATGCCGACGCTGAGCGCGGCGGACCACTCCACGAATTGAGTCATTGCTTTTTCCATTCGGCGACGGGCTCCTGCGGGCCACCTTGGCCGGGATCGCCTGCCATCGGAGCGCCCGCATCGCAATTACGGTCACCGGCAGTGGCAACGCCGCGGACCCAGTGGCCGGATTGGCCTCCCTCCTTCTCGAGCAGGCGTACACCCTCGATACTCATGCCCCGCTCCACCGCCTTGCACATGTCGTAGATGGTCAAAAGACTGATCTGCACCGCGCAGAGCGCTTCCATCTCGACCCCGGTGGGGCCACTGGTCTCGACGGTGACCGCACAATAGACGGTCGAGGACTCGGCACGCGGCTCCAGCTCGACGGCGACCCGGGTCAGGCTCAAGGGATGACACAAGGGCACAAGATCGGCGGTGCGCTTGGCGCCCATGATCCCTGCGATCCGCGCGATCCCGAGCACATCGCCCTTGCGATGCTCCCCGCCGAGGATCATCGCCAGCGTGGAGCGCTCCATCCGGATGCTCCCCTCTGCGACGGCCCGTCGTTTGGTGATCGCCTTATCGCCCACATCCACCATATGGGCCGCGCCCTTCTCGTCGAAATGTGTGAACGACATTGGCGATCCGCGCAGTGGATGGCTCAAGGCGTCGGCGAGGGCACCGACATGAGGATACAAAAAAGATCTCGGCGAAGAACCCGACCGCGACGCCATGTCGAGCGCTCGCCCCGAAAGAGGGCGAGCCACGGGCGCATCAGAACGCCGGCTTCTCCGGTGCCTCCTCGAACATTCTCACGCTGGCCATGATTTCCTCGCGCGCATCTTCACGGCCGCCCCAGCCCATGACGCGGACCCACTTACCTTCATCCAAGTCTTTGTAATGCTCAAAGAAATGCGAGATCTGATCGAGCAGATGGGCCGGCATGTCGCGGAAGCTCTCGATCTCGCGGTAACCCTTGAAGAGCTTGTCGATCGGTAGCGCCAGGATCTTGGCATCATCCCCGGACTCGTCGGTCATCTTGAGCACGCCGATCGGACGGCACTTGATGACGGAGCCCGAAATCAGCGGATAAGGGGTGACCACGATCACGTCGACCGGGTCGCCGTCCGCGGACAGCGTGTTCGGCACATATCCGTAGTTGCAGGGATAGTGCATCGCCGTGGACATGAAACGATCGACGAACATGGCGCCGGTCGCCTTGTCCATCTCGTACTTCACCGGCTCGGCATGCGACGGAATCTCGATGATGACATTGATTTCACTCGGGATATTATCGCCGCGTGGGACGCGCTTCGGATCCATGGGTCAGCCTCTGTGGTTCGGATGGGATCGCCGAGACACAACCGGGTCGCCGATGCACGGCGGGTTGCGTTGGCGGGGTCAAGTCGAATCCCCCCGATTGTAGCCCATCCCATGCCGGTAAATCCCAATGATCGCGCTCGGATTGAGCCGCGTTCAGTGCCGCGCCGGAGATCGGCGCGGCATTCGATCGTTGAGCCTCCTCAGATCTCGAACGCCGGCAGCCGCTTCTCGACCGCCACGTTCTTGAGCGTGACGTACTTGGGCAGCCCCTTCTCGAACGGCGGATAGTCCTCGCCTTGGATCAGCGGGATCAGATACTCCTTGCAGACCGGGGTGATGCCGAAGCCGTCCTCGGAGATGAATTCGCGCGGCATGAACTTCTCGACGTTGGCGACCTCCGACAGGGGCGCCTCGCCGACCTCCCAGCGGTAGGGATCCTGGCTGACCCGCTTGATGGTCGGCATGATGGCGTTGTGTCCCTCGAGGGCGAATTGGACGGCGGCCCGACCCATCGCATAGGCCTGCTCGACGTCGGTCTTGGAGGCCAGATGACGGGCCGCCCGCTGGAGGTAATCGGCCACCGCCCAATGAAACTTGTAGCCGGTGGCATCCTTGATCATGTTGGCCACGACCGGAGCCGCCCCGCCCAGTTGGGCATGGCCGAAGGCATCGCGCGTGCCCTGCTCGGCGAGGAAACGCCCGTCGGGATACTTCGCGCCCTCGGAGACCACGATGGTGCAGTAACCGTGCTGCTCGACCTTCTGCTTGACCGCAGCCAGGAAGCGTTCCTGGTCGAGCTCGATCTCGGGAAACAGGATCATGACCGGGATGCCGTGGTCCTCGACCAATCCGCCCGCCGCGGCGATCCAGCCGGCATGCCGGCCCATGACCTCGAGCACGAAGATCTTGGTCGAGGTCTTGGCCATGGAGCGTACGTCGAACGAGGCCTCCAGGGTGGAGGTGGCGATGTACTTGGCGACGGAGCCGAAGCCCGGGCAGCAATCCGTAATCGGCAGATCGTTGTCGACCGTCTTGGGGACGTGGATGGCCTGTACCGGATAGCCCATGGTCTCGGAGAGCTGGGAGATCTTGTAGCAGGTGTCGGCTGAATCGCCGCCGCCGTTGTAGAAGAAATAGCCGATGTCGTGGGCCTTGAAGACCTCGATCAGACGCTCGTACTCGCGCTTGTTGGCCTCCAGGCTCTTGAGCTTGTAGCGGCAGGAGCCGAACGCGCCCGAGGGCGTATAACGCAGCGCGGCAATCGCCTCGTCGGACTCGCGGCTGGTGTCGATCAGGTCCTCGGTCAGGGCCCCGATAATGCCGTTGCGTCCGGCGTAGACCTTGCCGAGCCGCACCGAGTGAAGCCGCGCGGTTTCGATCACGCCGCACGCCGAGGCATTGATGACGGCGGTGACGCCGCCCGATTGTGCATAAAAGGCATTCTTGGCTGTCATGTCTGTCCCCTTGTCTTTAGGTGCTTGTTTTTAGGCACTTGTCGTTAGGTATCAGCGGGATTGCCCGACGATGCGGTACGAGGGTTTTCGGTGTGCGTTCATCGCTCGCGGGCAACAACCGTCGTGCTCGAACACGATCGTGTGGAGGATCCACTGCTCGGCGTCTGAAATGTCCGGAATGGTCGCCAAAACGAAAGCAAAGGTTAAGCGATCGGCGCGGAAAAAGCATGCCGGGTAAGCCGCGTCTCGTGCGACAAGCGGGGCTTGTTGGATGCGCAACGACGTGCAACTCACGGATGTCGTGCCTGACGCGGCTTAAGAAATAAAAATCAGGTGCTTGAGCAACTCGGATCGCTCGCTCCACAGGACACGAGGATCCGAGGCATCACGTCGAACAATGCCTGTTGCTCGGGGCGAGGTTTACCGCGGACGCGCAAGCGGTGGCAGGTCGTTACCCAGACCGAGCGCGCGCTCCATGAAGAGCGCCTTGAGCGGGCCGATTCGGTCGGTCAGGGTCAACCCGAGGCTACGCACTGCAGCGACCGGCGGCACTTCGTTGCTGAAGGTCCGTTTGAGCAGGTCCATCGCGGCGAGCATGGCGGTGTTGTCGCCGCGACGCGCGCGCGCGTAATGGCGCAGCGACCAGAGGCCCGCGATGTCGCGTCCACGCTCCAGCGCGAGATCGATCGCCGCGGCAAGCTCGGCGGCGTCGAGAAACCCCAGGTTCACGCCCTGTCCGGCAAGCGGATGGACCGCATGGGCGGCATCGCCGACCAGGGCCAAACCCGGCAGCACGTACTGCTTGGCATGCTGGAGTCGCAGCCCAAAGGCGGCGCGCGGACCCGCGACGACAAGCGCGCCGAGCCGCGCCTCGGAGGCGTCCGTCAGGGCAGCCGAGAAGGCGGCATCGCCCATCGCCAGCAACTCGGCGGCACGCTCCTGCGTGGCGGACCACACGAGCGAGCAGCGCCCGTCGGCCAACGGCAGCAGGGCCAGCGGCCCGGTCGGGAGAAAGCGTTGCCACGCGGTCTCTTCGTGCCATTCCTGCGGCCGGACGTTGGCCACGATCGCGCGCTGGTCGTAGTCCCGGCCTTCGGTCTCGATGCCCGAGAGCTCGCGCACCAGTGAATCGCGCCCGTCCGCGGCGACCAGCAGGCGACCCGCGATGACCTGTCCGTCGGCGAGCACGACCCGCGATTCGGTCTCCGTGCGCTCGATCTCGACGATGGATGCGGGGCAGACCAGGGTGATGTCCGGCGCGGACTCCAGCGTTTCCCAAAGCGCCAGTTGGATGACGCGGTTCTCGACGATATGCCCGAGATCGGGCTCCCCGAGCGATTGGGCATCGAAATGGATGCTCCCGCCGCCGAGCGCGTCCCACACACACATCTTGCGATAGGGGTTGGCACCGAGCGCCGCGATGCGCTCCCACGCCCCGAGGCGCGCGAGGATGCGCTGACTGGCTCGACTCAGGGCCGAGACACGCAGGTCGATCTCGCCCGCGGGCCAATCGCGCCGCGGCTCCCGCGTCTCGATGACCGCAATCCGCAGCCCCTTGCCGGAACAGGCGCGGGCGAGTGCGGCCCCGACCATTCCGCCACCGACCACGAGCAGGTCGAACAGCGACCCCTGCGACGCGGTCATGTCCGGAACGCGTGACGACACGGACTCAGTTTCGTGCATCGGCCTTCTCCAAAGGGACCCCGCAGGCGAGGCGGGGCAAACGCCCGCCCACACCCATGAAGCGCTGCGCCACGCGATGGCGCGCCGAGGGGACGAGATCCAGACCCAGCATGGCCGCGTTGCGGGCGAGCCGCAGCGGCGTCCAGGGGTTGACGAAGACGCGGGCGAGCAGGTCGGTCAGTCGTGCCGTGCTCGGCTGGTCCGACCCGCGCCAGTCCCGATAGTCCGAGAGTGCCGCCGGACCGCCGAGATCCGCACCCGCTCGGGCACTCTGTGCGATGACCTCGGCGAGAGCGGCAACGTCGCGCAGACCCAGATTGAAACCCTGGCCGGCCACCGGATGGAGCGTGTGTGCCGCGTTGCCGATGAGCACGACACGCGGTTGCACCGGGTTGCGCGTGAGCACCAACTTCAAGGGATAGGCGCGACGCGGGCCCACCTGCAGAAAACGCCCGAGCCGGTAGCCGAAGCGCGCCTGCAGGCGCGCCAGGAAGGCATCGTCCGAGAGTGCGAGCAGCGTGCTCGTCTCCTCGCCGCGACAGGTCCAGACCACCGAACAGCGTCCGCCCGTCATCGGCAGCAGGGCCAACGGCCCCGTGTCGGTGAAGCGCTCGAAGGCCACGCCGGTGCGCGGGCGATCCGGCGAGACCGTCGTGATGACGGCGTCTTGCGCGTAGCGCTCGTCCCGGGTCGCGAGGTCGAGCTGCCGTCGCACCGCCGAATCTCCGCCGTCGGCCGCAACCAACAGCGCGGCACTCAGACGCAAACGCTCGTCCCCGGACTGCACCTCGAGCTCGACTCGGTCGGCTACAACACGGTGCCCCGAGAGCCGCGCCGGGCAGAGCAGCTCCACATCCGGCGACAACGCGAGTGCGGAGCGAATCGCGGCCCCCATCACGCGCGCCGGGGCGACGTAACCGAGGGCCTCGACACCCGCATCGTCCGGACCGAGCCGCGTAAACCCGCAATGCCCGCGATCGGAGACATGGACCTGCCGAATCGGCTCCGCCTCCGGGGCGATATCCGGCCAGACACCGATCGCTTCGAGGATCCGGCGACTGCCCCAGGACAAGGCAATGACGCGCTCGTCGTAGCTCGGCTGGTGCTCGGCCGAGGCCGGCACCGCCTCCACGACCGCGATCCGCAGCCCGCAGCCGGACAGCGCGCACGCCAGGCTGCCGCCGACCAAGCCTCCGCCGATGATGACCAGATCGTATTCGTACATGCTTGCCTTTAAACCGCGTCTAGAGCGAGATGCTCATCTTCGAGTGTGTTCGACGTTTGCTGCATCCACAACCCCTAGCGGGGACGCAGTTTAAAATTTTATATTTTTTAATATCTTAAACCGCGCCGGCTCCAACGGTCGTCAAGTCTGCCGGGGCCGACCCCATCCAAAAACATCGCGTACCGCGTCGGGCGCGGTTTAATCACCCGCCATGAGGGATTCGATCGCATCGGGATCCTTCGGTGCCGCGGCCGAGAGGATCTCGTTGCCCGACTCCGTGATCAGGATATCGTCCTCGATGCGGATCCCGATCTGTCGATAGGGTTCCGGGATCTCATCCGAATCGGCCAAATAAAGCCCCGGCTCCACCGTCAACACCATCCCGGGCTCGAACGCCCGCCAAGCACCCTTGTGCTTGTAGCTTCCCACGTCGTGGACATCCATTCCCAGCCAATGCCCCGTGCGGTGCATATAGTAGGGCTTGTGCGCTTCCTCCTTGATCAGCTCGGCGAGCTTGCCCTTGAGCAGGCCGAGATGGATCAGCCCCTTGGTCAAGACCTTGACCGCCTCGTCGTGCGGCTCGTTCCAGAGATTGCCGGGCTTGGCCTTGCCGATCGCAGCCATCTGCGCCTCGAGCACCAGCTCGTAGAGCGCGCGCTGGGGCGCACTGAAGCGTCCGTTCACGGGAAAGGTCCGGGTGATGTCGGAGGCGTAACCCCCGAGCTCGCATCCGGCATCGATCAGGACGAGATCCCCGTCGCGCAGCGGCGCCCGGTTCTCGACATAGTGCAGGATGCAGCCGTTCGGACCGCCGCCCACGATCGGGGAGTAGGCCTGATCGCGCGCACCCGAGGCGGCGCAGACGTGATGGAGCTCGGCCTCGAGTCGGGACTCGTTCATGCCGGGCTCGCAGATCTGCATCAGCCGCCGGTGGGCGGCGGCGGAGATCTCCGCGGCGCGGCGCATCTGTTTGATCTCGGCAGGGCTCTTGCGCAGCCGCATCTCGTGCAGGACCGACTCGATGGTCACGAAGGTCTCGGGCGCAGTGGCGCCGGCGCGGATGTTCGCGCGGACCCGGTTGATCCAGCCCATGACCTGCGCGTCGAGCGCCGCATCGCTGCCGATCGGGTAATACAGCCGCTCGCGCCCGTCGATCAGGGTCGGCATGACCGCATCGAGCTCGTTCAGGGGATAGGCCTGATCGGCTCCGAATTCCGACGTCGCACCCTCCACACCCGCGCGCCGGCCGTCCCACTGCTCGCGCTCCGGATCGCGAGGCCGACAAAAGAGCATGTACTCGCCGTCCTTGCGTTTCGGCGCGATGACGGCGAAGGCGTCGGGCTCGGCAAAGCCGGTCAGATAGACGAAGTCGCTGTTCTGGCGAAACGGGTAATGGACATCGCGGTTGCGCACGACCTCGCGTGCGGCCGGAAGGATCGCGATGGCGTTCGGGCCGATCGCATTGGCCAGGGCACGACGGCGCCGCTTGCGCTCGGCCGCCGTCATGACTCGGGCGCGTGTGCGCAAACGACGACGCGCTCCTGATAGATCGTCATGGCCGCAACCCGGATGAATTCGCTCACTTCGGTCAATGCCTCTTCGTTGTGCTCGTCGTCGTCGAGTCCATCGAGATCCATGCGGGTCACGTCGGTAAAATCACGTAGGATCTCGTTCGTCTCGGCAGCGGGCTGCGCGCCGGTATGGTCGAGCGTTCCCCACGCATAGAGAAACCCACGAACCCAGTCATAGAGGGCCATCGCGCGTTCTGCAAGGGGTCGCGTGTCGTCGGGCAAGAACAGCGTGAGGCCGAACTCGGACGCCTCGAGCTCTTCGCGGGTCCGTCGCGCCAGCTCCGAGAGGGCCTCGCGCCCCTCGTCGATCGACAGATCGCGCGCCTCGGCCTCGGGCCGGAGCTGGCGCAGCCAAGTGGACTCCGGGTCCGCATCGCCGCCGCACATCAGGCCGCAGAGGATGCCGTGGGCCTCGCTGGGTGTTGCGCACAGTTCGCCCGCCGCCAGATAACGGGCAAGCCGATCGTCGTCGATCATCGTGGCGACCTCCTCTCGGGGGAACAGGGCGGGAAACGGGGATGGGCACAGAAAGATCATAAAGCCCGGCGACCGTGCGATAATAGCATGCGCTTTCGCGCGATTGACCGCCCTCCGCACGCCTTCTATAGTGCGACCAACTTCAATGGAGTCGTGGACTTTGGCACATTTCGACCTCGACCGATTGGAACAACAGGTGGAGACCTTGATCCGCCTGAACCAGCGCCTGCGCGACGAAAACAAATCGCTGCGGGCTCGCCAGGAGACGCTGGTCGGCGAACGCGGCGAGCTGATCGAAAAGACCGAGCAAGCACGCAGTCGAGTCGAGGCCATGTTGTCGCGTTTGCGCGCGATGGAGGAGAGTCTGTGAGCGACGAGCCGATTCAGGTCAGCATCAGGATCCTCGACAAGGACTACCGAATCGCCTGCGAGCCGCATGAGGAGCAGGGATTGCGCGAATCGGCACGCATTCTCGACGGCAAGATGCGGGAGATCCGCAAGACCGGTCGTGTCATCGGCACCGACCGCATCGCCGTGATGGCTGCCCTCAATATTGCCCATGAGCTGTTTCAGGTTCGGAAAACCCGCGTCGTTGACAGTGGCGAGCTCGACCCGCGGCTTGCGCTCCTGCAGGAGCGCGTCGCGCAAGCGCTGGCGGCCGAACAGGCGCTGGACGCGTCGGACGAAAGGGTATAGCCTTCTTCTTAAGACACCCCCTGCAGTGTCCGACCGTGGCCTGGGTATTTTCTTGAGCCTAATCGCTGCCCTGGGGACATAGAAGCGAGGCTGTTGTGCATGTCCGCCTTCGAGCGGGAAGCCTGAAGCCGAGCCGAGTGTTCCCACTTGAACCTCTTGGTTCAAGAACAAAGGTCTGCAACGGCACAGGCGGGGGTGTCCCCCTTTTGCTCCCGCCATGCCCCATCCCAAAAGTCTCCGCCAAGCACTGCGTGAATGCCGTCGGTCCTTGAGCGGCCGGTCTCAACGCACCCATTCGCGTCTTGTTGCTCGACTGCTGCGTCGCGAGATACGCTTTCGGCGCGCCCGCCGGATTGCGGCCTATTGGCCGGCCGATGGCGAGCTCGATCCAGGCCCCGTGTTGAACGATGCGCTCAGGGATGGAAAAGCGATCTATCTCCCGGTATTGGGCCGAAGGATCGGGGGCCGAACCCGAGTCAAGCTCCGCTTTGTGCGTTGGGTCGCTGGCGAGACGATGCAGCCCAATCGCTTCGGCATCCCCGAGCCGACGCGGCGTGGCCGGCACATCCGTCCCGCTCGCCATCTCGACCTGATTCTGGTCCCCCTGGTGGGATTCGACGGCGCCTGCAACCGCATCGGCATGGGAGGCGGCTACTACGACCGGACCCTGGCCTATCTGAAGGCACGCCGATATTGGCGGCGACCCCGCCTGATCGGCGTCGCGCACGAGTGCCAGCGCATCGAGACGATCGAGCCGCATCCTTGGGACATCCCGCTCGACGCCGTCGTGACCGAACGGCGGGTCTACTTGAGGCGATTTCCGTGAATAGTCATCCCGACTCCGCATGCCCGGAAGACCTGTTGGGACTGTAGGGGCGAATTCATTCGCCCCACGCCGCAACGATGCAGCGCCCCCGCTGCACCCTTGCAAATCACCCCGAGCGCGGTT
The DNA here is from genome assembly GCF_018399035.1 of Thiocapsa sp. Classification (GTDB taxonomy): domain Bacteria; phylum Pseudomonadota; class Gammaproteobacteria; order Chromatiales; family Chromatiaceae; genus Thiocapsa. The sequence goes on from NZ_CP073760.1 coordinate 3,443,027, forward strand.
TAGATCCGGCAAAAAGGCGATAAGCAGGATTCTCGGTCTCCTCCCAGTACTGATAACCCAAGGTATCGAGCGCCTCGCGAAAGGCATCCGTATCATCCGGCGGAATGAGCGCGCCCATCAGCACCCGCCCGTAGGCGGCGCCATGGTTGCGATAATGAAACAGTGTGATGTTCCAACGCTTTCCGAGGGCCGAGAGAAAATCCAGCAGCGCGCCGGGGCGCTCCGGGAACTCGAACCGCACGAGCGTCTCGCCCTCGATCCCTTCGGCATGCCCGCCGACCATGTAGCGGATGTGCAACTTCGCCGTCTCGTTCTCGGTCATGTCGAGCACGCCGAAACCTTTCTCCACAAGGCGGCCGATCAGCTCGGCGCGCTCCTCGTCGCCGCGCGCAAGCTCGACACCGACGAAGACCTGCGCCCGTGACGCATCCGAGTAGCGATAGTTGAACTCGGTGATCTGACGCCGCCCGATCACGCGGCAGAAGGCCAGAAAGCTCCCCGGGCGCTCCGGGATCTCCACCGCGAGCAACGCCTCGCGCCGCTCGCCGAGCTCGGCGCGCTCCGCGATATGGCGCAGCCGATCGAAATTCACATTGGCGCCACTCTCGATCGCGATCAGATGCTCGCCCTTGATCTTGTGCATCTCGACATAGCGCTTCATGCCGGCGACGGCGAGCGCACCGGCCGGCTCGGCGATCCCGCGGGTGTCGTCGAAGATGTCTTTGACCGCGGCACAGATCTCGTCGGTGCTCACGAGCACGACCTCGTCGACGCGCTCTCGTGCAATACGGAAGGTCTCCTCGCCGATCAGCTTCACGGCCACGCCGTCGGCGAAGAGCCCGACCTGCGCCAGCTCCACACGCCGACCTGCGGCGAGCGCTGCATGCAGCGTGGGCGCATCCTGTGGCTCCACACCGATGATGCGCACCTCCGGCATCAACCATTTGACGTAGGCCGCAACACCCGCGATCAGTCCGCCGCCGCCCACCGGGACGAAGATCGCATAGGGCGGGACCGGATGCTGACGCAGGATCTCCATCCCGATCGTGCCTTGACCGGCGATGACATCGGGGTCATCGAAGGGGTGCAGGAAGGTCAGCCCTTTCTCCGCGACCAAGGTCATGGCATGGGCGAATGCCTCGTCGTAAGAGTCGCCATGTAGGATCGCTTTGCCGCCGAGACGACGCACCGCGCGCACCTTGATGGCAGGCGTGGTCCGCGGCATGACGATGATCGCCGGCACGCCGAGCTTGGCGGCACCGAGCGCAACCCCTTGGGCATGATTACCCGCGCTGGCTGCGATCACGCCGCGCGCGCGGACCTCCGGATCCAAGTGGATCAGTTTGTTGTAGGCCCCGCGCAGCTTGAACGAGAACACGGGCTGCAGATCCTCGCGCTTGAGAAAGACCGCGTTCTCGAGCCGCGAGGAGAGCTGCGGCGCATGCGTCAGGGGTGTCTCGTGCGCCACATCGTAGACGCGAGCACGCAGGATCCGTTCGATATAGGCGTCGGGCATCTAAACCGCGTCCGGAGTGATAGGCATTGTTCTTGGATTGGATCCGCGTCGACTGCATGCAGAAGCGTCGGAGCTGACGCGGTTTAGAGTGTCAAGAATACGGGCTTTTAAGCCGTGTCTCTGCCGAGTGTCCGTCCGGCACTCGGCATTGGACGTACTCGAAACGAAGCATCTCACTCTCGGCACGGCGTCACTCCGGACGGATCTGTGGGTTTCCGGGCTCTGGTATCATACTGCCGGAGCTGGAAAAGAGCAGGTTGTGCCGAGCCGTGCGAGGCACAACCAACCGTCGGCGCAAGTTGTGCGTCCTATCGTCAGCACAACCTACGGGGATCGACCTTTCCGCAAATGGCCTGAGTGGCGATTCAGAAACAGGGTGAACACCTTGATGACCGCGTAGGATGGGTAGAGCGTCAGCGAAACCCATCCTCCAAACCGCCGCGTTGCAGAGTTTCGGTCCGATGACCTTGGCGCGGGCTGGATGGGTTTCGCTTCGCTCTACCCATCCTACGTGTTTCGGTTGTTTTTGAATCGTTCCTTTGCTTATAGCTGAAAACCAAAAACGGATAACGGATAACGAATCGCCGAACCTTGACACTTACCGACCAACACACCGGAGGACACATGAACACACAAGACGCCATGAAGAAACAGGCCGCCGAGGCGGCGCTTGCCTATGTCGAGGACGGCATCATCGGGGTCGGTACGGGCTCGACGGTGAATCATTTCATCGACGCGCTGGCCGGCATCAAGGGACGGATCGAGGGGGCGGTGTCCAGCTCGGTCGCCTCGACCGAGCGACTCAAGGGGCACGGGATCCCGGTTTACGACCTCAACGCCGTGGGCGAGCTTTCGCTCTACGTGGACGGCGCGGACGAGTCCAACGCGCAGCTTCAGCTGATCAAGGGCGGCGGCGGCGCACTCACGCGCGAGAAGATCGTTGCTGCCGCAAGCCGGCAGTTCGTCTGCATCGCCGACGAGAGCAAGCTGGTCAAGGTCTTGGGTACCTTCCCGCTGCCTGTCGAGGTGATTCCGATGGCGCGCAGCTATGTCGCACGCGAGCTGGTCCAATTGGGCGGCACCCCGGTTTGGCGCGACGGCTTCGTGACCGACAACGGCAATCTGATTTTGGACGTGCAGCATCTGGAGATCATGGAGCCCGCGAAGCTGGAGCAAACCATCAACAATATCGCCGGCGTGGTCACCGTCGGCATCTTTGCGCTGCGCCCGGCGGATGTCTTGATCCTCGGAACACCTGACGGGCCCAAGACCTTGCGGGCCTAAACCGCGTCCGGAGCGACATGAATCGTTCTTGGATTGGATCTGCCTCGGCCGGATCCTTGAACGTTCGAGCTGACGCGGTTTAGGATTCTGAAAAATAAGAATTTCAAACGCGTTTGCGCCGAGGTTTCGAGGGTGCAACCAACGATCGACCCACCCGGAGCTTAGGCTCTCGCTCTGAACGCGGTTTTTCCGAGAGATCACTCCGAGGGGGCCGTATTTCGGAGTCAACACGAGGAGAGGCGACTGCGATGACGCGCCACCGAGATCTGAAGTCGGCTCATGAACCCCAAGCGCCCGTCTACGAGCAAGATCTCGTCGCTTGGGCATTCGCGAATGCGCGCTTGTTGAGGGAAGGACGTTTCGAGAGCCTGGACGTGGAGAACATCGCCGAGGAGCTGGAGGATCTGGGACGGAGCGAAAAACGGGCGCTGGCGAGCCATCTGCGCGTTTTGCTGCTGCATCTCCTGAAATGGCAAGCGCAACCGGCCCGACGCGGCCCCTCGTGGCGGCGCTCGATCCGTAACGCCCGTCAAGAGATCGAGGAGATCGTCGCGGAGAGCCCGAGTCTGGCACAGCGACTCCCCGAGATGATCGAGCAGGCCTACCCCAAGGCACTTGAATCGGCGATCGACGAGACCGGCTTGCCTTCGAGCCGGTTTCAGCCTCGATGCCCCTATCGACAGGATGAGCTGCTGAGCCCGACCTTCTGGCCCTAAGGAACGATTCAAAAACAACCGAAATGTAGGATGGGTAGAGCACAGCGAAACCCATCCACCCCGCTCCAGGGTCATCAGACCGAAACCCGAGAGCGCGGCGGTTTGGAGGATGGGTTTCGCGATCGCTCTACCCATCCTACGCGGTCATCAAGGTGTTCAGCTTGTTACTAAACCGCGCCCAGTGCGGTATGCGATGTTTTTGGATGGGATCGGCCCCGGCGGATTTCAGAACTGCTGGAGCCGGCGCGGTTTAAAGTATTAAAAAATATAAAATTTTAAACCGCGTCCCCCGCTAAGGGTCGTGGATTCACCAAACTTCGAACTCACTCGAAAGTTAGCATCTCGCTCTGGACGCGGTTTAAATCGTTACCAAACAACAAAAACGGGGCCCGAAGGCCCCGTTTTGCGTTCCATGCCGGATCTAAGCTTGGCTTAGAAGCTGTGAATCATGCCGACCGAGAAGCCGTCCCATTGCGAACGCGAGATGACGTCCTTGGCATCGCTGTCAACCGCAGTGTAAAGCGCATAGGCCTTGGTACGCTTGCTCAGGTTGTGATCGAACCCGATGCCCCAGGTCTCGATGTTCCTGCTGTAGAAGTCACTCACGTTGCTTCCTGCGAGAGCCCCACCGGCCTCGGCAACGGCACTGGGACCGAAGCTGTAGTCGCTGCTGTAGTCGGCCTGGCCATACATCGCCTTGACCATGCTGTTGCCAAACGCGTAGCCGGCTTGAATCTGCCAGAGCTCGATCTCGTCAGGACCGTCCGGGAAGAAGGTGTTGAAGCTCCCGTCGGCCGGGTTGGTGAAGGCTTCATACCGGCCGCTCGGGAACTCGTGTTCACGCTTTTCGAAAATACCGGTCAGGGTGAAGCCGTTCCAATCGAGCAGGCCAAGACCGATACGCCAGGCCGTGGAATCATCATCGGTGTAGGCACAGGACGATTCGAAGGCACTGTTCGGATCATTCGGGTCAAGGGGCACCACCACCGGGCAGTTGTTGCCGGTGAGGCTGACGCTTTGACTATTGAAATGCTGATTGCCGAGTGACTCGTAGGCGACGGACCCATAGAAAGGACCGTTGCTGTAGATACCCGCGAGTGAGTAAGCACCGGCAAGGCTGTCTTCGTTGAGGTTCAGCCCCTGTCCGCCGCCCGTTGCACCGCCGGCCGGAATGATGGCACCCATCAACTGGAAGCCAGCCAGGCTCGGGCTGATGTAAGCGAGAACATTGTCCGCACGCAGATCGCGGAAGCCGACCGTGCCGTTGTAGTCGGCCATGGTGTCGGAGAAGAGGTCCAGCTTGCCGGTCGAGATCTTCATCGGGGTGTCGTGACGGCCGATCAGGGCGGTACCCCAGTCGCCGGCGAGACCGATGAAGGTATTCCGGTAGGTGATCGAGTCGCTGTTGCTCAGGACGTTGTTGTTGCTGTCGTTCAGGTTGATGCCGAGCTCGACCTGATAAATGGCCTTGAGACCGTTGCCCAGGTCCTCGGAACCCTTGACGCCGATCCGGCTCGCGCGGCCGGCACCGGGGATGTAGCCATTACCGGACATGCCCCATCCGTCGAAGTCTTGGCCGGGCGCAGTTTTCACCAGGGTCGGGTTTCCGTTGGCGTCGAGGATGACGTCGCCGTTGGCATCTTCCGCGAAGGCGTATTCCGGAAGGACGACGTTCTTGACGTTGGCATAGTCAAGGGAGACGTTCAGCTTGCCGTACAGGATAGCTTCGGCCATCGCGGCGCCCGGGACGACCATCGCGGCAGCGACCGCGAGGCTTAGGATCTTCTTGTTCATACTCTTCTCCGCTGTTGTGAATTTGTCATGTAGACTGCAGAAACCGAACGCAATCATGCTTTGCGCACTGAACTATAGTGGAAGGCGGAGTGTTTTGCAACAGAGTGGGGCAAAAAAAGACACACACCGGGAGCGTGTTGCATTTTCGCATCGACGCAATGCCAAGCAGGCACACTCCGATCGGCTCGCCGCGGGCAAGAGGGTCACGATGTCGCGTTGCACCAGGCGGCGACATCGGCCTGGAGACTTGATTTTTCTCGACCGCCGACTCCACGCGGCGCAAGCGACACACAAGCACCGTACACCCGAAAGAGCATCGAAAAAGCACCACACCCGCATCTCGCCGCGATCGGCAGGAGGGCATGGCTGCGTGGCCCGGACTGATCTCAATGGCACATCGACAGGGTGTCGCGTAGGGTGTACAGCGGCGAACGACGGAGACGCGGCAGCATCCGAGATGCTTGCCGAGCCAAGCGTGAGAACGAGCAGGGTGTGGCTGGGGGACTAGGATTCGAACCTAGGTTGACGGAGTCAGAGTCCGCTGTCCTACCACTAGACGATCCCCCAAAAGCAGGTCGTGCCGCGGGCATCGGGGAGGTTTGATGCCCTGCGAGGCAACCGAGGTCGAGAGCGCTGTCGTGTTGCAGCCTTCAGTCAACGCGGCTCGGGAGTGCCGAGCCGGCAACAGAGGACCGAGCGCTCTCTGTCGAGCTGTTTAACGCTTCGAGAACTGAGGACGCTTGCGGGCCTTGTGGAGGCCGACCTTCTTACGCTCGACCTCGCGGGCATCGCGGGTCAGGAACCCGGCACGCCGCATCGGCGAACGGAGGTTTTCGTCGAACAGCACCAGCGCGCGAGCGATGCCGTGGCGAATCGCGCCGGCCTGCCCCGTATTGCCGCCGCCGACGACGGTGGCCTTGATGTCGACTCGGTCGAGCAATCCGGCGGTCTCGAGAGGCTGGCGCACGACCATCCGAGCCGTCTCGCGGCCGAAGAACTGATCAAGCGGGCGATCGTTGACCGTGATGTTGCCCGACCCGAGGGTCAGGAAGATCCGGGCGGCGGACGTCTTGCGGCGACCGATGGCGTGTTGTCTCTCGGACATGCGTCTGATTCCTAAACGTTGAGCTCAAGGACTTGCGGCTGTTGCGCCTGATGACCGTGCTCCGGCCCGGCGTAGACACGCAGCTTCTTGAACATGGCCCGCCCGAGCGGTCCGCGCGGCAGCATCCCCTTCACGGCGATCTCGATGGCACGCTCGGGCTTGGACTCGAGCAGCTTGGCGAGATTCGTCGACTTGAGATTACCGACGTAGCCGGTGTGGTGGTAGTACATCTTGTCTTCGCGCTTGTTCCCGGTCACCCGCACCTTCTCGGCATTGACGACGATCATGTAGTCGCCGGTGTCGACGTGGGGGGTGTACTGCGGCTTGTGCTTGCCGCGCAGGCGAAGGGCCAACTCGCTCGCGAGCCGCCCGAGGGTCTTGCCGTCGGCATCGACCAGATACCAGGCACGGCGAACTTCCGCCGGTTTTGTACTCACTGTCGTCGTCATGTCCTTCGCTCCGGGATGCCGTGCTCGCGTTGACCCGACATCGAACCTTCACGCGGCACGATGCCGGTGCGGTTGGAGTGCCGAGGCGCGCGCGGGCCGTCGATTTCGTTTTCTGTGTCGAGAAAGACCGCGAAGTTTACGTGACGACATCGTCGCACGCAACCCGCAATTTAAGCCGCGATTCAGGCCGGTAACCTTAAACCGCGCCCGGCGGGGTATGCGATATTTCTGGATGGGATCGGCCCCGGCAGATTTGACGAGCGTTGGAACCAGCGCGGTTTAAGGCATTCAAAAAAAATGATTTAAAACCACGTCCCCGCCGGAGGCCGTGGATGCACCAAACGTCGAGCTCACTGGAAAATTCAGCATCTCGCGATGGACGCGGTTTAGGGTAACCGCAGCCGATCCACCACCTGCCCGCCGATCAGATGCTCCTGCAGGATCTCCTCCAGGTCCTCCCTGTCGACGTAGGTGTACCAGGTGTCCTCCGGATAGACCACGATCACGGGGCCTTCGGCGCAGCGATCAAGGCAGCCTGCAGTATTGATCCGCACCCCCCCGCGCCCGGTCAGACCCAGCTCCTTGGTGCGACGCTTGAGGAAATCACGCATCGCCGTGGCCGCGCACTGGTTGCAGCATTGGCTCCCGTCCTCGCGCTGGTTGGTGCAGAAGAAGACATGGTAGCGGTAGTACGACATCTTAAATGACCTGGATTGAACGCAAAGCGACCGCGGAAGGGTAACATAATCAAGGTCCGCAGCGACCGAGCGCCACCGACGTCCGAGGCAACAGGCTCGCCGGCATGGGCGCACTCCGAACGAACCCACCGAGCCACACTGGACGACCCCCGCGATTGAAGACCTCGACCGAAGACCCGCGCAGCCTTTCGCAGGCCGGCGCAATCCGTGAGCTGGTGCAGCTCGCCGATCAGTGCGTCAAATGCGGGCTGTGCCTGCCGCACTGCCCCACCTTTCAACAGGCACGCCAGGAGGCGGATTCACCGCGCGGGCGGATCGCCCTGATCCAAGGGTGGGCGGGCGGCGACCTGGCGATGACACCGACCCTCGCGGGACATCTCGACGGCTGCCTGGGCTGTCTGAATTGCGAGCGCGTCTGCCCCTCGGAGGTCGCCTACGGTCGTCTCGCCGATCAGGCAAAGGCACTGCGCACGGCCGCGTCGCCCGCACCCGGGCGGACCTTCAAGCGGCTCGCGCTCGGCGCCTTGTCCAGCGCGCGGTTGATGGGCGGATTCGCCTGGCTCCCCCGCCTGTACCGCCGCTTTGGCCTATCCCGACTGGCGGAGCTGATGCGGCTCGACCGACTCCCCGCATTTCGCCCCTATCATCGGATGGCGACCGCGATGGGAGCCGTCGCCCGGCAGATCGCCCCGCGTCATCCGGAAGGGGCGGACGTCGATCTCTTCCTCGGCTGCATGGGCTCCGCCGCGCAGGGACGTGCCGTCGAGGCGACACTGCACGTCGCGGCGCGCCTGAATCTGCGTCTTCGCATCGTCTCGCCCGACACCTGCTGCGGCGCCATGCTCAGACACAACGGGTTGCCCGCACAGGCCGACGCACAGCGCGATGCCTGCGTGCGGATCCACGGCGACCGCCCCCTCGTCGGTCTGGCGAGCGCCTGTGTGGCCGAGCTTCGGGGCGATCCGGCGCTGCGCGACACCCGGGAGCTGTGCGCCTTCCTGGACGGGCTCGAGTGGCCCGAGTCGTTGCGGATCCGCGCCGATCGGCGTCGCGTGCTGGTCCATGAGCCCTGCTCGCATCGCAACCAGCTCGGCGGGAATGCCGCCGTCCATCGGCTGCTCGGGCGCATCCCCGGTCTCGCGGTGGCGCCGATGCCGCCGGGCCAAGGTTGCTGCGGTGCCGCGGGGACCTACCTGCTCCAGCACCCGGTCATGGCAGAGGCGCTGCTCGCCGATCTGCTGACGCCGCTGCGGCTGGACCCCCCGGACGTGATCGTGACCACCAATCCGGGGTGCGCCCTGCACCTGGCCGCGGGCGTTCGCGAGGCGGGGCTGGATATCGCGGTTCTGCATCCCGTCGAGCTGATCGCCGCGGCGCTCGACCCCGAGCCTTGGTCGTAGGATGGGTAGAGCGCAGCGAAACCCATCCTCCCAGCGCCAACGCCCCGTTCCCGACCGACAGAGCGCAGCGAAACCCATCCCCCCACACGCCGACATCCAACCCGTAGCGCCTCGAGCGCAGCATGCCCATCGGCTCCCCGATGCAGGCGCGGGTTGGGCACGCTGCGCTTTGCCCAACCTACCCGCTTCGAACTCACTCGAAAGTGAGCATCTTGCTCTGGACGCGGTTTAGGGTAATCGATTACGACAACGACAACGATTGGACATGGAACCGAGCCCCGCCGCCCGCAGACTCGCCACAGGGCGGGGAATCCCCGATACTGACCGCAACTCAACGATTTTCGACCGGAGCGACCCATGACGACACGCCGTTTGACGCCCATCGACCAGGTCCTGATCAACGCCGATCACGCCCTGAGGACGCTGTTCGGACGCCCGCAAACCACCGAACGCCCCAACCCGGCAGAGGGCATTCCGGAGGCGGATCTCACCGACGAGCAACGCCGGCATGTCGCCCGCCTGATGCGCATCAACCACACCGGCGAGGTCTGTGCCCAGGCCCTCTATCAGGGTCAGGCGCTGACCGCCAAGCTGCCGGACACGCGTAAACGTCTGGAACGCTCCGCCAAGGAAGAGAACGATCACCTCGCCTGGTGTGCCGCACGCCTGGAAGACCTGGGGGACCGCAAGAGTCTCTTGAACCCGCTCTGGTACGCGGGCTCTTTTGCGATGGGCGCGGCGGCCGGGCTGGCCGGCGACAAATGGAGCCTCGGCTTCGTCGTCGAGACCGAGCGTCAGGTCGAAGATCATCTCGACGAGCATCTGGCGCAGATCCCGATCGACGACGAGAAGACGCGCACCATCCTCGAGCAGATGAAGGCCGACGAGGTCCACCATGCGCAGATTGCCCATGCGGCCGGCGGTGCCGAGCTGCCGGCGCCGATTCGTTCGGCGATGCGGCTGACCTCCAAGGTCATGACGGGCACGGTCTACTGGGTTTAAACCGCGCCCAGTGCGGTATGCGATGTTTTTGGATGGGATCGGCCCCGGCGGATTTCAGAACCGCTGGAGCCGGCGCGGTTTAAGGTATTAAAAAATATAAAATTTTAAACCGCGCCCCCCGCTAAGGGTCGTGGATTCACCAAACTTCGAGCTCACTCGAAAGTGAGCATCTCGCTCTGGACGCGGTTTAGGTGAATTTTTAGATTCTTTCAGGGCGTCCGGCGAGTGAGATCGACCGGGTAGAGGAGCGCTGCAGAGATTCCGAGACCGCCCGAGATCATTTTCGTTGTCGTTGTCGTTGTCGTTGTCGTTGTCGTTGTCGTAATTGTATCGATGGTCGATTACGACACCGACAACGAACGGTTTCGACACATCTGCCGCGCTGCAGTCGTCGGCCGGGTAGTCGGTTTAGACGCACCCGGGACCCGGCCGGCGGGTACCGGTGAGCACAGCGAACCGCACCCGACCCTAAAATCATCCTGAATTCCGCGACAGCGGAATTCAGCCCCCGAGATATTCCAGATTGCGCCCGAGATTGCGCCCGTAAAAGATCTCGCTGAGCTCGCGGCGCAGCAGCTTTTGGATGCGTTGGTGCTCGCGCTCCGAGAGATCCTTGGCCTCGACGCAGAAGAGATAATCGTCGAGCCTGAAGTCCTTGATCACCATCTTGGTGTGGAAGAGGTTTTCTTGGTAGACGTTCACGTCGACCATCTGATAGCGGGTCTTGGTGTCGCGCGACAGATAGTTTTGGATCGAGCTGATGTTGTGGTCGATGAAGTGCTTACGCCCGCCGACATCGCGCGTGAAGCCGCGCACCCGATAGTCCATGATCACCACGTCGGACTCCAGCGCGTGGATCAGGTAGTTCAAGGCCCGCAGCGGCGAGATCCGACCGCAGGTGGAGACATCGATATCCGCTCGGAAGGTGCTGATGCCGGTCTGGGGATTGCTCTCCGGGTAGGTGTGAACCGTGATGTGGCTCTTGTCCAGATGGGCGACTACGGCCTCGGGCAAGGGGCCCGGCGAGGCGGTGTTGGAGATCTGCCCCGCCGCGATCGGCTCCTCGGAGATCAGCATGGTCACCGACGCGCCCTGCGGGTCGTAATCCTGGTGCGCGACGTTGAGGATGGTCGCGCCGATGATCTCCGCGACATCCGTCAGGATCGCGGTCAGACGTTCGGCGTTGTAGGCCTCGTCGATATACTGGATATAGGCCTCGCGCTGCTCGTCCGAGTCCGCGTAACAGACGTCGTAGATGTTGAAGCTGAGCGTCTTGGTCAGGTTGTTGAACCCCTCCAGACGCAGCTTTTTCAGAGTCATGGGCATCGGCGTGAGACCTCCTGGACAACGAGAGCGCGCACGCTACCGTTCCGGTTCGACGGATGCAAGAGCGGCATCGAGATCGCGGATCTCGACGTCGTGCGTGATGGTGGCGGTCGCGCCCAGCATGATGGATGCGGAGCAGTATTTTTCGGCACTGAGCTTGATCGCGCGCTCGACCCGCTGCGGATCGAGCGCGCGCCCGGTCAGGATGAAATGGACATGGATCGCGGTGAAGACCTTGGGGTCGGTTTCCGCCCGCTGGGCCGTCAACTCGACCACGCAGTCCGTCACCGCCTGCCGCGCCTTGCGCAGGATGAGCAGGACGTCGAACTGGGTGCAGCCCCCCAAGCCCATCAGCAGCATCTCCATCGGGCGCACCCCGATGTTGCGACCGCCGAGATCGGGCGGTCCGTCCATCACGATGGCATGACCCGAGCCGGCCTCGCCCAGCATCGCCGCCCCTTCGATCCATTTCACACGCGCCTTCATCTCGATTCTCCGCCCTGACTCGTTCCGCTTGAACATGAAGAGGCCAGGCGCGTGCCCCTCCCTCGGGTTCGACAAGGGCAAGACGCACGCCTAGAATCCAGAGCCATGTCCGGCACAGACAGACACAGCGATCCATGACCATTTTGACGCCGCCGAAACAAGATCCCCGCTGGTTGGAACCCTTGTTGCAGTACTGTCATGCCAAGAGCTACGACAAAAACGTGGACTTCATCCGTGAAGGTGAAGCGGCGGACACGCTCTATTATCTCATCGAAGGCTCGGTCGCGGCGATGATCGACGACCCCGAGGAGCGTCGCGAGCTCCTGCTCGCCTACATCAACAAGGGCGAGTTCATCGGCGAGATGGGGCTCTTCGTCCCGCAAAAGACGCGCAGCGTCATCGTCCGCACCCGCACCAAGTGCAAGGTCGCGGAGATCAGCTACCAACGGCTCGATCGCCTGCTCGATGTCGAGCTCAAAGAGTACGCCAAGGATTTTCTCTACAGCGTCGGACTGCAGCTCTCCCAGCGCCTGCGCCAGACCAGCCGCAAGGTCGGTCACCTGGCGTTCCTGGACGTGACGGGCCGCATCGCCGGCACCTTGCTGGACCTCTGCAAACAGCCCGATGCCATGACCCATCCCGACGGGATGCAGATCCGCGTCACCCGACAGGAGCTCTCCCGCAACGTCGGCTGCTCGCGCGAGATGGCCGGGCGGGTGCTCAAGAGCTTGGAGGAGCAGGGGCTGGTCAGCGTGAAGGGCAAGACGATCGTGGTGTTCGGGACGCGGTAGGGGGCCGCCAGCCGTAGGGAGCCGCCAGCCGTAGGTTGGGCAAAGCGCAGCGTGCCCAACCCGCGCCGGCATCACAGGGAACTCACGCCGTCAGTCTCGAGCAAACCGTCGCAGAATTTGTCGTTGTCGTTGTCGTTGTCGTTGTCGTTGTCGTTGTCGTTGTCGTAATCGTAATCGGATTCCGGACGACAACGAGTCACCCGAGCTCGTCCGGGAGGCCGAAGAGTCGACTGCAAGTCGACGATCCCGGGGGGAGCGAGCTCAGCAGGAAGCCCCGAAGAATAGCCGTGCCAGCTCCTCGCCCGGATCATCGGCACGCATGAAGGCTTCGCCGACGAGGAAGGCGTTCACACCGCTCGCGCGCATCCGCTCGACATCGTCCGGGGTCAGGATGCCGCTCTCGGTCACGAGAAGCCGGTCGCTCGGGACCCGATCCAGCAGCCCGAGCGTCGTGTCCAGCGTCACCTCGAAGGTCCGCAGATTGCGGTTGTTGATCCCGATCAGTCGGCCCGGGATCGCCAGCGCCCGCTCCAGCTCTTCCGCGTCGTGGACCTCCACCAGCACGTCCAACCCAAGCTGTCGGGCCAGATCGTTCAGCTTGGCGAGCCGGACATCGTCCAGACAGGCCGCGATCAGCAGGATGCAGTCCGCACCCAGAGCGCGGGCCTCGTAGACCTGATAGGGGTCGACGATGAAGTCCTTGCGGATCACCGGCAGGGCGCAGGCCGCGCGCGCCGCCTTGAGATGCTCGTCGCTCCCCTGGAAGAAATCCCGGTCGGTCAGCACCGAGAGACAGGCCGCGCCGTTGCGGGCGTAGCTCTGCGCGATCTCGGCGGGCCGAAAATCCGCGCGCAGCACACCCTTGCTCGGACTGGCCCTCTTGATCTCGGAGATCACTGCCGGAGCGCCGGCCTCGACCTTCGCACGGAGCGCGTCGACGAACCCGCGCGGGGGATCGACCTCGTGTAGGCCGGCAACCAGTCGATCCATGGGCATGCGCGCCGACCGGGCAGAGACCTCTTCGAGCTTCCGATGAATAATCTTCTTGAGGATGTCGGGTGTATCGGCCATGGTCAGACGCCACCCGTCGCGCGCTCGAAGCTCGTCGTGAGCGCGATCAAGCGCTCGAGCCGACGCTCCGCCTCCCCGCTTGCGATCGCGGCATCCGCCTGCGCCAGCCCGTCCGCCAGGGTCTGCGCTCGTCCGGCGGCATAGATCGCCGCGCCGGCATTGAGCTGAACGATATCGCGTGCCGGACTCGGCTGATTGGCGAGCACCCCGCGCAGCATCACCAGGCTCTCGGCCGGATCCCCGACCCGGATCGAATCCAGATCCGAACGCTTGATCCCGAAGTCCTCGGGATGGATGGCGTAGCGGTGGATCACGCCGTCCTTCAACTCGGCCACGTCGGTGATGTCGCCGATGCTGATCTCGTCGAGCCCGTCGCGGGCGTGGACCACCAGGACATGACGACTGCCGAGACGCTGCAGCACCAGCGCGAGCGGCTCGAGTAGATCCTCGCTGAAGACGCCGAGGACCTGATTGGGTGCACCGGCCGGATTGGTCAGCGGACCCAGGACATTGAAAATCGTCCGCACACCCAGCTCCTTGCGCGGACCGATCGCGTGCTTCATGGCGCTGTGATGACCGGGCGCGAACATGAAGCCGACGCCGACCTCGCGCACGCAACGCGCGATCTGTTCGGACGTCAGGTCCAGGCGCACACCGGCCGCCTCGAGCACGTCGGCTGCACCGGAGCGACTCGAGACCGACCGGTTGCCGTGTTTGGCGACATGACAGCCGGCCGCCGCCGCGACGAACATGCTGGTGGTCGAGACGTTGAAGGTCCCCGAGGAATCGCCGCCCGTGCCGACGATGTCGACCACATGATCGAGCCCGCCGATATCCACGCCGGTCGCCAGCGCGCGCATCACGCCCGCCGCCGCCGCGATCTCGGGCACCGCCTCGCCCTTCATGCGCAAGGCGATCAGGAATCCGGCGATCTGCGCCGAGGTCGCCCCGCCGGTCATGATGGTGCGCATGACCGAGGTCATCTCCTCCCCGGTCAGATCACGATGTTCCAGGCAGCGGTTGATCGCCTCTTTTAGCTCCATGATTAAAACGCGCCTTTTGGTTTAGGTGAGGGTTTCATGTTGGGTTAACCTCATCGTGCGCATTCACTGCCGGAGCTGCGCGTTTTAAGTGATTTCCGGGAAAGCATCGACCAACATGGGGCGACTTTAGTCGCCCGGTAAGCATTGGCAACACGCACGGCCGGGATGATCATTCCCGGAAATCGCCTTAAACCGCGTCCAGAGCGACATGCGTCATTTTCATTTTGCGTTTAGCTTCGGAGATGTCCTCGATCTCGGTGAGACGCGGTTTAAAATTTTATATTTTTTAATACTTTAAACCGCGCCGGCTCCAGCGGTTCTGAAATCCGCCGGGGCCGATCCCATCCAAAAACATCGCATACCGCACTGGGCGCGGTTTACGCGGATTGTAAAAAGTTGCGGAGGAGATCGTGCCCGTGCCGGGTCAGGATGGACTCCGGATGGAACTGCACGCCCTCGACCGCAAGCTCGCGATGGCGCACGCCCATGATGGCCTCGCGCTCGCCGTCGGGGGTCTCGGTCCAGGCCGTCACCTCCAGACACTCCGGCAGGGTCTCCTGCTCGATCACCAGCGAGTGGTATCGAGTCGCCTCGAAGGGGTTTTCCAGGCCGCTGAAGACACCGACGCTCGTGTGGTGGATCGCCGAGGTCTTGCCGTGCATCACGCTCGGCGCCTTGATGATGTGTCCGCCGAACGCCTGGCCAATCGATTGATGGCCCAGACAGACACCGAGGATCGGCACGCGCCCGGCCATCGCCTTGATCAGCGGGACCGAGATCCCGGCCTCGTTCGGCGTGCAGGGCCCGGGCGAGATCACGATCCGCTCGGGCGCGAGCGCAATCGCCTCGTCGAGACTCAGCTCGTCGTTGCGCACCACGCGCACCTCCGCACCCAACTCGCCCAGGTATTGCACCAGGTTGTAGGTGAAGGAGTCGTAGTTGTCGATCATCAAAATCATACTGAACTTCACCCACTCTTTTGTAATGGGAATGACATCATCTGCGACCTGGCTCGGCGGCCCCCATCAGGGCGACAAGGTCACGAATGAAACGGTCGGCTTGGTCAACCGCCCAGATTGCCTTGTCAACGTCGATGGGCTCACCGGTATAATCCGCAAGCAAACGAATCCGCTCCACCTGATTGAGTATACGACCGAGTTCAATATCCACTCGGCCGGTCGTCACGAGATGTTGACCGAAGGATGCAATTAACCCTCGATGCGTTCTGATCATCTCGGGGCGAATGCCCGGCTGTGTCACGATCAAGGCCACTGTGGCCGCATCGAACATGGCGTAATAGGCGCGGTTGCAGGCACCGTCGGTGTCTCCGTCCGCCAATAACAGTCGTGCCGAAACGAGCGCCCGCCGTGCCTTTTTAAGGCCAGCATCGGCGGTCATACGGGAATCCCATCGCGCTGGATCGTCTCGATCAGACCTGGATTCGCGAAATCCTCCGGATGCCGCCACTCCTCCAACCAGATCGGCAGAGGGTCGATCAGAATACCCGTCTCAAGCATGAGATCGAAGGCGATGCCCGCCATGTCAACCGCCGCATCGGCGCGATTTCCATGTGGCCCCCCGAGCAGTACCGCAAGGTCCAGGTCGCTCAGATCGTCTGCATCCCCACGGGCACGGCTGCCATAGAGCAAGGCACCGGCAACGTCGTACCGCGCGCGCAACCGATCGACGAATCCTCTGGCAGCACTTTCCACATTCGCATTCATCAGAAACCTCGCGGGTCGTTGACTACGGGAAGTGCCGCACGCCGGGATTCGCCTAGGATGCCTTGCGTGCCTCGCTAACGACATTGGTATCAATCAAATACACCGTCTGCGCCTCCGTGGCCTCTGCGCGCTGGAAGTCGCTGTCGCGTCCGACATCCGGCATGGACGCCAGAACCTCGGCAAAGCTGCGCTTGGGCGAATGCAACAAGACCTGCTCAAGGATCAAACGGTGCTCGGCCTCGGCGCTGCGCCCGTGGACGGCCGCCCGATGTTTGAGCGCTTCGACGATGCTGTGGTCGAGATTCCTGACAACGAGATGAGCCACGAGCCTGCTCCGGCGAACCAGTGTGCTGACAATGATAGCAACGCAAGGGTCAAACGACTCGCCCGGCGCCGCGCTCAATGCCCGCCTCGGCCAAGGCCACGGCGCGAAAGACCGCGCGGCCCTTGCTCATGGTCTCCTTCCATTCGGCGTCCGGGACCGAATCGGCCACGATGCCGGCGCCGGCCTGGATGTGAAGCATGCCGTCTTTGATCACGGCGGTGCGGATCGCAATCGCCGTGTCCATGTTGCCGTTCCAGGACAGATAACCGACCGCACCCGAATAGATGCCGCGCTTGACGGGTTCCAGCTCGTCGATGATCTCCATCGCGCGGATCTTGGGCGCCCCGGAGACGGTGCCGGCCGGGAAGGTCGCGCGCAGCACGTCGATGGCGTTCATGCCCTCGCGCAGATCGCCGACCACGTTCGAGACGATGTGCATCACGTGCGAATAGCGCTCGACGATCATCTTGTCGGTCACGCGCACGCTGCCGATCTCGGCCACGCGCCCGGCGTCGTTGCGGCCCAGGTCGATCAGCATCAGGTGCTCGGCCAGCTCCTTGGGATCGGCCAGCAGCTCGGCTTCGAGTGCCTGGTCTTCGGCCTCGGTCTCGCCGCGCCGGCGGGTGCCGGCGATCGGGCGGACCGTGACCACGCCGTCCTCGAGCCGGGTCAGGATCTCGGGCGAGGAGCCGACGATGTGAAAATCGCCCAGATCGAGAAAATACATGTAGGGCGATGGATTGAGCCCGCGCAGCGCCCGATAGAGATCCAGCGGCGGCGCCCGGAAGGGGATGGAGAGCCGCTGCGAGATGACGACCTGCATGCAGTCGCCGGCCAGGATGTAGTCCTTGATGCGCTCGACCGCGTGCTTGAAGCCATCCTCGGTGAAGCCGGAGACGAAGTCGGTCTCGCTCACCGTGCGCCCCTGCTCCACGGAACGTCGCGGGGCACCGCGGCGCATCCGCTCGCAGAGCGCGTCGATGCGCGCCTCGCCGGCCTCCAGGGTATCCCCTGCACTCGGGTCGAGGTTCAGGATGATGTACATCCGGCCGCTGAGATTGTCGAAGACGACCACCTCGTCCGAGACCATCAGCAGGATGTCCGGGGTCTGCAGCTGATCCGGGTTGGGGCAGGTCGCCAGACGCGGCTCGATATAGCGGATGGTGTCGTAGCCGAAATAGCCGACCAGACCGCCGGTGAAGCGCGGCAGACAGGCGAGATCGGCAACCTTGAAGCGCTTTTGATAGGCATCGATCCAGGCCAGCGGATCCGCCGTCTCGACGGACTCGATGACCGCGCCGTCACGCTCGACGCGGATCTCGCGGCCGCTCACCCGCAGCAGGGTGCGACAGGGCAGGCCGATAATGGAATAACGCCCCCACTTCTCGCCGCCCTGCACGGATTCAAGCAGGTAGGAGTAAGGCCCCTCGGCGAGCTTGAGATAGACGCTGAGCGGGGTGTCGAGGTCGGCAAGGACCTCGCGCAGGATCGGAATACGGTTGTTACCCTGGTCGGCCAGGGCACGAAAGGCAGCGGGGGTCATCGGGGTCTCCGAGCAATGGGGTTCAAGGCAGGTCGGCACGCGGTCTCAACCTCGCCATCGCCACCCGGTCATCGCTCGCATCGTCCGAAGCCTCATGTTCGATCATCAACATCGCGACCCCAAACGCAAGCCGCAGTCATCACACAAATCAACACCCGTAGGATGGGTAGAGCGCAGCGAAACCCATCCTCCCCGCGGCGAGATCCGAAACACCCACACCCGTAGGATGGGTAGAGCGAGAGCGAAACCCATCCTCCCCGCGCCGCCGTCACGGAACAGAACGACAGTCCGGAGACGTTGCGGTCTGGAGGATGGGTTTCGCTGCGCTCTACCCATCCTACGCGGTCAAAAGATTATCCGGCCAGAAATTGCTTGAGCTCGACCATGGAGTCGATCACCGCATCGGGCTTGGCCGCGCGGATGTCCTGACCGTGGTTGTAGCCGTAGCTCATGCAGATGATCCCGAAGCCGGCGGCACGCGCGGCCGTCACGTCGCTCACCGAGTCGCCGATCATGAGCGCCTCCGCAGGCTCGACACCGAAGTGTTGCGCCGCATGGAGCAACGGCATGGGATCCGGCTTCTTTTTCGGTAGCGTATCACCGCTGACCACCAGGCCGAAATTCTCGCGGATCCCCAGATCACGCAACAGCGGCTCGGTGAACTGAGCGGCCTTGTTGGTCACGCAGCCGAGTTGATAACCCGCACCCTTCATGAAGGCGATACCCTCGATCACGCCCGGATAGAGCACCGAGCGCTTGGAGGTGTTCTCCGCATAGAGCTCCAGAAAGATCGGAAGCGCCGCCTCGAAATCCGCCTCGTCCGGCTCGCCGTCGAGTTGTCCGATCAGCGCCCGGCGCACCAGCCGTTCCACGCCGTTCCCCACCCAGTTGCGCACGGCCGTCTCCCCGTGAGGCGCACGGCCGAGCCGTTCCATCATGGCGTCGACACAAAAGGCCAGATCCGGGACGCTGTCCACCAGCGTGCCGTCCACGTCGATCAGGATCATCTTCGGTCGCAGCATGCGCTCACGGCTCCAGGCTCAACAACACAATCGGACAAGCCATTCAGGCCCTTCATCACCTGAACCGCGTCGACTCAAAGCTCGCGGGGAAGCTCGGCCGCATCGACCCAACTCCCACCCCGACCTGCGCCCCGGACACGGTTTAGCCCGCCATCTGCTCCCGCATCTCGCGCATAATACTGTCGTAGCGGTGCGGATCGCTGTCGCGGCCCTTGCCGAAGATCCCGGAGCCGGAGACGAAGGTGTCGGCGCCGGCTGCCTTGATCGCGCCGATGTTGTCGGCCTTCACGCCGCCGTCGACCTCGAGCCGAATATCGAACCCGGAGGCATCGATCATCTTGCGCGCCGCGCGCAGCTTGTCCATCGTCGCCGGAATGAAGCTCTGCCCGCCGAAGCCGGGGTTCACCGACATCAGCAGGATCATGTCGATCTTGTCCATCACATAGTCGAGATAGCTCAGCGATGTGGCCGGGTTGAAGACCAGACCGGCCTTGCAGCCCTCGTTGCGGATCAACTGCAGGGTGCGGTCGATGTGCTCGCTCGCCTCCGGATGGAAGGTGATGTAGGTGGCGCCCGCTGCGGCAAAGTCCGGGATGATCCGATCGACCGGTTTGACCATCAGATGCACGTCGATCGGTGCGGTCACGCCGTGCTTGCGCAGTGCCTCGCAGACCAGCGGGCCGATGGTCAGATTCGGCACGTAATGGTTGTCCATCACGTCGAAATGGACGATGTCCGCCCCGGCGGCGAGCACATTGTCGACCTCCTCGCCGAGCCGGGCGAAATCCGCCGAGAGGATGGACGGTGCGATCAGATCAGGCGTCATGCTGTTGTCCCCTAAGATCTCGCTCACCGCGGCACACGCGCCTCGGTCCGGATCCGTTTTGATGTTGAAAGTGCGGAACTCTAACCGAAGCGGGCCGGATTTTCACTCGGCACGCGGACGCATACGCCTAGGCCGCCCTGGCCTCGGTGATGGTCTCGTAGGCACGCCGGATCTCCTGCGTCTTCTGCGAGGCCATCCGCATCGCCTCCTCCGGCAGACCCTTCGCCATCAGCTTATCCGGATGATGCTGACTCATCAGACGCCGATACGCCTTCTTGATCTCGGCATCGCTCGCCTTGGGGCCGACCCCCAAGGTGGCGTAGGCGCTGGAGAGCGGCGCCGGCCTTGCCGCCGTCGAGGACCTGCCGCGACCGGACTGCCCGGTCGCGCCGGCATGCATCCGCTGCTGCAGCACCAAGAGGTTTTCGAGCTGCCGATAGGCGAAGGCCGAGACGTCGAGCCCGCGCCGGATGGTCTCGAGCGCGCGCCGCTGATCCGGCGTCGGGGCGCCGTCCACATAGGCGGTCAGGAGCTGCACCTCGAGGAACAGGTGAATCAAGGTCCCCTGACCCGTGCAGACCGCCTTCAACGCAGCGATGGCGCCCGCCAGATCGAAATCCGGCGACTTGCCTTGGTTGAAAAGGCCGATCGCCACGCGGCGCTGGTCGGTGCCCAAGGACATCCGATCCATCACTGAACGCGCCAAGGCGACCTCCGCCTCGCTGACCCGTCCGTCGGCCTTGGCGACATGCCCCATCACCAAGAAGGTCGTCTCGAAGAAACGCGCCTGGACCCGCGCCCGCTGCGCACCCGTCAAGGCCGGGCGCCGCGCACCGCCGATCCAGCCCCGATCGACACCCTGCCCCAAGGCCGCACCGAACACCGCGCCGACCGGACCTCCCACGACCAGACCAATGGCGCCGCCGACGGCTGTGCCGACCCAACCCATGTCGAGAACTCCCTTATTTGCCTTTCAGATACTGTTCATCACTGAAGGAGTAGACCCACTGCGGCTTGAAGGCCACCAGCACAGCCAAGATCCAGCCGTTCAGGAAGGCCTCCGGCATGAACATCAAAGGAAAGAAGGGTAGCACCGTTTCGCTGAGATCGGCGAAGCTGTAAGCGCCGCTGACCACCAGCAACCCGGCCGCAAGATAGCCCGTCATCACGCCCACCAAACCGGCGGTCAGGAACCCGTTCACCAGCACATAGACGAAGAACTGTTTGGGCAGATACCAGCGGATCAGGATCAAGGCGACCTGGGTGAGGGTCGCCGGCACGACCCCCGTGAGGAGGGCATTCATCGCAAACCCGTCCCAGCCCGTTCCCGCGTTCAGGACCACCCCGAGCAGGACCAACGCCGCCCCGATCACCGCCAATGACCATCCGAACATCAGGGTGATGGCCGTCACCCCGAGCAGATGAAACGACAACCCGGACTGCACCTGAACATCCATGTGCCAGAGCACCAGCAGCGCAACGACTGCCCCGAGAAAGACGTTCAGTTGCTCCATGTCGCGAAACTTCCGCCACGGCGTCAACCGCAAGGCGAGCAGCAGGATGAAGGCGAAGAGCAGATTCATGACCCAGAGCAGGGCCGGCGAGAACAGCGTACCGTCGATCGTCATGTCGCGCCTGTCGGAGGTGGCTTGGTCGGGGTGACCTCATCTGTTGGACATTAGGTAGGTTTTCGGGAGGATCAACTCTGTGGGTGCGATGTAGGGCTCGCGGAGGGGCAGGCTTGCGGTATGCGAACCAGGGTTCGGCTTGGACACGGAAAAAATCATGCTTGTAAGCTGGGGAGCGAGGATCGGCGGCAGGACGAGACATCGCGGAAACGCTGCACGGATTCGCGCGATGGAACGGGCACCGAAACCCTTATGGGTTCGTGACACCCGCTCCGCGGCGTTAAGCATACCCCTGTGGCGGTGGCGCGATGTGCAGCCTCGGTGAGGCTTCGAGAGCTCCGGGGTTCGTTTCGAGCGACCCTCGACTTCGGCTCTCGACTCTACCCGAGGCGCCCCCGACCCGACGAGCAATGCCCGCCGGGCGGGGGCCCGCTTCAGTCTAGCGGTTCGAGTTGCCTCGGGGCGGCCGGGCGGCCTGGGGTGGCGTGCGGGACTCTTCGAAGTACGGCTCGTAGAGCGAGACGTCGTTCATGTACGCAAGAGGGCGACGGATCTGTGTCGAGAAGGGCAGATCGCCAAAGTTGCGCCAGCCGTCCTTGTCCGGGTTCTTGTCTTTCGTGTGCGAGAAGATGTCGGCGGCATCGATGTTCAGCATCCCGTCGTTGTCCAGATCAAGCGGAATCGGTTTACCCCCGTCGAGCGCGATGGTGCCTCCGTTGAATGCGTAGAGGTACTGGCCGACGAAGCCAGGCCAATGGTTGCGTACGTTGGTGAAGGGTTCGCCGAACTGCACGAACTCGCCGTTGATCTCGGCCCCGCCCGTGGCCAGAATATTAGCGGCTGCGATGCTGCGTGAACCGGTCCTGCAAACGGTGACCAAGGGCGTATCCAGCTTGCCCTTCGCGATGTTGTACACCTCCCAGTAGAAGACGTCGGGGTCCTGCAAGATCCGCGAATCCTGCAGAGGCGCCGAGTCGTTCGTAATGAGCGGGTAGGGTATGTTGTAGCCGCGCTCCGGGTGCCCGGCCGAATACTCGCGCAAAGTGCGGACATCGATAATCACGGCCGTGTTCTGCATCATTGCCAGATAGGCCTCGGAATTACTGATCTCCGAGTGGTAGAAGCGATCGCGGTTGTAGCGATTGCCGTCACCGACCTCTTGTGCGAGCACGTAGCTGCTGCAGGCTAGAGATGCGGCGAGACTGAACACCGCAAGGGTCTTGGTTGTTTTCATCGAACCTCCTCCATTCATATCGTCATTGCCCTCTTGCGTCACCGAGACAGTTTCGTGATTCACAACGACGTGCATCTGAATCCGTCGGTCCGCGAGCAGATCACGGAACCATCTGTCAACGATGACACTTAGAGGGGTGGGGGCCCGGCTTGGATGCAGACTCAGGTGAGACCTCTCCCAACATTTTCTGCTCCAGCCGTGGACTTATGGAGCTTCGCCGCTGAGTCAGGTCATGTCAATCCCGAGAATTGCTCTCGGACTTGCCCCGGGGCTTGCCGGAGAGGTCCGATCTTGAGCGCTGCAGGTCACGCACCACGGAATCGCTCCTGCAACGCTCGGAACTGGACCGTGATGTGGGTTTGAGCCCGATACCGGGATCGCCGCATTGGGCGTTTGGGCGCCGGCCCTCAAGCCGGCGGAAGAAGAAGACATCTGCAAGTCGCCGCATGATTGTGCAGCGCGCGGACGACGCCGTGACGCGTGGATTTCTGCGTCAAAACGCTCTCGAGCGGGTACTTGCGGGGAATCGGCTGGAGATTAGGAGCGTCAGCACTGCCGGACGAAACCCCAGAAACGCCCGTGTGAATAATAACGGATCGACGCGTTCACGAATTCTGCAGAATAGCGCTCTCGACCCGTAACCACCCCCCTCGCTAGCGGGCCGGAGTGATGATCGCGTACAGCATGTCGGGCATATGCACGGTGTCCGTGGATGCATCGAAAGGCCACAGTTTGGACGGGACCGAACGGAACCGCTCCCCGGAATAGATCACCTCGACCGCGTAGGTCGTTTGCGCAGAGGGCGCCGCGCCTGTCGAGTGTTCCGGAATCAGGACGGTGCAGGAGTCGCGAGAGCGGCAGCCATGGAGCTGTCGGTTCCGTACACCGCCGGGGTTGGCCGGGAGTGCACCGCTCTCGCTTGCAACGAGGAGGGCTTGAGCGACCGCCCGTGCGAGCTGACCGTATCCACTGAGCTCGGATGGGTAGACGCTATTGAAGGAGCCATCGGCAAAGGTGACGTCGTACAGGCTGCCCTGGATCTCGACACCCGTCACGCCGCTGATCACGCCAGTGTCCACGACAAAGGATTGCGCCTGAGCCGTGCCCGCAGCCCCGATGCACATGGCGATCATAACGCCACGAAAACCTTGTTTAACAATGCGTTGCATCCCCATTGCGCGCTCCGCTAAAGGTCGATGATTGACTGTCCTCGCTCTTTCGGGTGCAACGTCGGATCGGCGAGTCGGCGGCAACGCTCACATCGCCCCCGGCAGCACAACCCGATTGTCGCGAAGCGACAACACCCCCGGGATCGACGACTTGCAGTCGTCTTCTTCGGCCGGCTTGACGGTCCACGGAGCTTGAAGGAACACTCCCGGCGATCGCACCCGAGGATTCGGCGCCTGCGACAGGCGCCAAATAGCCGTGGCCTGTGACGGGTCCGACGCGAAATCCGGAAGGCGCCATTGAAACGCATGGACGTTCATCGCGCATTGCGAAATGTAGAGAAAGCGTCGGGTTCGATCCCGTTCCTTTTTTAGTGCACCGTCGCCTGTTATCCGGAGCTGCCGTCACGATGTCACTCTCCATCCACACCAAGGTCTTCCTCACGCTTCTGCTCGCCTGCGTTCTGGTGTTGTCGGGCACGCAAGCATTCGTACACTGGTCGCTTCAACGCGGACTGGTGGAGTTGGCCGAGGCGCGTGAGCAGGCGCGGGTCGAGATCATTGCCGAGCGTCTCGCCGAGATCTATGCCCGGGAGGAGAGTTGGGCGCCGCTGCGTGCGTCGCCGCGGCTGTGGCTCGGCGCGCTGCTCGGGCGCAATTGGCCCGCGGAGGGGCGTCGGGGCGGTCCGGGCGAGGGCTCGCGTTCTCCGCCGTGGGTACGGCGCTTTCTCGGACCGCATCATCAGGCGGACGGTAGCGATGGCTTCGTCTGGCCACCGCCGTCGGCGTTGCGGGACGAGCGACGGGATCAGGGGGCGCCAATCGAGCTGCGTTTGATGCTGCTCGACGCCGAGGGCGGCCTGATCTACGGTCGACCCGAGCTGTTGCCCGACACCCGGCGTTTTCCGTTGGATCTCGACGGTACGCCCATCGGTGCGCTTGCGGTCATCGCGGGCCCCCCGGTCGCGGAGCTCGCCGATCTGCATTTCGTCGAGCGCCAAGGCGGGCGGCTCTGGCTGATCGTGGCGGCGATGCTGGCGCTCGCGGCCGCCTTGGCCTATCCGCTGTCCAGTCGACTGATTCGGCCGGTGAAGGAGCTCCAGCGGACCGCGCGCCGACTGGCGGCCGGGGACTATGATGCCCGCGTCGCGATCGGCGGCGGCGACGAGATCGCCCGTTTGGGCCGAGATATCAACGCCCTTGCCGATGCCCTGGGGCGTAACGATCGGGCGCGGCGTCGGTGGGTCGCGGACATCTCCCATGAGCTGCGCACGCCGATCGCGCTGTTGCGTGCGCATCTGGAAGCCATGCAGGATGGCGTGAGGCCGCTGGACCGCGCGGAGGTCGATCGCCTGCACGGGGACGTGCTGCGGCTCTCGCGCCTGGTCGAAGACTTGAACGATCTCGCAACGACGGATCTCGGTGCGCTCGCCTACCGCATGCAGGAGATCGACCTTGCCGAGATCCTGCGCGAGGATGTCGATGCCTTCCGGACGCGCTTCGAGGCCGCGGGGCTCGACTTGGTCTTCGACAATCGGCTCGCCGGTCGGCGCGATCCGGGTCCTGCGGGGTGTGCTCCTCTGCACGCGGACGCGGGCCGTATCTCCCAACTCTTCGGCAACCTCCTTCACAATAGCCTGAGCTACACGGATCCGGGCGGAGGGCTGACGGTGACCCTGGACGCAGGTCCGGGCGGCGGCTATCGGATCACCTTCGAGGATACGGCGCCCGGCGTCCCGACCGAGGACCTACCGCGGCTCTTCGACCGGCTGTATCGGGTCGATGCCTCGCGTAGCCGCCACACGGGCGGCGCGGGATTGGGTCTTGCGATCGCGAAGAACGTGGTGCTGGCGCATGGCGGGACGATCGAAGCACAGGCTGCGGCAGCGGGCGGTTGTGCGATCCGGATCGAGCTGCCGGCAGACCGAGGGGAAAGATCTCAATGAACCAAAATGCATTGCCGTTGATCCTCATCGTCGAGGACGAGGAGCGCCTGGCCGACGTGGTCGGCGACTATCTGC
The DNA here is from genome assembly GCF_018399035.1 of Thiocapsa sp. Taxonomy (GTDB): domain Bacteria; phylum Pseudomonadota; class Gammaproteobacteria; order Chromatiales; family Chromatiaceae; genus Thiocapsa. The sequence continues at coordinate 3,469,197 of NZ_CP073760.1, forward strand.
GTGCGGCCGGCTTCCGGGTCCATCACCTGGCGACCGGCACGGGTGCAGTCGCCTGGATCGAGCGAGAAGGACCGGATCTGATCCTGCTCGACCTCATGCTGCCCGGTCAGGACGGGTTGAGCATCTGTCGCGAGGTGCGCAGCCGCGCTCAGGTGCCCATCATCATGACGACGGCGCGGGTCGAGGAGATCGATCGCCTGCTGGGGCTCGAGCTGGGTGCCGACGACTATGTCTGTAAACCTTACAGCCCGCGCGAGTTGGTGGCCCGCGTCAAGGCCGTCCTGAGACGAACGAGCCGGGCGCCCGAGCACCGGCGGAGCGGTTTCCTGACACTCGAGCCGGACCGATTGCAGGTCTCGCACGACGGCAGGGTCATCACGCTGACCGCCGTGGAGCTGGCATTGCTGGCCGCGCTCCATCAGGCCGCGGGGCGAATCCTCTCGCGCGACCACCTCATGGACCGGATCTATCCCGACAACCGGGTCGTGTCCGATCGCACCATCGACAGCCACATCAAGAAGCTTCGGCGCCGACTCACCGAGCTGGCGCCGGATGTCGAGTTGATCCACTCGGTCTACGGCGTCGGCTACCGCTACGAGGAACCCGACATCGACGAGGCCCTCATGCACAAACCTGGCTGAGTCTCGACCGTTCGGCTCGGACTCGTCCGCTTCCACGAAATCTGCACGATCTCTGCACAGCTCCTGCACCCTGGTCACCTAACCTGCAAAGCGTCGGGACTGGACTCGACATCGCATCGGGACCTTCCCGAGACGCAACGAAGACATCAAAGGTGACATATCATGAATACCGGCAAGAGCTTTCGCACCGCAACCTTGGCGTTCGCCGTCACGGCCGTCATGGCCACCTCGGCCTTGGCCGGACCTCGCGGCTTTGAGCAAGACCCGAGCGCGTTCGCGGACCAGCGCATCGAACGGATGACCCGGACCCTGGACCTGACGACCGAGCAACAGAGCGAGATCCGGACCATCCTGGAGGAGCAACGCACACAGGCGCTGCAACAGCGTGAGGAGGTGCAGGCGCGCATCGGCACCCTTCTCACGCCCGAGCAACAGGCCCGTATCGAAGAGCAGCGGAACGCGCGGATGGAAAGGCATCTCGATCGGCTCGCCGACCGACTGGATCTGAGCGAGGAGCAGATCCTCCAGGTACGCACCGTCATGCAGACCAAGAACGACGGCTCGGGCATGGCCAGAGGCGAGATCCGAGAACAGATCAAGACCGTCATGACCGAGGATCAGCTCAAACGCTTCGAGTCCCGCGGACCCGGGTCCAAGCGCGGAGGTCCGGGCGAACCCTGTGCGGAGGGCAAGATGCGCGGCGGGCCTGCGTTCTGATGCCGCGGTTCCCGGCCGATGGCGTGTGGAACGCGCTCCGGCCGGGGCTCCGGCCGGGCGGGAAGAGCGCACGGACGTTCGCGCGCCGAGCCCGCGCGGTCTCCGTTACCGCGTATCCGCAGCAGTTGCTTCTTCGCTAAACCGCGTCCGGTGCGGTATGCGTCATTTGGTGGAGTGGCTTGGCCGCGCCAGCTCCGACGACTGTCGGAGCTGGCGCGGTTTAAGGTATTCAAAAATATTAAATTCTAAACCGCGTCTCACCGAGATCGAGGACATCTCCGAAGCCAAAAGCAAAATGAAAAAGAAGCGTGTCGCTCTGGACGCGATTTAGAATCGGGGTGATTCTTCTCTTGATCATGTGCGTGGGCGATTCGATCCATCACCGACACGATTGAGGAGGACGCAATGGAGCTCAGACCACTCGGACGCACCGACATCCGCGTCAGCGCACTTTGCCTCGGCACCATGACCTTCGGCGAGCAGAACAGCGAGGCCGAGGCACATGCCCAGCTCGACCGCGCGCTCGCCGCGGGGATCAACTTCATCGACACGGCCGAGATGTATCCGGTGCCGCCGCGCGCTGAGACCATCGGCCGGACCGAAGCCTACATCGGCACCTGGTTCGCGTCGCGCGGTTGTCGTGACCGGGTGGTTCTGGCCTCCAAGGTGGCCGGCCCTGGCGCTTGGCTGCCGCATCTTCGCGGCGGCAGGTCGCGGTTGGACCGCGTCAATATCGTGACCGCCCTGGACGGCAGCTTGAAGCGGCTGCAAACGGACCGGATCGACATCTACCAGCTCCACTGGCCGGACCGCGAGACCAATTACTTCGGCAAGCTCGGCTATTCACCCGTGGAGGACGCGTACAGCGTCCCCTTGCTGGAGACCCTCGAGGTCCTCGCCGACCAGGTCCGGGCCGGCAAGATTCGGCAGATCGGCGTCTCCAACGAGACACCTTGGGGCCTGATGCGTTATCTCACGCTCGCGCAGCAGCATGGCCTGCCGCGCATGGTCAGCATCCAGAACCCCTACAGTCTGCTGAACCGGACCTTCGAGGTCGGCCTCGCCGAGGTCGCCGTTCGGGAGAACTGCGGTCTCCTGGCCTACTCGCCGCTCGGCTTCGGCGTGCTCTCGGGAAAGTATCTGGACGGCGCACGCCCGGCCGGTGCCCGCGTCACACGCTTCGAGCGCTTCAGCCGCTATTCCAACCCGGAGGCCAAGCGCGCCACGGCCGAGTATGTCGCACTCGCCCGCCGCCATGGACTCGACCCGGCGCAGATGGCACTCGCCTGGGTGACGAGCCGTCCATTCGTCACGTCCAACATCATCGGTGCGACGACGCCCGAGCAGTTGGAGGCCAACCTCGCCAGCGCGGAGCTCACGCTCTCGAATGAGGTGATCGCGGAGATCGAGGCGATCCATACGCGGCAGCCGAATCCAGCGCCTTGAACCGGGTAGGTGCGAACTGATTCGCAAGTCGCCCACCGTACCGATGCGAATCAATTGGCACCTACGCCGCATCGCGCGCGTATGAAGATCTACGGCATCGATTTCACCAGCCGACCGAGTCGCCGCAAGCCCATCACCTGTCTGGAGTGCGATTTCGACGTCTACAGCCTGAAGGTCGAGGCGGATCCGAACCTCGCCGAGGATCCGAGCGGTGACCGGCTCGATGCCCTGCTGTGCGCCATCCAGGCGGCGTGGGCCTGGACGCAACGGGAGAAGGGGTTCGGGATACCGGATTCGATGGACTTTCCGGAAGGAGCGATCGCGGACCCGATCGGCGGCTGACGCACTGCTGTACACGCGATCGGAGCGGACCTGCGCACCACTCGGCTGGCATACCCTCTTGTGCAGTCTTCTTCTTCAGCAGCCGGTCAGTCAGTCGTAGGTCGGAGGCGATTCGGGCCCCATCACGACGCCCCGATGCCCGCATTTGAGACCCGCGAGCTTGACCGCCTGCGCGAGCGCCTCGGCGGCGGGCAGACCCTGCAGCAGGCCGTGGATCACCCCGGCGTTGAAGACATCGCCCGCACCCAGCGTATCGACGACAGGCGTCGGGGCATAGGCCGGCACCCGCTGGACATGACCGCCGCGCGCAAGGAACGCGGCACCTTGCGCGCCCCAGGCAACAACGCCGAGCCGTGCATCGCTGCACACGAGGAGATCCTCGAGGAAATCACCCGCATCCTCGAATCCGCCGGCACGCGCGAAGGCACGACTCGCCAGCAGCACCTGCGGACCCGTCAGCAGCGCCTCGACCCCCGGGCGGCGTTTTTCGAGCTCGACCGAGATCGGCACATCCGGGGCCTCCTCGCGGACACGGCGGATCATCCGTGCGGTCTCCTGCGGGTTGCGCCCTTCGAAATGGACCCAGGCGAGTCCATCGAGCGAGACCCGGCCGAAATCGTCCGCACTCAGCTCGGGCAGGTCCCGAAAATGGACGATGGTCCGGCTGCCGCCGGCGCGGCTGAGCAGGATCGAAGAGGTCGGGGTCGTCCCGCCGGGCACCCGCACGGCATCCCGTACCTCGATGCCGTGACCGGCAAGGTCGGCGAGGATCAGATCGGCCGCCGGGTCGTCGCCCAGGGTGCCCACCCAACGGCAGCCGTGTCCGAGTCGCGACAGCACGGCGAGACTGTTGGTAACGTTGCCGCCGCGCACCCGGCGCAAGGCCAGGGCGCGAACCTCGTCGTCCTCGGCGGGATAGACCGCGACCTCGTTGACGAGGTCGAGCACGGCGATGCCGACACCCAGCACGGGGCCGGCCGAGCGCACCCGCACGGCCTCGACAGGATCAGAGATCGCGTGCAACGCGGAACCCCAGCATGTCCAGACGCGTTCCCGGAACGAAGCGTGCGCGAACAAAGGTTCGCATCGAGGCGGAAGGTTTGTTGAAGGCGCCGCCGCGGGCGACACGATCGGTGCAGGGACCGTCCGTCCGGGCGCGCCCGTCGCTCGGTGCGCCTTCGTAGCCCGACTGATAGCAGTCCGCGACCCACTCCATGACATTGCCCGCCGTGTCGTGGAGACCGAAGGGGCTCGGGTTGAAGCTCCCCACGGGGGCCGTCGCGCGGTTGTCCCAGGCGCTGCCGCAATCGAAGCAGACCGCCCGATTCGGCTCCAGCCCGAAGCCCCACCAATAGGATCCGCGCCCGCCGGCTCGCGCCGCATACTCCCATTCGGCCTCGCTCGGCAGGCGGTAGCTACGTCCGGTCTCGCGGGACAGCCAGGCCGTATAGGCGCGGGCATCGTCCCAGCTCACCCCGACCACCGGGCGGTTGCCTCGACCCCATCCGAAGTCCTTCGCAAATCCGCGGCCGACGGCGCGGGCGAAACGATCGTAGTCCTCGAAGGTGACTTCGTAGACACCCATCAAGAAAGGCGCGATCTCGACCTCGCGCGCCGGCCCGAAATCGCTCGCGACCGTGAGATTCCGGCCCATCAGGAAACGCCCGCCCGGGAGCCTCGCGAGCGTCGGGCCAAAGCCGCCGTTGCGCAGCCGATCACGCTGTGTCGGGACAGAAACGCTCGAGGGCTCAAGAGGCTCGGCCGTCGACTCGGAGTCGGGCGGCAACGCACCCCCATCGGTCGCGGTCTCCGTTCCCGAGGACTCCGAGGTGGCGATATCCGAGGTCGCGGGGGCCCGCGGACGATCGGCGCGCAGCCAAACGATAAGGACGAGCACGACAAGCGCCGGGAGTAGAAGCAGCGGCCAGAGGCCGACGCCGACCGCGCGAGGCCGGATCCGAGGCGGCTCGGCGGACAGCCCGCGCGGCGGTGCCGGCTCGAGCAGCCCGGGCTCGCTCCCCTGCCCCTGCAGATCGAGCAGGGCCTGCCTTAAACGACTGACCTCCTCTTGGGCGGCCGTCAGGGAGAGATCGCGCCGCTCGACCTCTTTGCGCAGGCCGTCGAAGACCAGATGCTGATCTTCCAACACGTCCTCGAGACGGCGGCACTCCTCGGTGATCGCGTCGAGCGCCTGCTCTTTCGCGCCGAGGGTCCGCTGAAGGCTGTCGAGCTCCTGACGAAGTGCGAGTTGCTCTGCGGCCGAGGCCGCTCCGCCCTCGACCGCGGAACGCTCGCGCAACCGGCGATTGATGCGCGCGACCTCCTGCTGGGCCTCGCGACGCACCTCGCCCAAGGCTTGCCGCAGTGACTCGGTCTCGGTGCGATCGCCGTGCGGGGTCTGTAGGTTCGTTGCGTCGACCATTCAGGAGGGCATCGGATGGGTTGAACCGGCTTGAGCGTCGGGCGACATCGTCGGATCATGCTGCTCGCGAGTGCAGGTCCGACACGTTAGATTCGCATGATCGGCGGTCGGTTGCACCCCGGGATGAACCTCTGCCTCGGGCAACAGCGAGCGGACACATCAAGCACGAGAGGCGGCGACCGCCTCCTCCCACGCCATCGGCAGACGACAGGTCGACAATGCATTCGACACCCTCATCCGGACACCGGCTCCCATGACCATCCTCGGTAGCGTCGCGGCCGGCCATCCGCTGACCGCAGAGGCGGCCGCCGAGACCCTGCGTGCCGGCGGCAATGCGTTCGACGCGGCGCTCGCGGCGCTCTGCGCGGCCTGCATCGCCGAGCCGGTCCTGGCCTCGCTCGGCGGCGGCGGCTTCCTGCTCGCCCGGCCTGCCGGCGGGGCGCCGGAGCTCTTCGACTTCTTCGCGCAGACCCCGCACCGACACCGCCCGGAGCAGGAGCTGGATTTCTATCCGATCCTCGCCGATTTCGGCGACGCCACGCAGGAGTTCCACATCGGACAAGGATCGATCGCAACACCGGGGATGATCGCCGGTCTCGTCGCGATCCATCGCGAACACTGTCGGCTTCCGCTCGCGGCCATTGTCGCCCCGGCCTGCCGTCTCGCGCGCGACGGGGTGATCGTGAACCGCGTCCAGCGGGGTATCGCCGAGATCGTCGCGCCGATCCTGCACGCGAGCCCCGCGGCACTCGCACTCTCCGCCGACCCGGATCGACCCGACCGGCTCGCCCCGGTCGGTGCACGGGTGCGCAACCCGCCGCTTGCCGAGACCCTGGAGTGGATCGCCCGCGAGGGCGCGGATCCCTTCTATCGCGGCGACCTGGGAGCGCGCTTGGTCCGCGATTGCGCCGAGCACGGAGGGCATCTGAGCGCAGCGGATCTCGCCGACTACCGGGTCGAGCGACGCGCCCCGCTCGTCCACCCCTATCGCGGGGCGCACCTCTACACGAATCCGCCACCCTCGCAGGGCGGGTTCCTGCTCGGCGTCACCCTGGGTCTACTCGACGGCGTCGAGCCGGCCCGTCTCGGACGCGGCAGCCCGGCGCATCTGCACGCGCTCGCCCTCGCCCAGGAGCTGACCCAACGTCTGCGTCGGGCACAGCCGGCCGCGCTCGCCGAGTCGCTCTCGGGGCCACTCTCGGGGCCGCTCTCGGACGTGGCCCCGAGCATTCCGGAAGCCTATCGCAAGCTCATGGAGGGTGCGGCGACCTTCAGCCGCGGGACCACGCAGATCAGTGTCGCCGATCGCGAGGGCAACCTCGCCAGCGTGACCCTCTCCAACGGCGAAGGCGCCGGCTATGTGCTGCCCGGCGCCGGCATCATGCTGAACAACATGCTGGGTGAAGAGGACATCAACCCGCACGGTTTTCATCGCTGGCCGACGAATCGGCGGATCAGCTCCATGATGGCGCCGAGCCTTCTGGCACTGGCTGACGGGGGGTGGGTCGTGACCGGCTCGTCCGGATCCAACCGGATCCGCAGCGCCATCCTGCAGGTGGTCTCCAACCTGATCGACTTCGGGCTTGCTCTGGAGGCAGCCGTAGCCTCCCCCAGGATGCACTACGAAGACGGGGTGCTGAATCTCGAGCCGCCGATCACGGACGACACGCTCGCCGCGCTCGGCACGCACTGGCCGGGGCTCAAGGTCTGGAATCGGGAGAGCGTCTTCTTCGGGGGTGCCCACAGCGTGGCGGTTGCCCCCGACGGCAGCACGCACGGCGCGGGCGATCCGAGACGCGGCGGGGTTGCGCTTCAGGTGAATTAAGGTGATTTCCGGGAATGCATCGACCAACATGTAGGGGCGACTTTAGTCGCCCGGTAACCATTGGAGGCATGCACGGCCGGGATGCTCATTCCCGGAAATCGCCTAAATTCCTTTGCCACAGTAATCGTTGTCGTTGTCGTAATCGACAACGATTAGACGGTGCTCAACTGACCTCCGACACGTTACTCAGTCGCCTGAATACGGCCGAAGGATCATCTCCCCGCCGCGCAGCACCAGCTCCATGCGTCTGAGATAGGCCATGCCGAGCAAGACCTGATCGCCCTGCATATTCGGGAGGACGGTCGCGCTCAGGTCGTAGGCGACCAGCCCGCCGACATCCACACTCTCCAGCCGCGCGACCCAGGTGCGGACATCGCCGTTTCCGGTCTTGCTGATCCCGCCGGGCTGGAGCGTCAAGCCGAGCGTCTGGGCGACCATGTAGGGCATGGCGACATCCACGGCCCCGGTATCGACCAAAAACTCGATGGGGGTCCCGTTGATCCGACCGGTAGTCACGTATTGACTCACCTGATTCTCTTTCAGGACCACCTCGGGCACGTCACCGGCGCCGAGATAGGCGACCGGGTTCGGATTCGGATTCTCCCGGCGCTCCGCCAGATCGCGCGCCAGCAGGATCACCAGCAGACCCGCGAGCAAAAACAAGGGGATCGGCATCTTGCGCCTGAGCCAAGCGACTGAGCTCTCTCGGATACGTTGCAGTCTGATCATCGTTCGTCGGGGTGCGTCGATACCAATGAAGCGCCGTCGGCATTGACTCCGAGCCCGATCGCGGGGCCGGATCGCCGCAGGCCACCCACCCGCCGATGGCGACGGCGACGCCGTCGCGCCGTCGCGCCTTCGCGCGGGATCGTTCGAGCTTAAACCGAAACCATACGGATGACGAGGTTGTGTCGTCGAGATTCGGCGTCGGCACGGGAGGCCGGCACCGAGATGCCGATCAAGATGATCCGATGTGAGGACGCAGCGTCAGCACCCCGCCGCGCTGGATCATCTCCAGATGGCTCAGATAACTCATGCCCAGCAGGACATCGTCTCCCGGCATGTTCGGCAAGACCGTCGCGCGGACGTTGCGCGCGACCAATCCGCCGAGGTCGACGGAGTCGAGCCGGGTCGTCCAGGTCCGCACCATGCCGTTTGCGGTCTTGCTCATGCCGCCGGGTCTGAGCGGCAGCGACAGGCGCTCGGCCAAGGACAGCGGCAAGGCGACGTCGGTTGCACCGGTGTCGATCAGAAAGCGCACCGGCTCGCCGTTGATCCGGCCGCCGGCGACATAATGTCCGGCACGGTTGCGTTCGAGGCGCACCTCGGGGACCCCGCTGCCGCTGTGCAGCGCAACCGGATCCGGGTTGGGATTGTCCCGGCCAGTGATCACGCCGTCGAAGAACATCGCCAGCAGCGCCAATCCGACGATCCATGCCGCAAACAACATCGCCCGACCGACTTTGGATGGCATGTCGTCGGCGCCCGGCGGTGCGCTGTTCATCGGTCCATCCATCGTCGGCTCCCCATGGTCGGCTCCCCGTCGGGCGAAATGATCGGCGGTTGCGACCGCTCGCAAGGTCCAGTCTATCGCCTTTGGCTACTTCTCCTTCAAGTGGTTCGCTCGGATCGGGGCCGACAGCGCATGCCGAATCCGTCGGTGCGAATTTATTGTGAATCCATGTGTGCGATTCAATCCCTGCGAATCCATTCGCACCTACCGAGCTGCTCCGCAAGGAGCGGCTCGGTCGAGGATCAGCGCGCGGGCACCGCCCCCTGTCCGACCATGCGCTGGAACTGCACCCGATAATAGGCGGCCGCGCTTTGACCGTTCGCCACGACATCGTAGACGCGCCAGCCGGTCGGCGAGTTGTACATCCGAAACTCGAGCTTGGCGGGATAGCTCTGCGCGCCCAGCAGCGCCACGTTGACGCTGACGTCGCCGCGCGGACCCATGCGCGGCGGCAACATGCGGATCTGCTGCCCCTGATAGTCCATCAACCGGGACGCCAGGGTACCGAGGAAATCCGCCTCGAGATGCGCGGCCATCGCCTTCTTATCCTGGGCACTCATGCCTTCGGACGCCGGACCGGCCACCCACTTGGCCATGTACTCGAAGTCGAAATAGGGCGCAATCTCGCGGTCGAGGAAGGCAGCGACCTGGAGCCGATTCGGCAGCTCTTTAAGAGCGAGAAAGCCGAGGAGCTTATCCATGCCCTCTTTGAGCGTCGCGCTGGCCGCGGCTGCAGGACCTTCGGGCATCTCGGCAGGCGCCTCGGCACCCCGAGCCGGCGCCGCGGTCTGCGCACGCGCGGGCGGCGCGGCAGGACGCTCGGGGCGAGCCGGGGCGGCGGGCATCTCCGGCATGGCCGGCCTGGCCGGATAAGCGCCGCCGTAGGGCATCGGCATCGGGCCGTAGCCCTGAGGCATGGGTGGAGGAGCGTAGCCCTGAGGCATGGGTGGAGGAGCGTAGCCGTAAGGCTGGGCGGAAGCGCCGGCAGCGGCTCCGAGTAAGACGAGGAGCGGCACCAAAGAACGAGACTTCATCGAAATCCTCCCAAACATGTTGTTTTTAGTCATCCGCCAAGCGCCCTTTAGGCACCCGGCAGGCTTGGAGCCTGCCAACGGGCTCGGGGAAAAGCAAGCGGCAGGGTATAAACTATCGGGCATCGGCAGGACTCGGAATCGCCCGAATCCGGCATATCACCACGAGGGAGGCAAACACGTCATGTCCATACCGCGCGTCCACTACCGGGTCGTCGGACAAGACGACTATACGCTGGAGATCACCTTGGAGCCCACGGGTGAATATCGGGTCGACTGCGGCGACCACACCAGCCACAAGCCACGCCAAGGCGCGCTCGACGAGCGTCAGACCCGCGAGATCGCCGCCCTGATCGATGCCTTGGGGGCGCCCCGAGAGCACCCGGCACCCGAAGGTGCGACCGGGTTCATCACCGAGCTGACCCTCGGCGTCCCGCCCGACACGCGTGTCTATCGCGTCTGGGAGGGCGAGCTGGCGGAAGAGCCGGACGTGATGGCGCTGATCCGCGCGCTGGAAGTCATTTGAGCGGCGTCGCGAAGGCCGCGAACGCCGGTTCCGGCCTCGGCAGGACAACAGGGAGATCCCAACCATGACGCCAACCCGCTGCTTGACCGCCGCGATGCTCGAGGTCGGCATGCGCCACGAGGCGCGCCTGAGCTTCAGCCGCGAGGAGGTCGACCGCTACTGTACCCTGGTCTGCGATCACAACGCGATCCATCGCGACCTCGATGCGGCACGGGTGCGGTTTCCGGATGCCCGCGACATCATCGTCCCGGGCGGGCTCGTGCAGACCCGCATCTCGGCCCTCTTCGGGACCGAGTTTCCGGGCGACGGGACGCTGGGCTTGACCTTCTCGCCCGAGCGCCTGCGCCGTCCGCTGTATCCGGGCGACGAGCTGGTCGTAACGCTGGAGGTTGCGCGCCTGATCCGCGGCGGAATCGTCGAGATGCAGATCGCCATCGCCGATCCCGAGGGCAACCGCGTCAGCGAGGCAACGGCCAAGGTGGTGCCGCCGGATGCGGCCTATCGGGCTTGGTGGGAGGAGAATATCGGAGGCTAGGAGGCGGGTTCGGGGATTCGGGGATTCGGGGATTCGGGGTCAGCGGCGTAGGTTGTGCCGAGCCGTGCGAGGCACAACCAACGGTTGGGGGAAGTTGTGCTTCCTATCGTCAGCACAACCTACGGGCTACTCCGCAGCCATGCGTGGTCGGGGTGGGTATGCCCGGAAATCGCCTCAAAACCCGCCGGGGTGCGGGCGCACCGATTCCCCGTCGAGGAAGGCGGCAAGATAGCGGGCGGTCAGCTCGGGCGACTGATAGAAAAACCCGTGTCCGCCGCCCTTGATCTGAATCACGGAGGCGCCGGCGATGCGCTCGCCGATGATCCAGGCATTGCGCGGCGGGATGACGACATCCTCGGTGCCGGTCATCAGCAGGGTCGGGGCGGTGATCTCAGACAGTCTTGGGCAGACGCCGGGCCAGGCCCGGAGTGTGTCGGCCTGGCGCAGCAGATTCGCATCGTCGATCGGTGCCGTGATCGGCGGAAAGACCTGCATCGGATCCGGGGTCTCCCGCAGCCAGTCGGCCGGGAAGAGGTTCTCGAACATCCGCCGGATGCGCTCCTCGAGCGTACCGGACAGGTCCACCAGCCTCCGCCAGACCGCCTCGTCGGGCCAGATCGCCTGCGTGCCGCCACAGGATGCGGACAAGAGGACGAGCTGCTCGACAGTCTCCGGACTGGACAGCCGCAGCGGCGCAGAGCACGCCGACTGCGGCAAGGAAGCGGAAGCCCCCGACCTCAAGCCGACGCCCGGCCAAGCTCGCTCGGGGGCCGGCGCACGATCAGCTCCTGGGTCGGATAGGCGAACTGGATGCCTTCTTCCTGGAACTTGCGATAGATCGCGAGGTTGATGGCCTGTTGGATGTCCATGTAGAGCGTGAAATCCGCACCGATGACATAGTAGACCACCTCGAAGTCCAGCGAAAAATCACCGTAGGCGGCGAAGTGGGCACGATCGAATCGGGTGAACCGCTGGGCCCGGATGATCTCCTCGATCAGCTTCGGGATGCGCTCGAGCCGATCCGGCGAGGTCTCGTAGACCAAGCCCAGCTTGAAGACCACGCGACGCTCGCGCATGTGTTTGTAGTTGCGCAGCGTGCTGTTGAGCAGATTGGTGTTGGACATGACCACCATCTCGCCCGAGAGGCTGCGGATGCGGGTGGTCTTCACACCAATGCTGTCGACGACGCCCAAGGTCTCGCCCGCGCTGACGAAGTCTCCGACCTTGAAGGGTTTGTCCAGGATGATGGCCATTGAATGGAAGACGTCGGACAGGATGTTCTGCACCGCGAAGGCCACGGCGATACCGCCGACACCCAGCGCACCGATCAGACCGGCGATCGGATATTTGAAGTGGGCCATAACCGAGACCACAACGACGATCCACACGCCAACCCGCAGAAAGAACAACAGAAGGCCGTAACCCGTAACGGCCGAGGGGTCCAGCAGCTCTTTTTTGCTGCGCTGGCGCTGGACGAAATCGACCAAGCCCGCGGTCGCCCAGATCCCGACTTGGACGTAAACAGCGACCACCAAAAGCGTCCACAGCCAGACCTTGAGGTGACCTTGGGCCAGGCCGGAGACGGTCATGGCCGCGTAGAAGGCGACGATCAGGACGAACACCTGGCTGGTATTGCGGATCAGTGCCAAAACGGCCGCACGTGCCGTCTTGCGCTCGGTCTCCGGACCCTCGACCAGCTTGGGCAGGACGGTGCGCCGCAACAGGGCGCGCAGGAAGGACACGAGCACCAGGACCAAGGTGAAGACCACTGCGCCGGTCACCAGATCGCGGGCATAGATCCCGTGATCCTGGATGACGAAGAGCTCCGTGTTCCACCAAGACTCCAATTGAAGCTTGGCCGCGTCGAGGCGCTGATCGAGCGAACGCTCGCTCACCAAAGGCTCGAGCTGGTCGCGCAGGCGCTGGGCAAGCGACTGCACCTGATCCTTCACGAGCAGCATCTCCCGTGCGCGCTCCTCCTGCGTCTCGAGCGCGCCGACGCGCTCGCGGATCGCCTGCTCGATCCCGGCGCCGAGATCCGCCCGGGCGAGACGGCGCGCGAGCGCGAGCTGCATGGACCGCAAGGCGTCGAGCTCGGCCTGCGCGAAGTCGCCCTCGTCAGCCATGTCGTTGATCAGCGATTGTGTCTCGCGCAGCCAGGTCGGCCAGAGCGCGCGCTCCTCGCCCTGCAAAAGTGCATAACGCCGCTCGTAAAGCGTCCGCGCCGAACCGTTGAGGCCCAACGCTTGATGCAGGTATTCGACGCCCTTACGTGCGCCGGCAAGCTCCGCTTCGCGCGTGAGCACCTGCTCCTGTGCGCGATCGCGATCGGCGGCATCGGAGGTCATGAGCACCAAGCGGCGACGCGCCTGAAACAGCGCCAACTCGGCCGCATCGCCCGCCTCCACGAGTGATGCGATATCCGCGCGCACCGCCTCTTCGCGGGCCTGTATCTCGGCAAGCCGTTCGTCCAATGCCTCGCGCGTGAAGACGACATCGGCGGCGACATGGGCGATCCGGGCCTGCAGCCGGACGAGCCGAGTTGCAGCCAAGGCATCCTCGCGCTCGGCCAAAGCGGCGCCGACCTGCGCGGACTGGCGCTCCTGAAGTGTCACCAGGACAGCCAGTCGGGCAACCTCCAGATCCCGTTCGAGCGTCGCCATGTCCCGCCGCTCCGACGCCTGCCCTTGGGCCTGATCCCGAGCGACCGCCAAGCGATCTCGGGCGAGGCGTCGCTCGCGCACTGCCGCTTCGTGTTCTCGATCGGCCGCGGCAACTCGCCGTTCGGCCTGGCTGCGTAAACGCGCGGCGTCTTCCCGCGCGTGCTCGGCAAGACTGCGCTTGGCCCGAAGCTCGTCCAACAATCGCAGCGGATAGGGCGGCTCGACGCCGAGGTCGAGCAGATCGCTTGGCTCGGCAGCCGCCTGCGACTCTGCCAGCGCTCCATCCAGCTCGCGCAACCGCGCGGCCAGGACGGACTCGCGCTGGACCGCGGTACGCAGCTCGCCGAGCAAGGCGATCCGCGCATCCACGACCGGATCCGGGGTTTGCGCCGTCGCGTCGCCCTGCTCCGGATCCCGACCCGCGGCCTCCAGCTCCGCGATGCGCGCATCGATCAGCAAGATGGTCTCGGCGTAGTCCTCCGCGCTCGCGCGTGGCTCGGTGAATCCCGGCAGTCCGACCTGCGCAGGATCAAAGGCAATGTCGGGCCGATCGGTGCGTTGCTCCGAGGACGGATCCCGGCGTTGCCCCGGGGTTTGATCGGGAGATTCGGAAACCTCCGACGTCTCGGCATCGGCGGTGCTTGTATCGACGGAACCGACCTGCTCGAGGTCGGATCGGGCAGGCTCGGACTGGGCACTGGTAATCAGCGGGGACGTCAGGAGGACGAGGGCAAGAATCAAACTCTTTACTGGGCTGGCATTCGTCAAATGTTCACCTGTTCGATGGTGATCGCCAGGACGGCATTTCGCGACAGTTTAACGTGGATCGAAGAAGAGATGCGAAACCCGCCTCGTCGCACGATCGAAAGGGCTGGTTTGGATGCGGGATTCTTCGGCGATGGTCGGCCGCAAGTCGACAGCGATGAGCGATGAGCGATGAGCCATCAGCCTTCGGCTCTCGGCTCTAAACCGCGTCCAGAGCGAGATGCTCACTTTCGAGTGAGTTCGAAGTTTGGTGAATCCACGACCCTTAGCGGGGGACGCGGTTTAAAATTTTATATTTTTTAATACTTTAAACCGCGCCGGCTCCAGCGGCTCTGAAATCCGCCGGGGCCGATCCCATCCAAAAACATCGCATACCGCACTGGGCGCGGTTTAGACGACGCTTCCCACGACAGGTTCACCAAGTGTATAGGCACGTTCCCCTTCGGTCTGATCAACGAAATCCAGCCCGATCACCGCACCGACGACTGCCCACCCCGCAAGCCTCCTTCGCGCCGGAGCTTGACCCGGATCAGGCTCGTTTCCCCGACTGTTGCGGATCCGCAATTCCGACGGCAGCCGAATGGATCACACTGCCGATGTTGGACCGTTCGGCCAAAACGGCTCGATCAATCCACTCCGACGCCTCGTCCGGCCGTGCCTCCTGACCCGTTCCCGCTCAACCGAGAGACCTGATCTATGTCGTCGCAACCCCTGCGCATCGTCGTCATCGGCGGCTCCGCCGCCGGCCCCAAGGCCGCCGCCAAGGCCCGCCGAATGGACGAGCATGCCGACATCACCCTGATCCAGCGCGAGCCGGATCTGTCCATGGCCTCCTGCGGCTTCCCCTACTATGTCGGCGGCACCTTCGACGACCGCAACATGCTCGTCTGCACACCGGCGGGCATCGTCCGCGACCCGGCGTTTTACGGCAAGGCCAAGCGCATCCACGCCTTGGTGCGCACCGAGGCGACCGAGATCGACCGGGTCGCGAAGACGGTCACCTATCGCGATCTGCCCACCGGCGAGCAGTCCACCATCCCTTACGATCGACTGGTTATCGCCACAGGTGCGACACCGCTGCGCCCCTCCGTGCCGGGCATCGAGCTCGACGGGGTCACGACCCTGCATTCGATGGCCGATGCGGATGCCCTGCGCGCGGTCCGCGACGAGAAGAAGGCAACCAAGGCCGTGGTCGTCGGCGGCGGCCTGATCGGCTTCGAGGTCTGCGAGGCACTGCGGCTCGCCGGGATTCACACGACCGTGATCGAGAAGACTCGGCAGATCCTGCCCTTCCTCGACCCGGATTTGTCGAAGCTGCTCGAGAACCATGTCCGCGCGCATGGGCCGGACATCATCGTCGGCAACGGTGTTGCCGAGCTGCTCGGGGATAACGGCAAGCTCGTCGGCGTCAAGCTCGACAACGGCACGGAGCTGCCCTGCGAGGTCGCGGTCATCGCCGTCGGGGTCAGACCCAATGTCAAGCTCGCCCAAGCCGCCGGAATCGAGATCGGCGCGGTCGGGGGCATCCGCGTCAACGAATACATGCAGACCTCCGACCCGGACATCTATGCCGTCGGCGACTGCGTGGAGTGCACCTCGCTGGTCAGCGGCAAAGCGGTGCGCGCGCCCTATGGCGACCTCGCCAATCTACAGGGACGCGTCGCCGGTCAGAACCTGGTGAAAGAGGGCAGCGCCCGCTTTCCCGGCATCATCCAGAGCGGCATCTGCAAGATCTTCGACTACGCGGTCGGCTTTACCGGGCTCTCGGCCAAGGATGCCCGCGAGGCGGGTTTCGACGATATCGAGACGGCGATCATCTCCGGGCTCGACATCCCCGGCTACATGAGCGGCAAGCTGCTGATCAGCAAACTGGTCGCCGACCGTAAGACCGGCCGTATCCTCGGCTTTCAATGCATCGGTCCCGGCGATGTCAGCAAGCGCGTGGCGGTCGTCGCCATGGCGATCCGCGGCACTCTGACCGTCGACGACATGGTCAACGCGGACCTACCCTATGCCCCGCCCTACTCGCTCGCCATCGATCATGTCATCAGCTCCGCCCAGGTCATGGACAACAAGCTTCAGGGTCGGATGCACGGGCTCTCGGCGAGCGAGGTCAAGCACCGCGTCGACACCGGCACCAACTGCTACATCCTGGATACCCGCAGTCCGACAGAGTTCGAGGAGACTCGCCTGGGCATCGGCGAGACCCTGATCCCGCTCGGTGCGCTGCGCGATCGATTGGGCGAGCTGCCGCAAGACAAATCCAGAGAGATCATCCTCTACTGCAGAATCTCGCTCCGCGGCTACGAAGGCGCGGCCATCCTCAATGCGTACGGCTGGCACAACGTGAAGGTCATGGAAGGCGGCGTGGTCGCCTGGCCGTACGCGAAGGAGAAGTAGCGCGTCCTGGCCTGCCATTGGCTACCCGCCACTCGAGCCGATGCTGATCGCTTCCGCAGCAAACAAGGCGTCGAGCTGCGGATTGGTCGTCACCAACAGCAGCTTTTTCTGCATCGCTGTCCGGTTGATCTCAAGACGGAAGAATGCGTCCCCGCCCGCCGGCGAATGCCGGCGGCGGATCAACTGGATCCGTCCGCGTCGATGCGGTCGATGGTCAGCCCCCGAGCCAGCGCGTGGTAACGACGCAGGTGACTCTGGGCACGGGCCGCGTTGACCCGATAGGTCACAAGCGCGCCCATGGCCTCGAAGACCGCATCCAGTCCCGGCCGTCGGGTCAGGATGACCAGCTCGCGGGCCGAGCCGGTCTCGGACGGCGGCACGTCCTCGACGTTGCGCAGGTCCTCGACCACGGCCTTGACCGCCGCCTCGTCGACTCCGGATGGTGGATCAGGATGCGGCCTTTGAGCAGCCCGGATTCCCGGACATCCTCAGCCTTTACCTCCACACCATGGATCGTGATGGGTTGGGCCTTCTCGAGCAGATCCATGAACCGCTTGGGCGTCGCCGAAACACCGATCACCAGCGGCATCCGGATCAGCCCGGATTCCGGGTGCCCGAGCAGGAAACGCTGCATCAGGGTCCGCGCCTCCGTGGCCGACTTACCACTGATCATGCCCCGGTGGGCCTCATCGATGACCACATAGAAGCGGTCGGGGCAGTCCCGCGCCGTATTCGAGAGGGTCGTCCAGATCGGCCAGGTGCGACCGTCGCCCTGCCGGGTCAGCAGCTTGTCGTTCCCCAACTTCTGCGTATTGATGAAATAGACGTAGCCGCCCTCCAGACGCTCGGCATCAAACGACGCGTCGATGGGGAACAGGCGCCCGGTGCGAATGCGATCAGACTTGCCCTCGATCTTGAGTCGGGTCTGTTCGTTCAGCTCCGGCATGTCCGAGACCCAGAGGATCACGGCATCCGGCTGGGCCGGAAAGCCCGCTTCGCCGAACAGGATGTCCTCGAACAGGGCGGATAGGATAAAGGGTCTTGCCGCTCCCGGTCGGGGCCGAGAAGGCGATGGCTTGCGGATTGGCGCTGGAGGAGAAGGCGCGCGCAGCCAAGACCCGTGCCCGCAGGGTCGCCAGGATCTGCTCCTGGAAGTCGAAGAGCTTGACCTTCATGGCTGGCCCCCGCCACGAACGGCGCTCGGTCCGGAGCCCTGACCGGGGCGGGCGTGTCCGGTCGGCTCCCGGTTGATCATGAAGTTCTCCAGGTAGTCACGATACAACTGGACGATCTGCAGGCCCGGATTCTGCGGACCCAGCGCGTCCTCCAATTCTCCGGAAAGCTCTTTGAATGACTCCCGAGCGTCGGTCACGACGAACAGCATCCGCAGGTCCGTGCGTCCGGAGAGCGCCTCGATCAGCTGCGAGAGCCGACTCTCGTCGAGCAGCACGGCGAAGGCATTGCCCGGAGGAAGGAACAGCGGCGGCTCCGGGGCCTCTCTCGGCAATTCCGGACGTGGGCCGATCGCGCCCGACGATATCGATCACGCCGTCGGAGATCTGATTTTGAGCCTTCCGCCCCAAATAGAGGACGGTCCAAGTGCCCCGTGCCGCGTCGAAGCCACCCAACCGCACGTAGCCTTGTCTCAGCAGCTCCCGCAACGTGGGAGGACTCACACGCCAGTTGCCGAGCGAGCCATCGGTCCTCAACGGCCAAGCCAGGGTACGGCTACCCAGATTACTCAGATCAGGCTGTTGATCGAGCGGCAACGGATCTCCGATCTCGACGATCGTCGCCGTTTCAGGGTCGACCCGGATCGGGAAGAAGAGACCGGGCCGATCCTCTCGCCTGGAATTGGTGCCGCCTCGCATTTCCAGTCGCGGGCGCCGGTGTTGTAGGGTGGGTCGATGTAGATGCAATCCACCTGACCCGCGTAGAGATAATGCAGGGCCTGCAGGGCATGGAAGTTGTCGGCCTCGATCAGGACGTGCCAGGGCGCATCCGCCGGGCCATTCTCGACACTCGCCAAGGGGATCAGGGCGGGAAATATCGGCTCGCCGAACTGGCGCACCACGATCAGCTCGTCCACCGGAAATCGCCAGATGTCGCCGGCCGTCGCTGTCCCCTCCGGTCGCACGCAGATCGCAACATCCTCGGCCAACCGCCTGGCGGGCCAAGCCGGGCCGCGCTGTCACTTGGTCCGCCTACGAGTCGGTTTAATCGACCGCACGGCCTGGAGTCTGCGGATCCCGGTCGTCGTTGCGGCCGGGTCGTCCGGCAGCGAAAACGGGTGCGACTATAACCCCGAACGGGCGCGGAGTCCGAGCCAGGTCCGCGGCGGACTGGACAACGCGCTGTCGGACACTCTATGTTCGCAGCATCCGCGATCGAAACACCTCATGGACGACCGATCCACCGGTCGAGCCGGACACGCCATGGATGAGCCCCTATGAGCGGAACCGCCATCATTCCCGACTGGAACGTCTTCGGCATCCTGCCCCCGATCCGGCCCGGAAGCACAGCGATCGCGCGTGAGCGCTCGCCCTATCGCGCCACCCCACTCGATCTTTGTCGGCGCTTCGGCCACACTCCCGATCGACGGCGCATCCTCCAGGGTCTCATCGCGCTGCGCGCGGAGCTTGCCGCGGCCGGCCTGGCGAACGGCTTTCAGTGGATCAACGGGAGCTTCGCCGAGGACTGCGAGAGTAGCCGCGGGAGATCGCCGGGCGATGTGGACGTCGTGAGCTTCGTCCCGCTCGGCGACGCAACGAGACAACGGCAATTGATCGCCTCACATCGAGTCTTATTTTACCCACAAGAGGCAAAGGCCCGATTCCAGGTTGACCATTATGTGATCGCAACCGATGTGGCCTTCGACGCCGAACAGGCCCGATCGGTCGCCTACTGGTACTCACTTTGGAGTCATCGGCGCGAAGACCAACGCTGGAAAGGCTTTGTGGAGATGTCCTTATCGGACGACGATGTGGACGCGGTCGGCTGGCTCGCCCGGCAAGACCACGACCCGCCAACCGGAGGGACGAGCGATGAGCACTAAAGAACGCGAGTTCCTGCAGTCCGAAGTCACGACACTCGAGGGACTCCTCGGCAACCTGTCTGAAGACCGAATCATCGAGCGTATCGGATTCGAGGAGCGCTTGAGGCAATCCCGAGATCGGCTTGCCGTGCTCGAGGCCAGCGCCTTGGCCAAGGCGCTGCCCATAACGTTCCGCGGTGCGCCGGTTGAGGGCACGCGTTCAATCGCTGCCGACTTTGCCGCAGCGGCACTCAAGGCATTCATCGAAGCAACCGATACGGTAGCGGCCAGCTTGACAGCGGAAGGACTCAAGGGCCGCGGTCGACTCCCGGGCGCAAGTCGCTCTTTGCGGATCATCGACACTGTACAAGGCTCGTTCGGCTTCGAACTAGAGCTCCCTCCGCCGGTCACGGATTCGGCGCAGATCCAGCTGCCGATACCCGGCGAGGAGCAGGACCCCTATGCTCGGGCCATCGAAAGAACCTTCAAGCTGATCAAGGACGCCGTCTCATCGGATGACGAGGGGATGTCGGACCTGATCGCAGAGATCCATCCGCGTGCGGCGGCCAAGGTGCGCGCCTTCGCTAAGGTGCTGTCCGATCACGATGCCGGATTCGCCGCTGAGTTCGAGGGCAAGCGTGTGAACTTGAACCGAGGAATCGAGGTCGAGCATGTGCTCGACGCACTAAGGGACGAAGACATTGCCGAGCGCATCGAGGAGCACTCCGGCGTATTGGTGGGAATCCTTCCTGAATCACGGCGCTTCGAGTGTCGGCTCGACGAGGGTCCGCTCATCTCGGGATGGATCGATCGCGACATCGAAGACATCGGAGCATTCAAAACGACCTGGGAGAACAAGAAAGCACGATTGAGCTTCAGAGTTGTTTCGGTGCGCACGAATCAGCGTTTCATATTGGTCGATGCAACTCGAACGGAGGAAACGATCGAGAGCTGATGGCTCGCGATCATTGTTCAGTGTCGATACCATTACTGAGCCGAAGCCGCGGTTGCTGAGGGATCGGCGCTTCGGGGTCGATGCTAATGGTCGGCGTTGAAATCGACCTTGTCGTAAACCTCGGCCAGCGACAGCTCGGTGTCGAGTGCGGTCAACGGGATGCGTTCGCTCGGATCTGTGTAGACGGAAAGCAGCCAGTCACCGCTCGGTTGGCGCAGGAAGAGCTCGGCGCTCACCCGGTGCTGGGAGAGCAACAGATAGGCCCGCAGGCCGGGGATGGACCGGTAGTAGGCGAATTTGTCGCCCCGGTCATAGGCCTCGGTACTGTCGGAGAGGACCTCGACGACGAGTGTCGGGTTGGTGACGACGTCGCGGCGGTCGTCCAAGAATTGCCGCTCCCCGCAGATCGCCGTCACGTCCGGATAGGCACCCAGATTGGCGGACTCGACGCGGACCTTCATGTCGCTGGTGTAGACATAGCAGGGGCGGCCCTTGAAGTGATTCCCCAGCTCGCCTGCCAGGTTTCCGCAGATCAGGTTGTGCGCCTCCGAGCTGCCCTCGATGGCGAGGACATCGCCATTGCAATACTCGGTACGGCCCTGAACCGACGCACGCTCGGCGGCGAGCCAGACGGTGAAATCGACTTTGGGTTTAGACGGAAGGGACATGGGAGGGCTCCGGGTTCGGACTCAAAGGACGCTTGAGCGACCGTGCGCTCGGATCGGAAACCGCGATCATGGGGTTGCACTCGACCCGCTGGCCGTCAGGCCAGCGTAAGACGGCGACTGCAAGTCGCCGATCCCAGGCTATTGGCCGTTCCGGGGTGACGGTCGGCGTGGATCTTGGCCGCTCTATGCACAAGACGCCCGGATCACGAAGAAAGACAAAAACCTATCCTAAAGGCACACTTGTAGAAACCGCCGATCCGACTTGTCGCTCTTTGTCCATCAACTGTCGCGGGCGATCTCGGCGCGAATCGACGGCGCAATCGATTCAATGGATACGGGTAAACGAACCTCGAGATCGTCCATGGCTGCGGCGACCAGCGCCATGACTGGCGCATGCGCGCGAGCAACGTCTTCGGCATCGAATTGGTGGAAGCCTTGGTAATCCGCGCGAAGTCGATCGGCCTCGAGCTGTCCGAGCGTCTTCAGGTGCTGACGATCGAATGCTCCGGATCGAACGAAGTGCGCCGCGAAGAGCCGCTGGGTGCCCTCATGCGTCTTCGTCTCCAACCCATGGCTGAACAAGAGAGCGCGGACCGCGTGAAACGCGGCGTAATAGAGGTTGGAGATGCATTTGCGATGGACTCCGACCTGACGATTCGCGCGAAAGCTGCGCAACTCGTCGAGCAGCAGCCCCAGCTCGTCGGCCACTGCACTTAAGCGCTCGTCTTCGCCCATAGCTCGATCCCCTCTTGCATGATGTCGTCCAGCAGTCGGCGACTCGTCCCGTCACCGTCGCGGATGACGATGGGCCGCAGGTGCGGAAGATCCTCCCAACCCTCTTGCGTGGACTCGGCGATGTCGGTCAGGTCTCGCGCGATCGATCGGTGCGCATCGCGCGAGACGAAGACCGCGAGATCCAGGTCCGAGTCCTCGCCACCCTCGCCCCGAGCGCGGCTGCCGAACACCAGGATACGCTCGATGGACGCGCTGCCGAGCCGGTGCAGACTGTTTGCGACGAAGGTCGCCAACAACTGCCGCTCGCCGGGTGTAAAGGGAGCGCGTTGCGGGCGAATCGTCGAGTCGAAAAGGCTTGATCGGGCGGGCATTGCGAGATTCTGCCCTCGATCGGGCGCGTCGTCGACGGCGGTCATCACGGATGTAGCCGCCACATCGCGTACGCGACATGACGGCTTCGTTTGCGCTAGGCGTCACTCGCGTGCGGTTCCGGGCCGGTCGTGTTGCGGCTCGGCGCCACACCCCCGAACCAGGTCACATAGAGCGTCGGCAGAAAGACCAGGGTGAGCAGCGATGCGACCAGCAGGCCGCCCATGATGGCGTAGGCCATCGAGCCCCAGAAGACCGTGGGCGCGATCGGGATCATCCCGAGCACGGTCGAGAGCGCGGTCAGCATGATCGGCCGAAAGCGCGACAGGCTGGCCTCGACCACGGCATCCCAGACCGTCTTTCCCGCCGCCCGCTCGGCCTCGATCTGGTCGATCAGGATCACCGCGTTCTTGGCGATCATGCCGATCAGGGCGAGGATGCCGAGGATGGCGACGAAGCCGAGCGGTTTGCCGGAGGCCAGCAGGGCGCCGACCACGCCGATCAGGCCCAGCGGCACCAGGCTCAGGACCATGAAGAGCCGCGCGAAGCTCTTGAGCTGGAAGATCAGCAGGGACAGCATGAGCAGGATCATCACCGGCACCACCGCGAAGACCGAGGCTTGCGACTCGGCGCTCTCCTCGACCGCGCCGCCCAGCTCGATGCGATAGCCCGCGGGCAGCGTCGCGTTCAGCGCGGCGATGGGTTCGCCGAGATCCGCGACCACGGCCTCCGGCAGCATCCCCGGCGCGACGTCGGCCTGGACCGTCAGGGTCGGCACCCGGTCGCGCCGCCACACCAGCGGGTAGTCCTGACCGTACTCGAAGACGGCAAACTGGCTGAGCGGGATGGTGCGCCCGTTCGGGAGCGAGACCGGCAGGCTGCGCAGCGTTTCGACCGACAGACTCTGCCCCCCGAGCTCGCGCGCCACCACATCGACGAGATAGATGTCGTCGCGGACCTGGGTGATACCGGTGCCGGAGATATTGGCGTTGAGCGCGGTGGAGACCGCCTGGCTGCTCAGGCCCAACTGACGCGCCTGCTCCTGGTCGATGCGGATATGCAGCTCGCGCTCCGGCTCCATCCAGTCGAAATTGACCCGGCGCGAGCCGGGGTGATCCGCCACGAGATCCGCGAGCTGCATCGCGATCTCGCGCAGCTCGGTCGGGTCCGGACCCATGACGCGGTATTGCAAGGGCCAGCCGACCGGCGGACCCAGCTCCAGCGGCGACACCCGTCCGACGACCTCCGGGAAGCGCTCCGCCAGCAGTTGCTCGAGTCGCGGCTGGAGTCGTTCGCGTGCCTCGATGTCGTTGGTCACGAGCACGGCCTGGGCGAAGAAGGGGTTGGCCAACTGGACGTCCAGCGGCAGATAGAAGCGGATGGCGCCCTGACCGATGTAGGTGCTCCAGCGTTCGATCTCGGGTGCGAACGCGGGGTCATCGCGCAGGATCTGCTCGAACTCGTCGACCAGACGCTCGGTCGCATGGATCGAGGCATTTTGCGGCAACTGCAGGTCGACCAGGAGCTCGGGGCGATCGGAGGAGGGGAAGAACTGGCGCGGCACCTGGCTCAACCCCACGATGGCGACAACGAAAATCACCAGCGTCAGGCCGATGGTGAACCAGCGCGCACGCATCGCCGCCGTCAGAAAGCCCCGATAGATGGCGACCGTGCGGTTCGGCTTATCGCTCGCCCCGGCCTTGGGCGGGCGCAACAGCGTCATGCCGATCAAGGGGGCGAACATCATGGCGACAATCCAGGAGGCGATCAGCGCGATCCCGACCACCGCGAAGATCGAAAAGGTGTACTCGCCCGCGGAGCTCTGAGCGAAGCCGATGGGCACGAAACCGGCGATGGTGACCAGGGTGCCGATGAGCATCGCCTTGGACAGGTGGGTGTAGGCATAGGTGGCCGCGCTGGCCTTGTTGTCGCCCAGGGCCAGACGCCGGCTCATGGCGTCGATGGTGGTCATGGCATCGTCGACCATGAGGGCGAGTGCGATGATGAGCGCACCGAGAGAGACCCGTTGCAGGTCGATGTCGACGATGTCCATCATCGGAAAGACCACGGCCAGCGTGAGCGGAATGGCGATGGCCACGACCGTGCCGGCGCGCACGCCGAGGGCGACGAAGCTGATCACCAGCACGATGCCGATCGCCTGCCACAGCGAGGTGGTGAATTCGTTGATCGCGAGATCCACCGTCAGGGGTTGATCGGCGACCAGACGTGGCTCGATACCGTGCGGCAGCTCGGCCTGGATGTCGGCGATGGCTTCCGCGACATTGCGCCCGAGCGCCAGGGTATCGCCGCCGTCGCGCATGGCGATGGCGAGCCCGATGGCGGGTTCCCCATTGATGCGGAACATGGGTTGGGGCGGATCGACGAAGCCGCGGCGGACATCGGCGATGTCGCGCAGCCGCAGCATGCGCTCGCCGACGGCGAAGGTGACCTCGGCGATGTCCCGCTCGGAACCGAAGGCGCCGGAGACCCGCAGCGCGATGGACTCGTCGCTGGTGCTCAGGATGCCCGCCGGGCTGACGATGTTCTGGGCGCGCAGCGCGGCGATCAGGGTCCCGGGATCGAACCCCAGTCCGGCGAGCCGCTCGACCGAGAAATCGATAAAGATGACTTCGTCCTGGGCACCGAGGATGTCGATCTTGGAGACGTCGGGGACGGTGAGGAGTTGCGAACGGGCGTCCTCCACGGCGTCGCGCAATTCGCGATGCGTAAAGCCGTCGGCGGTGAAGGCGTAGATGATCCCGAAGGTGTCGCCGAACTCGTCGTTGAAAAAGGGCCCGACGATCCCTTGCGGCAGGGTGTGGCGCATGTCGCCGACCTTTTTACGCACCTCGTACCAGCTGTCCGAGACATCCCGTCCCTGCGCGCTGCCCACCAGATCGACGAAAATGGTGGTGGTTCCGGCGCGGGTGAAGCTGCGCAGGTTGTCGAGATTCGGAACCTCCTGCAGGGTGCGTTCGAGACGCTCGGTGACCTGCGCGATGGTCTCGTCGAGGGTGGCGCCGGGCCAGATCGCCTTGACCACCATGGTGCGGAAGGTGAACGGCGGATCTTCCGCGCGGCCGAGCTTGTAAAAGGAGCTGACCCCGGCGGCCAGCACCGCGAGCATGATGAAAATGGTGACCGAGCGGTTGCGGATGGCCCAGTCGGAGAGATTGAAACCGCTCATGGCCGATCTCCGGTCGGGTCTCCGATCGGGGCTTCAATCGGGGCTTCGATCGGGGCTTCGATCGGATTAGGGGTCGGCTCCCCGAGCAGTCGGACCTGCTGACCGGGGCGCAGGGTTTGAACCCCCGCCGTCACCACCAGCTCGCCGGGCTCCAGACCCTGCGAGATCATCACCCGGTTCAGCTCAAAGCTGGCCACGTCGACATTGCGCAGGGCCACGGTGCGCGACTCCGGGTCCAGGGTCCAGACCGCCGGAGCGCCCCGGGACGAGGTGAGCGCCGAGGTCGGGATGGCGATCCCCGCGACCCCGCCGATCTGGATGCTGCCGGTCACGGTGGAGCCGAGCCGCATCGCCTCCGGCGGACTGGCGAGACCCACCCGGACCTTGAAAGTCCGCGTCACCGGGTCCGCCTGGGGCGAGACCTCGCGTACCCGACCGGTGGTGCCGACATTGGGATCGGTGTTCAGCGCAACGCTCACCTCGTCCTCGGCCGAGGCCGCCTCGATCACCCGTGCCGGCACGTCGAAGACCGCATCGCGTCCACCCTCGCGGGCGAGCTGCACGACCATGCGGCCCGCCGCAACCACCTCGCCCGGCTCCGCCCCGCGGGCCGTGACGATGCCCGGTCCGTCGGCGATCAGGGTCGTGAATCCAAGCTGGTTCTCGGCCGTCCTGACCTGGGCCTCGGCCGCCTCCACTTGCGCCTGGGCGGCGTCGCGTGCCTCGACGGCGCGGTCGAACTGGGCACGGGCGACGAAGCCCCGTGGCAGGAGCGGTTCATACCGCTCCACCGTATTGCGCGTCTCGACCAGACGCGCCATCGCGGCGGCCAGATTCGCCCGCGCCGCGTCGATCGCGTTGCGCTCGTTGACGGCGTCGAGACGGGCGACGATCTGCCCCGCGCGAACCTGATCGCCCACGCTGACGGTGCGCTCGATCAATTGTCCGCCGACCCGGAAGGCCAGGGCCACGTCATCCTGCGCCTGGACGTTGCCGGTGAGGGTCACGGTCTCGCCGCCCGGCAGCTCCTCGACCGTCACGACCCGCACCGGGCGGATGGGCTCGGCGATGGGTTGCGACTCTTCGACAGGCTGGCAAGCAGTAAGCAGCGCGAGGATCGCCGGAAACACGAGTGCACGGGGCAAGGAGGCGCCGGTCCCGAAGGCCAAGCGCGTCTTGTCGCCGCAAGGGGGTGAGATCAAGACTTTCACAAGAACATCTCCGGTTGAATGTTGAACGGCGATCCCGGACGGCATGGCCGAACATGGACCGATGATCAAGGATCATGCGGGCGCGAACAAGCGCAAACCATGCCCCTCAAACGCATCCGATGACGAAGGGTATTCAGGTCTGACGCCGCGTCCAAGCCGCCAGACTCAGTGCCGCCGCGCCGACCGCCAGGACCGGCACGAGATCCCCCCACAGCTTGCGCCAGTCGAAGGCGCCGGACATCGCCGCCGCGACAGCTCCACCCCCGTCGATACCCGGTCGGCCAATCCCCACCAGATCGAACGGCGCGGCCGGCAGCAGTCCAAGCAACACCGCGCAGAGTGCCAGTCCCAACACCACGCCCTCTTGAGCGAGCCCGGGGCGTTTGACTGGCGTCAGTGGCTGTGCCGGGCCGGCCAACGCATGGCCGAGCACCCAGAACAGATAGGCGGCGGTGAGCAGCCCGCCCGCCTGCATCACCAGCCCCCACCACCAGAATCCGCTCTCATCGGCAGCGGAGGTCAATAGCGTCTTGGTCAGATAGCCGCCGCTCGGTTGCAACCCCACCAGCGACAGTCCGGCCAGCCCAAAGGCGAGGACGGTGATCGGCAGGACGCGACCGATGCCGCCGAGGCCGTGGATCCGGTCGTGACCGAGCGCCCCGGCGATGAGACCGGCGGCCATGAACATGGCGGCCTTGGCGCAGGCATGCGAGACCACCTGCAGCATGCCGCCGGTCAAGGCGACAGACTCGTGGCTCGCGGCCAGCGGAAAGATCAGGAACAGATAGCCGATCTGGGCCACGGTCGAATAGGCGATGAGCAGCTTGAGCCGAACCTGCCGCAGGGCGACCAGGTTGCCGAACAGGATGGCGCCCGCACCCAGGACGCCGAGAATCTGGACCCCCGGTAACGACAGTAACCCGGGCATCAGATCGAACCAGATGCGCAGGATCAGAAAGAAGGATGCCTTCACCACCAGCGCGGACAGAATAGCGCTGGCGGCGGGTGGCGCACCGGCATGCGCCGGGGGCAGCCAGAGATGGAGTGGAAAGAGCGCAGTCTTGGCCAGCAATCCGACGGTCATCAGGGCGGCGGCCCCGATGACTGCGGGCGGCAGTTGATCCGCCTCCGCCAACCGGTGCGCCAGCAGGGCGATGTCCAGGGTGCCGAAGGTGCCGTAGAACAGCACTGCACCCAGCAAATAAAGCACCGAGCCCAGGAGCGCGAAGAGCAGATAACGCAGCGCCGCCGCCAGGGTTTCGGCCCGTCCGTCCAGGGCGACCAGGGGAACCGCGGAAAAGGTCAGGATCTCCAGCGCAACGAACAGCGTGAAGAGATCCTGTGCCAGAAAGACCGTGTTCATCCCACTCCAGATCCCCAGCAGGAGCAGCCAGAACACCAGCGATGTCCGTGTCTCGGATGCGCCTGCGGGAGGTCGGAAGTCCCGCTGACCGTAGATCCCGACCGCCAGGATCACGACCGCCGTGGTGACCAGCATCACGGCCGAGAGTCCGTCCGCCTCGAGCGCCACGCCCAGCGGAGGCGCCCAGCCCCCGAGCTGGTAGTGCAGGGCCTCGCCGCCCGTCAGCAGGACGGCGGCGATGGCGACGGCGACCGCGAGCCCCAGCAGCATCAATGCAAGGACGCCACGGCCCAGGAACCGTCCACCAAGGATGGGTGCCAGCAGCAGACCGATGACCGGCAACAGCAACGGGAACAACAGGAGCGTGCCACCCAGATCCGTCAGATCCGTGATCAGGGTGGCCAGGATGGAATGGATCTCCATTAGGGCGTTCGCTCGCTTGAGTCCGTCTGATCCTTGGTGAGCGCCGGTGCCTGGGTGAGCGCGGGCGCGTGCGGCTCATCGCCCTCCAGGGTACCGCGGCAACTCGTCTCGGCGAGCCGCACCAGCAGTGCGACGGCGATGGCGGTGGCCGCGAAGGCGACGACCAGGCCGGTGATGATCAGGGCCTGGGGGACCGGATCGCCGTCGCTACCGCTGCCGGCCAGCGCGAGCACGCCCCCGCCCCGTCTGGCGATCACCCCGAACAGCAGGAAAACGCCGCTGCCGATGAGGTTGAAGGCAAGGATCTTGCGCAGGACGCCCGGCTGGCAGATGAGCCCGTAAAGCCCCAGTCCGATCAGCGCGGCGGCGCAGAGTCCATACAGGGTCGGGCCGGTCACGATCGCCTCCCGGCGCGCGATTCAGCCGCCGGCGGTCCGGCGAGCAGCAGGCCCAGAATCACCGCAACCGAGAGGGTCAGGACCGCTTCGATGATCAGGATCAGCGGTTTGGCGTATCCCTCCGGATAGCCCAGGAAGGCGTCCGCCAGCCAGACGCCGGCCACGCCGATGCCGATGAACACGAGGCTGCCGATCACAACCAGGACACGCATCGGGCGATTGCTCAGGGTCGGAGGCTCACGCAGGCCGGCCATCATGATCAGCACCCACATGGCGGCCAGCACCGTGGCACCCTGGAACTTGCCGCCCGGATGGTCCGCCCCGTTCCACACGAGATGGATGCCGACCAGGATCCCGAAGGGCGGCAGGAGCTGAGCCAGCAGGGTCAACGCCGGACCCGGACGCGGGCGGGGCAGGAACCCAGGTTGTCCGCCCCAGGCGGAATCGGTCGCCAACGACCAGACGCCGATCAGGGCGAGCACCAGCACCACGGACTCCAGCAGGGTGTCGATCGCGCGATGGGCCAGCAGCACGCCGGTCACCGGATTGAGCATGCCGGTGGGGGGGAGGTTCTCCGCCACCAACGGGGCCAGGGTCGGGGCGGGCTCCGGCAGCGTCAGCACGACGGCGGCGAGCGCGGCGGCAACGGCGGCGCAAAGCAGGCCGATCAGAACCCGCAACCAAAGGGCGGGGCGGCGCGCCCGTTCCGCTGCCTCGAACGGGGCCAGACGCGCCGCCGCGCCGAGCAGCAGGAGTCCGGTGAGGCCGGTTCCGAGGGCCGCCTCGGTCATGGCGACATCCACGGCCGCCAGTCGCACCCAGACGATCGCCAACAGGAGTCCATAGGCGACGAAGCCAACCACGGCGCCATAGGCCGCGCGGGCGACCGTGACCCAGACAGCCAGACCCAGCACCAGGAGCGCCAGCGCCGCATCGACCGCCAGGGTGCTAATCATGGCGAGACCCTGCTCCATCATCCCGCTGCGGCGCGCGCTCCAGACCGGGCCGGTCCCAGTCGGGTGGCCGCACCGCGCCGGCCAGGAGCTGACCAACCGTGGCGCCCGACAGGAGGGCAAACAGCCAGACCGCGAGCAGACCAAGCGCGGCCAGCAGTGAGTCGACCTGGGGCAGCAGACCCAGGACCACCAGCCCCAGCCCCAGGTTGTCCGCCTTGGTGAGCGCATGCAGCCGGGTCAGCGTATCGGGAAAGCGCAACAGCCCGACCGTGCCGGCCAGAAAGAAGATCGCCCCCAGCGAGACAGCGACAATGGTGAACAGATCCAGAGCCAGGTTCATCCGGCGTTGTCCCGATCCGGCGGATGGAAGCCCGGGTCGTCGTTGCCATAAGAGCCCTCCACCGGGGACCCGGAGCGGGTCTGGCGCGCAGCGCCGACGACGAAGGCAACCGATGAGAAGGCGGCGAGCAGCGCCAGCAGCAGGGCGACCTCGGCCACCGCGCTCACCCCGCTGGCGACGCCCAGAAGCAGCAGGGCCGATACCCCGCCGGTCCCGAGGAGCTGGGCCGCCAGCATGCGATCCACGTTGCCGGGGCCACGCAGGATCCGGATCAGCCCCAGAGCGACAGTGCCCAGGATAAAGACGGCGGCACCGAGCAGAAACTCACTCATCGACGGCGCGCCCGCTTCCCCGAACGCGTTTCAGCAAGGCTTCGTCGCGTGCGAGCGACGCGGCCACCGGCTGATCCAGATCGAGACAGTGATAGATCAGGTTGCCGTTGAGATCTGTCCCTACGGGAAGTGTGCCCGGCATCAGGCTGGTGATGGCCCCAAAGGCCGCGCGCCCGGTTCCCGGTGCGAAGCCTGTTGGAAAGGCCACATAGCCGGGCTTCAGGGGAAGGCGGGGATCAAAGGCGCGTCGGGCCACGTCAAACCCGGCGACGACGGACTGCCACATGAAATGCCCGGCAAAGCGTGCGAGCGCCCCGATGCGGAGCCGTTCCGATGCCGGCGGCAGGAGGCGCAAACTGGCCACGGTGGCCATGGCGGAAGCCAACAGCCCGATGCCGAGATCGGCGGCCATCCCGGCGGTAAAGCCGTTGGCGACCGTCTCGCTCAGGCTCGGTCCGGCAAGCAGCAGCCAGAAGCCCATGAATCCGCAGCCGCGCGCAAACGCCACGCGAACCACGGGGATCGCCCCCGCATCGGATCTAGCCATCGGATAAATCCCACTGAGCTGTCCCACGAGCCTTCACTGTTTCGGTCTCCGAATCTGGTTGAACCAGCCCCTTCCGCGAGGTGCCCTTCATCGGCGCGGTCTCGCTCGACGATCAAGGTCATCCGCTGCTCGGCAAGCTCACCCCGTTGGCCGGCTTCACCAGAGCGTCTTGTTGGTGGCCGCGGCGGCCTCTACTCCGCGCCCCGAGCCTGTGTCTGAACAGCAACAAAGTTTACGTTATTAAACAATATTTTACAATCGAATCTCATGATCGAATCGTCCGCGCCGCGGCCATTCTATGGGTCGGAATTCCGAACTAAACCATTAATTTTTCGTTACGACTGCTGAAACTCCGGTCCGTGGCCACCGTGCGACGGGCTGACTTGCGAAAAACGTCGTGCTCCGTTTCCCGCCATGCACCGGATCATTGATCCTCGGTGTCAGCTGGACGAACAAGACATCGCCGCCATTGCGCTCGACCATCGGTCAGGGACGAAATTCCCCGCCTCCTGCGTGGCTTGCAGTACATTCACACGGAAATAGACGTCCGGGAGCGCGTCTTCGCGGTCCTGGCGGAGGTGCTCCCGGAAAGGGTGGACGGAAACGGGGCGGTGAGCGCGGACCCCGGCATGCCTCAGTGGCGGATCCTGGTGGTGGGCACGCTCCGTCTGCGGCTGAACGCAGGCGTTTCGGCGGGTGCAACAACTCAAGCGCTCGACCGCGCCGGATGAGGCCAAGCGGGAGGCCCGTCAGGCCGAGATCGCGCAGGCTTGCCGTGACTATTTGGCGCTCGCCGAGTCGTTCCTGGAACCTGCGCGCCTGACCCGCCTCAAGCGCGTGGTCGAGGCCCATCTGCCCGAGGTCCAGTTGGCCCCGTTGGATGGTTATTCGGCCCACGGCGCGCGCCAGATCGATCAAATTCGCCGTCGGGTGCTCCCCGGCGAGCGTATTTCCCATGCCGAAAAAGTCTTCTCGATCTTCCAACCGCACACCGAATGGATCAGCAAAGGCCAGGCCGGAGTAGCGGTCGAGCTGGGGCTTCGGGTGGCGATCAGCGACGGTAAGGATAAGCAAGGCGCAAGCTCTCTAAAATTGCACTTTGGTTAAACGTGGCGGTTAAACGCGCGGTGGTTAAACGCGCGGACCCGGTGACCATGCACTCGGAGTGCGGATGAGCTGGATAACGATTCTCTACGTCATGATGGCGGCCTTGTCGGCCACGATCACCGGCCTCTATCTGGCGGCCTGGCTCATGCAGCGAGACGCCTGGGCCTACCTGATGTTTGTTCTGCTCGCGTTCAGCATCGCCGGTCTCGCGGTGACAGAGCTCTGGATGCTGCGCGCGCAAACGCCCGGGGACTATGCAACCGCATTGCGCTGGTTCCAGGTTCCGGTCTGGTCCGGCTTTGTCGCCTTGGTGGGTTTGGTCTACCTGCGCTTGAGGCCGCGCTTTCCGTGGGTGGGTTGGCTGGCCGTGGGGCTGCGGACGGTCGCGCTGGTCGCGACCTTCGTGTCGGGGCCGAATCTCAACTATACCGAGCTGACCGCTATCGAGTTCACCAGGCTCCTCGGAGAGCCGGTCGCGATCGCGAGGGGCGGCGTCCCCAATCCCTGGATGCTGACGGGCCAGGCGGGCCTCCTGTTGTTGATTCTGTTCATCCTCGACGGCGGCGTCAGTGCCTGGCGGCGGGGAGGAGGCATGCGGTCGCTCGTGCTGACGATCAGCATCTTTGTCGGCGTTGTGGCCGGCACGGTTCAAGCGATCCTGGTGTTCTGGAACTTCGCGCACTGGCCGATCCTGGTCACCCCGATGTTCCTCTTTGTTGCTGTCGTTATGGGCTCCGAGCTGAGCCTCGGGCTGCTGCGAGCGATGCGGGCGGAGCGTGACGTCCAGGTCATGGACGCCGCCTTGAGCGCGAGCGAGGAGCGCCTGAGCCTAGCGGCAGAGGCGGCCGACGCTGGATTTTGGGGTCTCGATGCCCGATCGGGAGAGGTCTGGGTTACGTCAAAGACGCGGGATCTCTTCGGACTGGCCCCCAGCGGGGATCTGCGACTCACGGATTTCCTGGAACAGGTGCATCCGCAGGACCGGGCGCGGCTGAAACAACTGATCGTGGCGGCGCTGCGCTCGAAAGACAGGTTCCGCACCGAGTTCCGGGTCGTCGACCCCGGCGGCCATATTCGCTGGCTCGCCGGTTTGGGTCGCGGCGTCGGCAAGACCGAGACCGACGCGGGTCTGCGGACGCTGATGGGCGTGAGCGTGGACGTGACGGCTCGTAAGGCCATCGCGGACCAGGACCGCCGGCAACGCGCAGAGCTCGAACGTCTTTCCAAGATGGAGACCCTGAGCGAGCTTTCGGCCTCGCTGGCCCACGAGTTGAACCAGCCGCTGGCCATGATCCTCACGAATGCCGAGGCGGCCCTGGCCTTGCTGGCCCAGAACCCGCCGAACCTGAGCGAGTTAAGCGACATCCTGGCCGATATCATCAGCGCCGACCGGCGTGCGGCCGACGTGATTCGGCACCTTCGTTCGCTTCTCGAGCGCGGTGAGACTCACCGCGACGACCTCTTGCTGCATGATGCCATTCACCGGGTGCTTGAGTTGTTCGGCAACGAAATCGACGACCAGGGCGTGGACGTGGATCTGAGCTTGACCGCGGAACTGCCCGCGGTGCGGGCGGATCGCATCCTGATCGAGCAGGTTCTGCTCAATCTCCTCAACAACGCCTGCGCGGCGGTGGCCGACAACCCCCCGGGTGAGCGCCAGGTCTCGATCGTTACGCGTGTGCATGAGGATGGGGTCTTGGTCGAGGTTATCGACAACGGATGCGGATTGTCCGAACCGAAACGCATCTTCGAGGCCTTCTACTCCACCACGCACGGGGGACTCGGCATGGGTCTGGCGATTGTGCGCTCCATCGTGAATAGTCATGGCGGGCATGTCTGGGCGGAGTCGACGCCGCTCGGCGGGGCCTCGGTACGCTTCTATTTGCCGAGGGACGGGTTGGCATCATGACGGATGAACCGATGGTCTATCTGCTCGACGACGAGCCCGAGATGCTGAAGGCATTGACGCGACTGCTCCACGCAGAGGGGTTCCAGGTTCGGGGCTTCATCAGCGCGCGGGAGTTTCTCGTCCACACGCGTTGCCGGGGGCCCGCCTGTCTCGTACTGGACGTGGCGATGCCCGACGTCGATGGCCTGCGGGTCCAGGAGCGGCTGCGCCAAAGCAAAGCCGAGCTGCCCATCGTCTTCCTCACCGGCCATGGCGACATTCCCATGAGCGTGCGTGCGGTGAAGGCGGGTGCCGAGAACTTCTTGACCAAGCCGGTAAACGCGGCGGATCTGCTTCAGGCGGTGCGCGCCGCACTGCAACAGACATCGGATCGGCAGGTCGAGCGCGAGGAGCGAGTGGCCCTGCAAGATCGGTTCGCGCAGCTGACGCCGCGTGAGCGCGAGGTGCTCGGCCACGTCATCGCCGGGAAGCTGAACAAGCAGATCGCCGCGGATCTCGGCACCGGCCAGCAGAACATCAAGATCCACCGCGGGCGCCTGATGCGCAAACTGGGCGTGAGGTCGGTGGCCGAGCTGGTTCGGGTGGCCGAGCGGTTGGGCGTGCCACTCGCAAGGTGAGACGCTGCTCCCGCCCCTGCCTGCTACTCGTTTAACCAAGGTTCAATAGCCGCCGGCCAGCCAGTTTCTTATAGTCCACATTCGGTTGCCGTGCTGGCGAGAGGCAGGTCGGTGAGCGCCGTCGGCTCGACCACCCAAACCCGTCTCGCCGCCATCCTGGCAAGGTGCCTTTTCGGCTGAGGGTGCGCTCATATCAACAGCAAGCCGCCAAGCGCGATGAAATCCTGCGCGCTCAACCACCTTTGTCAGTCCATGCCAAGCGTTATTGCCGAGAAGCGATAAAGAAGGCCGAGGATCGATTTGGCTCGGACGCCTACGCAAATGCCACGGCCGCCGAATTGCGAAGACCTTTGAAATCGTTACTCTAAATCCTGCTTGGGAGAGATTCGATGGACGCAAAACTGAGTCAGCGCGTTGGCGAGCTCGTGGAAAACGGTTGGGAGCCGATGACAACAACGGAGACCACAGCGTCGCTAGTGGGACGCCGGCCTTTTGCCTGGTGGCTGTTCCTGATCGTGATCTTCCTGTTCCCATTGTTCGGCGGTCTATTGTATCTCGTCTTTTGGCTCGCCACCTCGAAGGCAACGGTGTTCTTACACGTGGAAGGCGACGAGGTCGTGCTCGCCGGGGACGAGTGGCTGATCAAGCTGCAAGAAGCCCAAAGGGATGCCTATGTGGAGCGGCAACGTCGAATCAAGGAAAAGGGATTCCTGCGGGTGATGTGGCCGCAGCTTGTCGTCTCGCTCCTGCTGATTGCGGTATGGATCTACATGCTGAAAACGTACCTATGATCGCGCCGTGTAATGCGCACTTGAATGGACGCGATTGGCGCTATGGCTCATGTGGCTGGCTCGGGCGTGGCTTCCCGGTTTCCTGTATTGGGTCGCTTCGAACGCATTCGAGCAAACCACATTAATAGCGAGGAAAAGCAGGTGAACATGAACCTTCTGATCGCATTGATTCTGGCGGTAGCCAGCGGAATTGCGGGATGCAGCACCGATAGCCAGACTCGGCAGGGACAACCATTGGTGGCTGAGGCTAGGGAGTTCAATCTGACCCGATAAGGCACGAAATAGCTCATGCCGGTCTCGTGTCGCGGGGTGCGGGCGGTGATGCGCCGGCTGTCCTGCCGCCGGCCGCCATCGACAGCCCTGTCGCCTCCAGGCACACTTCGCGGCACCGGGATCCCCCAGCCGAATCCGAGCCGACGCCGACCGATGGACACCTTCAAAACCCCCGTGGCCCGATTGGCCCGACTGTTCCGGGCATCGCGCGATGCGTGGCGGGCCAAAGCCCTGGACAAGCAACAGCGCCTGCGCGCGGCTCGGGTCAAGATCCGGGATCTGGAAGCGAGCCGTGCCTATTGGAAAAACCGGGCGCTGGCGGCGCAAGGCGGTGGCCCGCCTGCGGCGTCGGAGGCGACACCGGTCGGCGCGGCGCAGGAGCCTGACGCTGCGGCTCGGCAGCAGCTGCGCTTGCCCCCGCCCGGTCACCGGCATTCGCTCCTGGTCATTCAACTGACGCTGCAGATGTTTCTGGGTGCCGGACTCGGCAGCCGCGGGGTGCCCCGCGTACTGAGTCTGCTCGCGCCCTGGATGCCGGTGAGCCTGCCGGCGCATACGACGGTCCTCAACTGGGTTTATCGCTGCGGATTGGCGATCCTCCTGCAGCCTCCGCAGCGGCGCGAGGACTGGATTTACATCGCCGATCATACGCTTGAACTGGGCACATCGAAGTGTCTCGTGATTCTGGGCATCCCCGCCGCCCGGCTGCTCGAGACCGGCTACAGCCCGTCGCACCGGGCCATGCAGGTGCTCGCCGTGAAGGTGACGACGCACAGCACCGGGGAGTGGGTCGCCACGGTGCTGCGCGAGGTCGCCGAGCGCACCGGTGTGCCGGTGCAGATCGTCGCCGATCACGGCAGCGACCTGCACAAGGGGATCACGCTGTTTCGCCGGGAACAGACGACAGACTGTGTGGAAACCTATGATATTTCGCACCGCATCGCCACCCTGCTCAAGGCCGAATTGCAGCCCGACGCGCGCTGGCAGACCTTTCTGGCGCACTGCAAGCGGACCCTGGCGTCCTTTCAGCAAACCGACCTGGCCTTTCTGTTGCCGCCGCGTCAGCGCACCAAGGCGCGCTTCATGCACGTCGACACCCATGTCGAGTGGGCGCAAAACCTGCTCGCCTACCAGGAGCGGGGAGATTTCAGTGCCGTTCGGCCCACCTGCGTTCTGACGGTCGCCGCCGGGACCACCTGCGCGACCGTTTGGGCGTCGCCCGCGTGCGTCCCCTGCACGTGCTGCTGGGCCATCGGCATCCCGACAAGGCAGCCTTCTGCGAGGCCATTCAGGCGGCGTCCGACCTGCAGCTCACGGATCTGGACGACGCCTTTTGGGATCTCGCCGACACCGGCCGCGCCCGCTTCCTGGAGGGCTTCGCTTGGGCGAGTGCCTATCGCGAAGATCTGGCGATCTATGCGCAGATGATGGAACAGTCCAAGGCCATCCAGAGCGTTCTCAAGTCCGAGGGACTGCACGCCGGCGTCTGCGCATCGCTTCAATCCACACTCGCTCCGCGCACCGCGCTCGCTCCGCGAGCCGCCCGCTTTACCGACCGGGTCTTGGAACAGGTCGAGGTACAAGCCGCCAAGATCCCGCCCGGCGCAACCTGGCTGGCGTCCTCCGACATCATCGAATCGGTGTTCGGGAAATACAAAACCTTCACCGCACGCGGCCCCCTCAAGGAGATCGGCCGGCTGGTGTTGGCGATTCCCGCCTTCCTCACCGATCTGACGGGCCCGCTCATTCACGAGGCGATGACCTCGGTGCGTACCCTGGATGTCGAGCACTGGGTCAAAGCGCATCTCGGCGACTCCATGCTGGCCCGGCGACGACAGGCGTTCAAGGCGCCGAAGCTCGACATGAAAACGGCATGAAGGTTTTGATGGGAAAGACCGGGGGATTGAACATCCTAGGCTGAGGCCACCGTTATTTCGACCCGGGCTGGCGTCGTCGGGATCAATTATGAAACCCGCGTGGTGACGCTGGAGATCCCAAACAAACCAGGCGACAACTTTGTGGATGTGGTCGTCAGTGACGACGTCAAAAATCTGTCGCAGATACGCTTCGGTGACCACGTCACGGTTAAATACATCGAGGCTGTCGTCGTCGATCTCTTCCAACCGGGGGAGGTGGATCCAGGCATTGGCGTCGCCACGGTCACAGGAACCGCTGAGCCGGGCCAACGGCCTGGAGGGGTTGCGGCCAAGAAGGTATCTGTCACCGCCGTGATCGAGGTGATCGATACGCAAAGGCAGCTCGTGACCCTAAGAGGGCCGGACGGGATCGTCAAGACGGTCATGGTGAACAACACGGCAATTCTCGATATACCTTTTATAGGCATAAACGCAACTTTCCTTATGTCGACTCTCAGCAATGCTCGATAACATTTTAACTTCGAGTTAGACTTATCGCTACCGACGGGCCGCCTTGTAGTGTTTTTTAGACGATGATCAGAATCGAGTTCTCCGAGCAGGATTTGAAGACAATACAGAAGTTGCGTTACGAGCATCCACACCCAAGGGTGCGCAGGCGAATGGAGGTGCTGTGGCTGAAGAGCCAAGGCCTTGCGCACCGGGAGATTTGTCGGCTCGCGGGAATTTCCAGCAACACCTTACGGCAGTACCTAGGGATGTTTCAGTCCGGTGGTATCAAAAAGCTGACGGAGCTCAACTTCTACGCCCCGATAAGCGAGTTGGAGCAGCATCGCTATCGACTCGAAGCCCATTTCCGCGCGCATCCGCCTGCGACCATCAACGAGGCGGCGGCCATGATCGAGGAGCTGACGGGAATCAAGCGCAGTCCGAGCGCCGTGGGGCGGTTTCTCAATTCGCTCGGCATGGCTCCGAGACGAGTCGGAATCATCCCCTCGAAAGCCGATCCGGAGGAGCAAGAACAGTTTATTATCAATAAGTTAGAGCCGCGCATCGAAGAAGCCAGACAGGGTAAACGCGCTATTTTTTGTCGATGCTGCTCACTTTGTAATGGGTGCCTTTCTCGGCATTCTGTGGTCATTCTCCCGCCTTTTTTTAAAGACTTCCGCCGGGAGAAAACGTTTCAACGTGCTCGGTGCGCTGAACGCGATCACGCATGAACTGGTGATGGTGACGAACGATACCTATATCACTGCGGTAAGCGTCTGCGACCTGTTGCGACGCATTGCCATGCTGAATCTCGACGTGCCAATCACGCTGGTGATGGACAATGCGCGCTACCAGAAGTGCAATATCGTCACAGCGCTGGCTTTGCAGCTGAATATCGAACTGCTTTATCTTCCCACCTATTCACCGAATTTGAACCTGATCGAAAGGTTGTGGAAGTTCGTCAAGAAAGAAGTGCTCTACTCGAAATACTATCCTAATTTCGCCGAGTTCCGAACTGCAATCACCGACTGCCTAAAACAAACGCACACCACGCACAAGAAGGAGCTGGACTCTTTACTCACGCTGAAATTCCAGGCATTCAAAAAATGTGAGCTTGTGCCTATATGAGGTATAGGCTCAATGTCGGAGACACGGTTAGAACCACGTTCGTACGAGGCCTGGCCATCAGTGTCACCCCCAGTCCGGTGAGGTAGCCGTCGGGGACACGCTGGGCTGTTGCGATCGTCGCGTCAGTGAACCCAGTCCCGAGTGCCCGCCATGCAATCCGGGCATGCGCGGCCATTGGTGAGGGCGGCGGCTCATTCAATGCTGCCCATGAGGGGACTTCTTGTCCACTTGTGCACAGGCAGGATGGCTCCATTCGAAGACTAGGAGTATCGCGATGGCAGAACGACAAACATTCTCGCGCTTGACGTTGACCGCCATGGTGGTCGGTTCCATGGTTGGGGCCGGCATTTTCTCACTTCCGGCCCGCTTCGGCGCCGCAACCGGCCCATTCGGCGCCATCGTCGCCTGGATCATCGCCGGGGGCGGCATGCTGATGCTGGCCTTTGTGTTTCAATCCCTCGCCGTGCGCAAACCGGAGATCAACGCCGGTATCTTCGCCTATGCCAAGGAGGGGTTCGGCAATTATCTGGGCTTCGCGGCGGCCTTCGGGTTCTGGATCGGTACCTGCCTAGGGAACGTCACCTATTTCGTCCTGATCAAGTCGACGCTCGGGGCCTTCTTCCCGGTCTTTGGCGACGGCAATACACCTCAGGCGATCATCGTCTCCTCCATCATCCTGTGGTCCTTCCATTTCATGATCCTTCGCGGCATCAAAGAGGCCGCCTTCATCAATACGGTGGTGACAATCGCCAAGATCCTTCCGATCTTTGTCTTCATCGCCTTCATGGCCTTCGCCTTCGACTACGAGCTGTTTGCCGCCAGCTTCTGGGGCGGCGGCAACTACAGCGGGTCCGAGGTCTTCGACCAGGTGCGCAGCACCATGCTGGTGACCGTGTTCGTCTTCATCGGCATCGAGGGTGCGAGCGTCTATTCGCGCTACGCCAAGCGCCGCGAGGACGTCGGCTGGGCGACGGTGATGGGGTTCATCGGGGTGCTCTGCCTGCTGGTGCTGGTCACCCTGCTCCCCTATGGCGTGCTCCTGCGCCCCGAGCTTGCCGAGCTGCGCCAGCCTTCCATGGCGGGCGCCCTCGAGGCCGTGGTCGGGTCCTGGGGGCTCAAGTTCGTGAGCGCCGGGCTCATCGTGTCGGTGCTGGGTGCCTACCTGGCCTGGTCACTGCTAGCCGCCGAGGTGTTGTACTCGGCGGCCAAGTACGGGCTGGTGCCCAAGACCTTCGCACACGAGAACAAGCATCAGGTCCCGTCCACGGCGCTGTGGATCACGAACATCGTGGTGCAGTGCTTCCTGATCGTGACCATCTTCTCCCAGTATGCCTTCGACCTCTCCCTGGAGATGACCAGCGCCCTGACGTTGATCCCCTACCTGCTGGTGGCGGGGTACGCGTTGAAGCTGGTGCTGACCCGCGAGACCTATGCACCGGGCTCCAAGGACTGGGGACGCGACATGACCTGGGCGGCCATCGCGGTCGTCTATACCGTCTTCATGCTCCTGTCCGGAGGGCTCAAGCATCTGGTGCTCGCCTGCATCCTCCTGGCCCCTGGCACCCTGATGTTCATCCTGGCGCGGCGGGAGCAGGGCCAGACGGTCTTTCGCCCCCGCGAGCTGGGGTTGCTCGGAGTTTTCGTGGTCGGCGCCGCGGCCGGCATCTATGGCCTCGCTACCGGCATGATCACCATCTGATAACGCTAGAGGTTTCGACATGAGTAACCAAACCCCTGCCGCGCCTGTCTACGGCGTCCACTCCGAGGTCGGCACCCTGCGCAAGGTCATGGTCTGCGCACCCGGTCTGGCGCATACCCGCCTGACCCCGACCAATAACGACGATCTGCTGTTCGATGACCTGCTGTGGGTGACGAACGCCAAGCGCGATCATTACGACTTCATGCTCAAGATGCGCGAGCGCGGGGTCGAGGTGGTCGAGATGCATGAGCTGCTCGCCGAGACGGTGGCGATCCCCGAGGCCAAAGCGTGGATCCTCGACCGCAAGATCACCGCGAACAGCGTCGGCTTGGGGCTGATCGAGGACACCCGGTCCTTCCTCGAGAGCCTGGAGCCGAGGGTCCTGGCCGAGTTCCTGATCGGCGGGGTTTCCGTGCGGGACGTGCCGGAACGGTTCGCAACCGCGGACTACTTCGAGCTGCTGCGCGAGGCCCACGGCATCACCGAGTATCTGCTGCCGCCGCTGCCGAACACCCTCTACACCCGTGACACCACCTGCTGGATCTACGGCGGCGTCACGCTCAACCCGATGTTCTGGCCGGTGCGTCGTGAGGAGACGGTGCTGACCACCGCCATCTACAAGTTCCACCCGAGCTTCGCGGACGCCAATATCCAGGTCTGGTGGGGCGACCCGGACCAGAACTTCGGCCGGGCGACGCTGGAGGGCGGCGACGTCATGCCCATCGGCAACGGTGTTGTGCTGATCGGGATGAGCGAGCGGACGTCGCGCCATGCGATCTCGCAGGTGGCCCAGGCGCTGTTTGCGAAGGGCGCCGCCGAGCGGGTCATCGTCGCCGCCATGCCCAAGCTGCGCTCGGCGATGCATCTGGACACCGTGTTCACCTTCGCCGACCGGGACCTGGTGACTCTGTACCGGCCGATCATGGATCAGGTACACGCCGTCTCGCTGCGGCCCAGCGACAAGCCCAATGGGATCGACACGACTCTGGAGAAGAAACCCTTCGCAGAGGTCGTCGCCGAGGCCCTGAACGTCAAGGAGCTCAGGGTCATCGAGACCGGCGGCGACCACTACGCCGCCGAGCGGGCACAATGGGACAGCGGCAACAACCTGGTCGCGCTCTCGCCCGGCGTCGTCGTCGCCTACGACCGCAATACCTGGACCAACACCGAGCTGCGCAAGGCGGGGGTGGAGGTCATCACCATCGTTGGGGCGGAGCTGGGCCGCGGCCGCGGGGGCGGTCATTGCATGACCTGTCCGCTGATCCGGGATCCGGTGGACTTCTGATCGCTGGCAGGCAGAGCTGCGCCGGTGCGACCTCCGAAGCACGGCCTGCCGTCGACTGTTGAGCCCCG
The DNA here is from genome assembly GCF_018399035.1 of Thiocapsa sp. Classification (GTDB taxonomy): domain Bacteria; phylum Pseudomonadota; class Gammaproteobacteria; order Chromatiales; family Chromatiaceae; genus Thiocapsa. The sequence goes on from NZ_CP073760.1 coordinate 3,511,781, forward strand.
AGACGCCCCGGAGAGTCCAAGTGAGCCCGATTCCAAACGCTCCGATCCGGAGCCACTTTCCCCGCTTGCTCCTAGGCGCCGCGCTGGTGTTGGGAGGTGGGGCCTTCGGCGCCGAGCCGACTGCGGTCGAGGCCCCAACCGGGAAGGACCCGGTCGTCGACCACCTGACCCGGGGTCAGGTCTACCTGGATCGCGGCGAATACGCCCGCGCCGTGCAGGAGTTTGAGCAGGTCCTGCGCTTCGACAACCTGCCACCGGACCTGCGTCAGCAGGCCGAGATCTATGCCAAGGCGGCGAAGGGCTATCGGGAGGGCGAGCGGCTGAGCGCCTTCGGCTTTGCGGAGACCGGCGGCGGCTTCTACCGAGAGAACGTCACCCGCACCACCAATGCACTGGGCGGCGACCCCGTCCGCGATTGGTTCTGGGAGGCCCGTGTCGGTGGCGGATTAGGCTATATCGTCACCGACGCCATCACGATCGACGGCAACCTTGACTATCAGTTCCGCTACTACGACGACACCGATCGGCGCGACGACGAGGATCTGCGCTGGAACGCCGCGGTGGTCCAGTCGCTCGCCAACGGCAGCCAGTCGATCGGCGTCCGCGGCCGGGCGAGCTATCGCGGTGGTGACGGCTATCGCCAGGACTACGGCCTGTTCCTTAATCGCGCATTCGTCCTCGACTCGGATAACCGGATCACGCTCGAGGGGGAGCTCCGCTCCCGTGAATACCCCTCGGGCCGCGAACGCGATCGCAGCCGCGATATCGCCCAGGTCTGGCTGGGATGGACGCGCAATCTGATGGACGGAAAGGCTGCCGTGACCTTCAGCATCAACGGCGGGCGCGAGTGGGCGACCCATGATCGCGAGGGCGGGGACCAAACCATCTACGGCGCCCAAATCGACTGGAGCATGGACTTCAATGAGCGCGTCGGCGCCTTCCTGTTCGGTTTATGGGAGCACAACGGCTACCACGACGACGTTGCAGACGGTGACGCGCTGGATCGTACGCTCACGCCCGAGCTTGACATCTACGAGCTCGGCGGCGGGCTGACCTATGCGTTCGCCCCCGGCTGGTCGCTGCGGCCCGAGGTGCTGTACATCCGCGACGAGGGCAATACCCAGTTCAGCGACTACAGCGCAACCGAGATCTGGATGATGGTCCGCAGATCCTTCTGACCCCCCGGGAGCAGTCATGTCCGACGAAAGCTTGAGCGAGCTGTCCGTGCCCCAAGCCCGCCGGGGGGGCTTCCGGTTCCCGAGCGCGGTGACGACGCTGGTGATCGTCACCGTGCTGGTCTGGGTGGCAGCACTCTTCATCCCGCCAGGGCAATACGCCACCGATGCGGACGGGTCCCCGATTCCGGGCACCTACGAGCGGATCGACTCCCCCTCACCCTCGGCGAGCGGGTCGAGCAGTTGGTGCTTGCGCCGGTCAACGGCATCTATGGGCTGCTGAGTCCGGTCGCGGGGTTCGTCGACACCCAGACCATCGGGCGTCTATTCGGCCAGATCGGCGTGATCGTCTTCATCATGTCGATCGGCGCCTTCATCTCCATCAGTTTCGCCACCCACAGCCTGGAGGTGGCGGTGGCAGCCCTCGCCAACCGCCTGCGCTCCAAGGGATGGCTGCTGATTGCCGCGGTCATGGTGCTGTTCTCCCTGCTCGGGACCACCATGGGCTTTTCGGTGGAGACCCTCGGCTTCTATGCCCTTTTCATCCCGCTCATGGCCGCGCTCGGCTACGACCGCCTGGTCACCGCCGCAATGATCATCGTCGGCTCGATGGTCGGGGTCATGGCGGCGACGGTCAATCCTTTCTCCATCGGGGTCGCCGCCGGGGAGGCCGGGGTCGGTATCGGAGACGGCATCGTCCTACGGTCGATCCTATGGGTGATCCTGACCGCGATCGCCGTAGGCTGGGTGCTGCGCTACGCGGCGCGCGTGCGAGCGGACCCGAGCCTCTCCATGGTCGGATTCGACGAAACCGCCGTGGGGGCGACGTCCGACGTCGCGGCCGCCGAGCAGGCCGCGGGTGGCGCGGCGGGCAAGGGCGGGGGCACCGCGAACGCGAACGCGGCCGATCGGACCCTCACCGGCACGCAGAAATGGGTGCTCGCGATCACCGCCTTCGCCTTCGGACTCATGATCTTCTCGGTCATTCCCTGGGCCAGCCTCCTCGGCGGCACGACCGGACCGGCGGATTACTATGTCACCCATGAGGTCGCCGGGGTCGAGCCCTTCTGGTTCGAGCTGGACTGGTGGTTCCCGCAACTGGCGATGCTGTTCCTGATCGCCTCGGTGGTCGTGGGCATGGTGGCGCGAATGGACGAGCGCGAGATCGTGCGACTCATCGCCGCCGGCGCCGCGGACATGATGGGGCCCGCCATGGTCATCCTGCTGGCGGGCGGCATCTCGGTGATCATGACCAACACCCAGACCCTCGGCACCATCTTGAATGCGATGGAGCAGTTGATCACGGGGGCCTCGGCGGCGGCCTTCGCCGTCGCCGCGATGCTGGTGAACATCCCGCTGGCGTTCCTGATCCCGTCGAGCTCCGGTCACGCGGCACTGGTGATGCCGCTCTTGAGTCCGCTGGCGGACTTCGCCGGGGTGGGACGCCCGCTCACCATCACCGCGTGGATCCTCGGCCACGGGCTGACGATGCTGGTCTCGCCGACCAATGTCGTGGTCATGGGCGGGCTGGCCATCGCCGGAGTCGGCTATGACACATACCTGAGGTTCATGTGGCCCCTGCTGGTTGCGCTCTTCGTCGTCGCGGCCGGGGCGCTCGCGCTCGCGGCTATCCTCGCTTAAAGGAGGAGCCATGCGCATTGTAAGCTCACTGCTCGTGCTCGTGCTCGTTCTCGTTCTCGTTCTCGGCGCGGTCTGCACACGGGGGGCAACCGCTTGCGGTTCAGGGCAACGCCTTCGGCGAGGTGGTGCGGGAATACACGGCCACCGCGTCCGGACGGGTGGCCATCCGCGGCACCGACGCGATCCGCGAGCGTGGCTCTGACGTCGTGGTCGTGCCGCAACGGGCGAGGGCCGGGATGCAGCGCTCGGTGATGGTGAAGGGAAGCAATGTCATGTCGTTCTCCTATCGATCGTCAAAAGGATCCGAACAGGGTCCCGAGCAGGATCACCGCCGCCAGTGCAAGTAAGGCGCCGACGATGGCCACCATGACGATGTCGAGATAGCTCTCCTTGTGGGTCGCGCCGCAGACGGCAAGCAAGGTTACCACGGCGCCGTTGTGCGGCAGACTGTCCAGGGTGCCGGCACCGATCACCGCAACCCGATGCATCAGCGCCGGGTCGATCCCAAGCTCGGCGGCGAGCTGTACGTAGGTCGGCCCCAGTGCCTCCAGTGCAATGGTCAGTCCGCCGGACGCCGAGCCGGTGAGCGCGGCCAGCACATTCGTGGAGACCGCGAGCGAGACCAGCGGACCGCCCTCGATCCCGAGCACCCAGTCGCGCACCAGCTCGAAGGCCGGCATGGCGGCAACCACGGTGCCGAATCCGACCAGACAGGCGACGCTGATCACCGGCAGGACCGAGGCGTTGAGACCGGCATCCACGGTGTCGCGCAGGCGCGGCAGCCGGCGCCGGTTCAGCGCCAGCAGTGCGAGGATCGCGGCCAACAGGGCGACAATCACCGACCAGATCCCGCCGACGGCTGACGGCGAGGTGGGACCCCAACGGTCTTCGGCGAGATAGCTCAGATCCAGATTGGGCAGGACCAGGAAGCTCATCGCCAGATTGACCATGACGACCACCAGCAAAGGCAGAAAGGCGACGAAGGCCGGGGGCAGATCCGGGCTGACCTGGCCCTGCTGAACCTCGGGCGGGTCGAAGGTACCGGCGACGGTGGCGCGCTCACGCACCAGCGGATCCCCGGCCGCGACGGTCACGGGCTGATCCGGGATCGCGACCGCTGCCCCCTCGTATCCGATGCCCCTGCGGCGCGCCGATGCCTCGCCCCGCCCCAGCCACCAAAGCCCGAACAGCAGCATGATCGCCGCGGCGATCAGGCCGAGACCGGGCGCCGCGAAGGGTGTGGTGCCGAAGAAGGGCATGGGGATGGCGTTCTGGACCGCGGGCGTACCGGGAAGCGCAGTCATGGTGAAGGTCGAGGTCCCGAGTGCAATGGCCGCGGGGATCAGGCGGCGCGGGATATTCGCATCCCGGAACAGCGTCTGGGCCATGGGCACCAGCACGAAAAAGGCAACGAACAGGCTCACACCGCCATAGGTCACCATCGCGCCCGCGAGCACCACCGCCAGGATGGCCCGACGTGCGCCGAGACGCTCACCCATGAACCGCGCGACGGACTGGACCGAGCCGCTGTCCTCCATCAGCTTGCCGAACAGCGCGCCGAGCAGGAAGATCGGAAAGAATTGGGCAACGAATCCGACCGTGCCCGTCATGAAGGTCTGCGTCCAGTGCGCCAGCAGCGGCTCGCCCGCGAACAGGGCGGCAACCAGGGCGGCGGCCGGGGCCAACAGCAGGACGCTCCATCCGCGGTAAGCAAAGCCAATGAGGAGCGCGAGCCCCAACAGAATACCAATGAGACCCATGGCGAGAGCGCCCTCGAAAAGCTGATCGGATGTTTGTCGCGAGTCTATGTATCATCATTTCATAGTCAATCGATTCCAGACTCTCACCGTGACACCATCCCCAGCGAAAAAAATCGACCTCGGTCTCCAGGGCGGCGGCGCACATGGCGCCTTCACCTGGGGCGTGCTCGACCGCTTGCTTGCCGAGGAGCGCATCGAGATCGAAGGCATCAGCGGCACCTCGGCCGGAGCGATGAACGCCGTGGTTGTGGCCGATGGCCTGGCTGCCGGCGGACGCGAGTCGGCGCGCGAGGCACTCTCGCGTTTTTGGCGCGCGGTGAGCGACGCCGGACGGAACAGCCCGATTCAGCGCACCTGGCTCGACCAGATGCTCGGCCGCTGGACGCTCGACTTCTCGCCCGGCTTTCTGACCATGGACCTGTTGAGCCGGCTGGTCTCGCCCTACGAGATGAACCCGCTCAACATCAACCCCTTGCGTGATCTGCTGGCGGCCAATGTCGACTTTGATCGCGTCAACCGCTGCGATCCGCTGAAGCTCTTCATCAGCGCCACCAATGTCCGCACCGGTCAGCCGCACGTCTTCAAAAAGCCGAACATCACGGTCGATTCGGTCATGGCCTCGGCCTGCCTGCCGCTGATGTTCCAGGCGGTGGAGATCGACGGCGAAGCCTACTGGGATGGCGGCTTCATGGGCAACCCGGTCCTCTACCCGCTGATCGAGGAGACCGCCGCGCGTGATCTCGTCATCGTGCAGATCAACCCGCTGGTGCGCGAGAGCCTGCCCCGCACCGCGCGCGACATCCTCAATCGCATCAACGAAATCGACTTCAACTCAAGCCTGGTGAAGGATCTGCGTGCGATCCTCATGCTCAAGCTGCTGGGCAGCGCCCCGGAGCACCAGGACGAGCGCCTGCGCGATCTGGCCATTCATCGCATCCACGCCGAGCAGGAGCTCGTCGATCTGGGCGTGTCCTCGAAGATGAACGCCGAATGGGCGTTTCTCCAATACCTGCACGACATTGGCTGGCGCACCGCCGACGCCTGGATCACCGACCACTGGGACGACCTGGGTGTGCGCTCGACCTATCCGCTGGAGCATGTGCTCTGGGGCCTGGACAGCATCATGCGGGACGCCGCCGATGCCGCGACCGCTCCGCCCGATCCCACGCCTTAGAGGATGTCGTTCAACGCCATACCGATTCCGATCGTATTCTGCTTCCAGTTGTAGTCGATCAGGCTGTCGCCGTAGCCGGTGAAGGCGCGGACGTAGACACGCAAGGGTCCGAGCACCTGCGGCGACATCCAGGTCAACTGCGCGGCGCCCTTGTCGGTGCTCGGATTGCCGCGACCCATGAGGGTGAAGCTATGATCGCGCCACGTGTAGAAGGCCGTGATGTCGCCGTAGCCGTAGTAGTCCGTGATATCGGGATTGTCGTCGTCCGAGTCACCTTCGTCGATGCGCACCCACGGCCGCAAGACCAGGGCGAAATTGCCCCTTTCGATACCGATCGAGGCGATGATGCGGTCCCAACTGCGTGAGATGGGGTCGGATCGGCCGTTGGATTGGTGGTTGTAACCGACGTTGAGCAGGCGCCAATCAAACCCGCCGAAGCTGATATCCGGCCGGAAGCTGACCATCAGCTCGGGCATATAGTTGGTCTCGCGAAAGGGGCGCGAGATCTTCTCGTTGTAGACCTGCCATTGACTCATCTGCGAGTAGGCGGCCCACACCCCGAAGCGTCGATTATCCGTCGACCACACCCGGAACTTGAAGCTGAGCTGAAAACGCGCCTCGGTGTTGTCCAGGTCCTGCTCGTCGGCTTCGAGGGCATCGAAGAGCGGCGAGAATGGCCGGTTGTTGATCCGGTTGGTGTAATTGCCGATCAGCAGGTAGTTGGGGTTATAGAAGCTGATGTCGTAAGCGCTCGACCCCGGATCGAAGGCCCATGCCTTGTCGATCAGCGAGGTCTCGGCGGTGGTTCGGCTCTCGGTCGTGCTCGGCGTTTCGCCGACCGACAGGGGTGCCGCAGGTGCCGACATGGCGCTCCGCTCCGGGACCGTTCCGCCGGAGGTCTGCGCGGCGACGGGAAGACGCCCGCTGGCCCGGTCGTAACAGGCGAGCCGCGCATGATCGGCCTGGATTGCCGCACAATCGGCGATGCTCGGCGATGGAGGATCGGCGCGGACCGGACCGCCCTGGGTCAGGGTGGCCGCCATCAGCGCCGTAGCGCCGAGCCCCTTGAGCTGCTGAACCAGCATGATTCGGTATTCCTCTGACATTGTTTTGGGCATCGTCCGGTTGGCGTCCTATCCGGAATCCCGGCATGGATATCCGCGTTGTTCGTCGACGTCTCGGACACTCCATCAGGGTGCGCGCGCAATCCGGGGCGAGTCCGAAAAGCCGGCGAGAGCGATCGATCCGCCGCCGCGAAGCTCGCGTGGTCATGTCGCGAATCGGCAGAGGTCGGTTTCGAAAAGAGACCGGAACCCAACCGGACTCGAATGCTGGTCCGGCTCGATCTCGGAATGCTATGGTCACGGCTTTTCCGCCACCCGTCCACTGATTATCCGAAGGAGTATCTCCGATGCCTGCGCCTTGCCTCGTCCGTGTCGCCTGTGCCGCCGTGCTGTCGACCGGGGTTACCGCGGTCTCCGTGGCGCAAGCGCCTCCGGGTGTCAGCTTTTCCGTTGCACCGGTCGTTCAAATCGACAGCGATTTGGACTCCGGCGGCGACGCCGCCTATGCCGCGGTACTCATGTCGCTCGGAACGAATTGGGCGCTCGACGGGCAGTCGTCGCTCGGCGTGCGGCTGCGTCTCGACTACGAGGACTGGAACTTCGACAAACCACTCGGATTCGGCGGTGCGGAGCCTTGGGACAGGCTGTACCGCGCCGGTGTCTCGGTACCCTACGGGTTCACGACCGAGGGCGGCTGGCGGTTGGGTGTGACACCGACGATCGAGTCCTCGGGCGAATCCGGCGCCAACTTCTCGGACACGCTCGAATACGGCGCTACTGCCTCGGTATCGCGCGCCGTGCGGCCCGATCTCACCCTCGGGGTGGGCGTGGGCGTCTTCGAGAAGATCGAGAAGACGAGCGCCTTCCCCTTCCTGATCATCGACTGGCGGATCAACGATCGCCTGCGCCTCACCAACCCCTTCCCCGCCGGCCCGGCCGGGCCGGCGGGTTTGGAGCTGTCCTACGCGCTCGATTCGGGCTGGACTGCGGGCGTTGGCGCAGCCTATCGCTCCTATCGCTTTCGCCTCGACTCCGACGGCCCCTTCCCCGACGGCGTCGGCGAGCACAGGCTCATCCCCGTCTTCGTCCAGCTCGGGCGCGACCTGACCGAGAACCTAAGTTTCAAGCTCTATGCCGGTGCAGCGACCGGGACCACCCTAAGGGTCGAGGACGAGAAGGGACGACGGCTGTACGAGGAGGATCAGGATCCGGCGGTCATGCTGGGGGTGTCGTTGATCGGGCGTTTCTAGGGCCATCGATCGATGGCAAGCCGCGGGGTACCGCGTCAAGCTCATCTTTCTGCAGCTCGCCAGCCCAGAGGAAGCGATCGCTCGCGTGGCGGAGCGCGTCAAGCAAGGTGGTCATGACGTCCCGCAGGCCGTGATCCGAAGACGTTTCGCGCTCGGGCGTGAGAACTTCGAGCGCCTGTATTCTCGGAAGGTCGACGCTTGGGCGCTATACGATAACTCCGGCGCACGACCTGTGCTGATCGGGTGGAGCGAGAAACAATGAATCACCAACCTATCGAAAATGCACGCGATGCCGACCTGCGTCACTCCGAGGTCGCTTTACAACGCGCTGCCCGGCGTGCGCGCGAGATTGCGGCGAGAACAGGTACGACGATCGTGATCAGTCGCAACGGCGTCATCGAGCATGTGAAGCCCGAGGTGGAAAGCGAGTTGGACGACGCCGCTCGCGATGACAGACTGCACGCGCGGCAAAGCTCGAACGAACACGATCGGCCACGACCACCGTCACTTCGAACGCCTACCAAAGAATAAGCGCTGGGATTGGATCGATCCGCTGTTGTCCTGATCCCGGACCCGGCATCAGCCCCCTTCATCACCCCGCAACGCATCGCGATAGCCCCGAATCGCTTGCGAGGTGGTCGGCTCGTCGATGAAGCGCATCAGGAGCGGCAGATCCAAGCCGGGCAGGATTTGGCTCTCGCTTACCGGCTCGTAACGCTCGCTGCGCAAACAATAGGGCTGGATGAGGCCCTGGCGCCAGTACCAGACCTCGGCGACACCGAGTTGGCGGTAGATCTCGAGCTTGTCGATACGGCCGTGGGTCCAGACGACCTCGATGGCGAGATGCGGACGCTCCGCCGCTTCGGTCCCGAAGACATAGCACTCGTCCGGCTCGGCACCGCGGTTGCGCGCCTTGTCCTTGAGCGTCCAGGAGCCGTAGGTCGAGAAGACGATGTCGCGCTCCAGACAATAGGTCTCGACCAGGCAGCCGATCAGGGACTTGATGCTCTCGTGGGTCTGCGACGGGCTCATGACCTCGACCTCTCCTTCCAGGTAGGCGATCCGCGGGGCGGAATGATCGCCGCGCATCACGAGCAGGCGCTCGTAGTCATCCCAGCTCACGCCGGAGAAATGGATGATGCCGTCCTGGGACGGTTCGGGGTCGGGTTGCCGATATCGGGCTTGCATGGGCGACATGGGTTTCGGTCTCCGGTGTCGATCGGTTCAGGCCGCGCGCATCGCCATCGACGCTCGCACGGCAGTGCGGGCGAGATCCGTGGCTGTTTCCGATAGGATAAACGCTTTTCGGGTCGGAGCGCGGGGCTCCGGACCCGAGCGCCACCGCGCCGGGCCGGTCACGGGTCGCAGCGCCACGGAGGAAACGGCATGTCGCAAGACCTTCTGATTGTTCTTCTCATGCTGGGCGCCGCGATCCTGATGTTCGCGATCAACAGGCCGCGGGTGGATGCCGTGGCCCTCATCATGATGGTGGCCTTGCCCTTCACCGGCGTGATCTCGATGCAGGAGGCGCTGGCCGGTTTCAGTAATCCCAATATCGTCCTGATCGCGGCCATGTTCGTGATCGGCGAGGCGCTGGCCCGCACCGGGGTGGCGCGCGGCATCGGCGACTGGCTGGCCAAGCGGGGCGGCAACAGTGCCTGGCGACTTCTGGTGCTGCTGATGCTCTCGGTGGGCTTTCTCGGCTCGGTCATGAGCTCGACCGGGGTCGTCGCCATCTTCATCCCGGTGGTGCTTCGAATTGCGAGCCGGCGCCGCATCCCGGCGAGCCAGTTGATGATGCCGATGGCCTATGCGGCACTCATCAGCGGCATGATGACCTTGGTCGCCACCTCGCCCAATCTGGTCATCAACTACGAGCTCGTCCGCACCGGTGCGGAGGGGTTCAATTTTTTCTCCTTCACGCCGTTCGGGGTGCCGATCCTGCTGATGGCGACCCTCTACATGCTGATCACGCAGCGTTGGCTGCGTCCGAAGACGCCCGAGGAACCGACTGCACGGATGCGCCCGAAGCTGATGCAGTGGGTCGAGCGCTACCGGCTCGCCGATCGCGAGTACCGGGTGCGCGTGCGCCCCGACTCGCCCTTGCTCGGCAAGACGCTGGACGAGCTGAATCTGCCCGCAAAGATCGGTGTGCGGATCGTCCTGATCGAGCGGGGTCTCGGGCGTGCGCGTCAATTGCTCCCGCGCACGCCGCAGACCTTGCTGCAGGCGCACGACATCCTCTTGGTCGACGTCGATGTGGAGGAGAAGCGCATCGATGTGACCGAGTTCTGCGAGCGCTACGGGGTCGAGCTTCTGCCTCGGACCGGACGCTATTTCGTCGATCGGTCGCAGGATATCGGCATGGTGGAAATCATGATCGCCGACGAGTCGCGCTTTGCCGCCAAGACCATCGCGGAGGCGGAGCTGATGGTCCGCTCCGAGCTGACCGTGGTCGGGATGCGGCGCGGCCCGGAGGCGCACGCACCCCACGGCCTGCGCGCGGAGACCCTCAAGATCGGCGATACGCTGCTGCTCGTCGGGCCCTGGAAGACGATCCGCCGCCTGCAGGAGGATACGCGCGATCTGATCGTGCTCAATCTGCCCAAGGAGTTCGACGAATATCTTCCGGCGGCCAAGCGCGCGCCTTACGCGGTTCTGACGCTCGTCGTCGTCGTGACCCTGATGGCGACCGGCCTTGTCCCGAACGTCCAGGCCGCGCTGATCGGCTGTCTCATGATGGGGCTGTTTCGCTGCATCGATTTGGACAAGGCGTACCGCTCGATCCAGTTGAGGAGCATCGTCATGATCGTGGGCATGATGCCCTTTGCCCTCGCCTTGGACCGCACCGGCGGGGTCGACATCGCGGCGAACGCCTTGGTGGCCTGGATCGGGGGCGCCGGTCCCCATGTCGTGCTCGGTGTCCTGTTCGCGATTACGGTGCTGCTGGGCCTCTTCATCGTGAATACGGCGAATGCGGTCCTGATGATCCCGGTTGCACTTGCCGTCGCCGAAGCCTTGGGGGCGTCGCCCTATCCCTTTGCCATGATCGTCGCGCTCGCGGCATCGAGCGCCTTCATGACCCCGATCTCGCCCATCAACACCCTGGTCGCGACCGCGGGCAACTACACCTTTGCGGATTTCATTCGCATCGGCTTGCCCCTGACACTGTTGGTGATGATCATGAGCGTGCTCCTGGTGCCTTGGCTGCTGCCGCTCTATTAACCGATGAAGATCCGCCGACCAACCCGCTTGGCCCGACTCGTTCCGAGGCGGCTGGCCTCGTTCCGGTTCGCCATCCTCCTCCTCTTCTTGGTCCCGATGATGGTCACGGTGATGGCCATCGTCTACAAGATGTCGGAGCGTGCGGAGTCGGTGGTGTATCAGCTGTCGAGCCGGATCGTCGAGGAGATCGGGGAGAAGGTGGTCGCGCGCGCGACCGGGATCGTGCGGACGGCGGAGGCCCATCTCCTGTCGAACGCCGCGGTCGCCGCCGGCACGCGCGTCATCCCCGGCCAGGTTCTCTTCTCCGACCTCTTCTGGCAACAGGTGGTCTTCACCCCGGAGCTGACCGGCATCTATATCGCCGATCAGGCCGGCAACTTCGTGCAGGCCAGGACGGAGCCCGAGCCCGCGACCCGGGTCATCGATCGCCGGGTCACGCCGCCGACGGAGCGCATCATCGTCCGCGATCGCAACTACCGCCCCCTCGCGCACCTCGAGCGGGAGCCCGCATTCGACCCGCGCGAGCGACCCTGGTACAGCAATACTCGCCCGGAGCGGCGCCTGCAATGGACCGACGCCTATCGGTTCAGCGGCTCGGGACGCTTGGGAATCACGGTCACCTACCCGCTCTTGGACGACGAAGACCGCATCCTGGGCGTGCTGGGTGCGGACGCGACGCTCGACAGCCTCTCGGCGTTTCTCTCGCGCCAGGACATCGGACCCAACAGCGCGGTCTTCCTGCTCGACGACCGCGATCGCCTCGTCGCTTATCCGCATCACCTCCGGATCGGAGCCGGCCCGGACGCGGGCTCGAGCTCGAGCTCGGACAGCGGCTCGGATGCTGGCCCGACGGATACGAACGACCTGCCGACGACGAGCGAGATTGCGCTGCCCTGGGTCAGGAACGCCCTGACCTCTATCGGATCCTTCGGCGCCTCGGCCCCACCCGACCAGGCCTATCGCTCCGTCACGGACGGCCGGACCTATCTCGCGCACGTGATCTCTTTCGGCGAGGAGTTCGGCCTGCCGTGGCGGCTGGTCATCGTTCTGGACGAGGCGGATCTCCTGAGCGAGGCGCAGCGCGCCCTGCAGGAATCCATCGTGGTCTCGGCGATCATCGTCATGCTCGCACTCTTCGTGGTCTATCCGATGGCGGCGACCTTTGCGGAGTCCGTCGAGCAGCTCACCCGCAACACCCAGCTGCTGCGCCTTTTCCGGCCCGGCGAGGTCGTCCCCGTCACGTCGGCGTTTCGCGAGATCCGCGAGATGGACCAGGCGATCTGCAGCATGCGCGATACCATGGTGCTCGTGGAGAGCCGGTTGCCGACGGAGGTCGTCCGAGCGCTCGCCGCCGGGACCCTCGCCACCGAGGAGCCTGAATTCATCCGCTTGTGCGAGCAGGGTTTTTCACAGTACCGTGCAGGCGCTTGGGACGAGGCGATTGCGGCCTTCAGCGAGGCGCTGGTCTATGCCCCCGACGATCGGGTCTGCGCGCTCTTGATCGCGCACTGCGAGCGACTCCGGTCCGAAGGCGTCGCCGCTCCGTCCGGGAACCCGGGCGGCGCATCGCCCGATGCCCGCGACCCGAACGATCCGATCACGACTTGAGATTGACGAGGAGCGCTTCCTCATGGCCGATGAAGACCGCATCGACGAGGCGATCGACCGCCTGCAACGGGTCATCCGCCTGCTCGGCGAGCGACAAGAGTTTCTCGATCGACGGATCTCGGTGCTGTCGAGGTTGGCCTTGTTCGATCTCTTCGCCGTCGTCCTGACGATCTCCCTGCTCGTCATCATCTTGTCGGTCCAGGCGCCCGAGCTTCGCAATGCCGTGGCAAACATGAACATCCACTTCGGGGTCATGTCGGACGACATGTACAGTATTCGCCGCAGCATGGCCCGGATGACCGAGGATGTCGCCGGCCTGTCCGGGATCATCGCTCAGGTCGACAACATCCACGGCAGTGTCGGGCAGATGAGCGGTAATATCGGGACCATGACGGGACGCGTGGCGACCATGAATACAAACCTCGGCCAGATGACCCTGCAGGTGAACGACATGAGTCTCTCCTTTGCCGTCATGGACGACAGCCTCATGCGGATGATGCAGGACGTCAATCACATGTCCAAGCCGATGCGCTTCTTCAACCAGATGAACCCGTTTCGCTGAGCCCGCTCGGATCACGGATATGCTCGACAAGGCACAGACCGATCGGATCAACGAGATCCTCAAGGGCACGGAAGCGGACCTGACCCGACGCATCCGCGACCAGAAGAAGGCCGGTCGCAAGGCGGTCGCGCCCCGTGTCTTCTTCGTCCTGATCGGCGTCCTGGCCCTCGCCAATCTCTACTTCGTCAATCAACTGACGATGGAGATCCGGGCCATCATCTCGAACCTGAACGAGATGTACGGCCATTTCGCCACGGTCTCGGGGCGCATGTCCGAGATTCGCGACGACATGACCCGCATGGAGCAGGAGGTGCGTCTCATGCCCGTGCTGCGCGAGCAGATGGAGGCATTGGCGGTGAAGGTCGAGCGCATGAACGCGGACGTCGGCGCGATGACCGAGAGCCTGGGCGAGATGGATCGGCGCGTCGGGACCATCAACACGAGCGTCTCCGACATGGCGCTCAGATTCAGAGGTCTGAATCAAAAGGTCGGTCAGATGGGTCTGGATGTGGATCAGATGGCGCGGCCGGTGCCCTGACGGGTTGGGGGCTATCAGCGATCAGCTTCGATACCCGTAGTCAGTTGTGCTGACGATAGAAAGCACAACTTCCCCCGTCGGTTGGGTGAACACCTTGATCCACGCGGGCTGGATGGGTTTCGCTGTCGCTCTACCCATCCTACGTGTTTTGGATTTTTTTGAATTGCTTCCTAAAAGGTTCGCAGGAAGAAGGGGATCACCATCGCGTTGGTCAGGTCGATGAAGAAGGCCGAGACCAGCGGGACGATGATGAAGGCCCGGTGCGACGGGCCGAAACGCTGGGTGACCGCCGCCATGTTGGCCATCGCCGTGGGGGTCGAGCCGAGCGTGACGCCGCCGAATCCGGCCGAGACGACCGCCGCGTCGTAGTTCTTACCCATCAACGGGAACAGAACAAAGATCGTGACCGTGACCGCCAGGACAAACTGAGCCGCCAGGATGGTGAAGATCGGCCCGGCCAGATCGATGAGTGTCCAGAGCTGCATGCTCATCAGCGACATGGCGAGGAAGGCACCGAGCGAGATGTCGGCGATCAGCGCGACCGCGGGGGTGCGTGTCGGCCAGGTCACCCCGCTCCATTTTGAGAAGTTCTTGGGCACCAGATTGGTGATGAGGATGCCCGCGAAGAGGCAGGTCACGAAGAGCGGCAGCATGAGGCCGGCCTCCGCAATCGCCCTATTCAGCGCGTACCCGATGATGATGCAGATGTGGATGGCGAGGACGGCACCCAGAAAGTCCATGTGATCGACGCCTTCCTTGCGCTGATTCTCGGTCAGCCCGACATCCTGCACCTCTTCGACCACCTGGGGCGCGGGCGTGAGCTTGTGCCGCGTGATCAGGAACTTGGCGATCGGGCCGCCCATGATGCTGGCGAGGATCAGGCCGAAGGTCGCGCTGGCGATACCGATCTCCATGGCGTTGGAGATCCCGAAGTTCTCGGCGATCGAAGGCGCCCAAGCAATGGTCGTCCCGTGCCCGCCGATCAAGGACATGCTGCCCCCGACCACGCCGACCGCCGCCGGCAGATCGAAGAGCGAGGCCACCCCGATCCCGGTGAGGTTCTGCGCGAGCATGAAGGCGATCGTGATGGCCAACAGGATCAAGAGCGGTCGACCGCCGGCCAACAGATCACGCGCGCTCGCATTGATGCCGATGGTGGTGAAGAAATAGACCAGCAAGATGTCGCGCGCACGCAGCTCGAACTCGATCGCGTGCCCGGAGGCGAAATAGAGCAGCCCGAAGAGGACCGAGAAGAGCAGTCCGCCGGTCACCGGCTCGGGGATGCTGAACTCGCGCAGAAAGCCGACCTTGGTGTTCAGCAGCTTGCCGACGAACAACACGACGATACCGATCGTCACGGCAAGGAATGAATCAATCCGGATGATGCCGTCCAACAGCTCCATAGTCGTGCCTCTTGGTTGTTGGGGGAAGCGCACGCACGAGCGCACGGCTGCGTGTCTAGGCGCATCGACTTGCAGGTGCTTTGGCGTGCAACCCTGCCGGTACGCGCCGACCCGGCCCGGCCGTGCTCGGACTCCGCGAATCTTCCGCGCATCCTGCAAGCCGGTGCCGGGTCACTCGAACTCGGGGAGAGGATACCTGCTCGCCCGCGTTCGATCCATTGAGTGTGGATCGGCTGCGCTGGCTCGGCACCGTAGCGATGCCGCCCAACCCCGTACTGGCTTGATGGCAGAGGCGTCTCGAGCACAATCGGTGCTCACCGACGGGTGTTGTCGGGAGATGTGCCGGCGGCCAAGCCCGTCCGGAGACGATCAGTCCTTGGACGCCGCCTCGGCGCATGCGGCGCCGATGGCGACCAGATACTTCAGGGTCGCTTCGGTCGCCGGCGCCAGGTCGATCAGAAGCGCACGGTGCTGGAGGTCTCCCGCTCGGCGTTCGCCGCGGCGCGCAAGGATCTCGACGATACCCGCCTGACCGCCCCCTTTGGTGGGACCATCGCCCGCCGCTTGGTGGAGAACTACCAAAACGTCCAGGCCAAGGAGCCCGTCGTGAGCCTCCAGAGCACCGACGAGCTGGAGATCGTCATCCATGTCCCGGAGCGGGTGGTGCGCGGGCAGCCGAAGCGACTCGCGGGCTTCGCCCGTTTCCCCGATCAGCCCGAGCGTCGCTTCCCGGTCACGCTCAAGTCCTTCTCGACCGAAGCCGACCCGCAGACCCAGACCTACGAGGCCGTCCTCGGGGTCACGCGTTCGGAGGACACGCCGCTGTTGCCCGGCATGTCCCTGGAGGTGCTTCCCGCGGACGCGACGGTCGGCGAGGGGCCGACCAGCGTGCGCGTGCCGCTGCGTGCGGTGGTCGCCGGGACCGACGGCGCGCCGACGGTCTGGGTGGTGGACCCGGAGTCCTCGCGGGTGAGCCGTCGGCCGATCGAGGTGGGCGCGATTCAGGGTGAGGACATCGTCGTGCGCGCCGGGCTTGCGCCCGGCGAGCGGATCGTGACGGCGGGCGTCAACCATCTGCGCGACGGCATGCCGGTCCACGCGCTGTAGGCTCCGGAGAGCGCCATGAATATCGCGGCCTACACCTTGCGCAAGCGCACCATCGCCTGGTTGGCTTGTCTGGTGCTGCTTATCGGCGGCTACATCGCCTACCAGCAGCTCGGGCGCTTCGAGGACCCGGAGTTCGTCATCCGCCAGGCGGTCATCGTTACCCCCTATCCGGGCGCGCTGCCGTCCCAGGTCGCCGAGGAGGTGACCGACGCCATCGAAGGCGCGGTTCAGCAGCTCCAGGAGGTCAAAGAGGTCACGTCCGTTTCCACCCTAGGCCAGTCGCGGGTCTCGGTGGAGATCGACCTGCGCTTCGCCCGTACCAAGGACGACCTCGAACAGGTCTGGGACAAGCTGCGGCGCAAGGTCGCGGATGCCCAGCGCCTGTTGCCGCCGGGAGCCGGCCCCTCGGTGGTGAACGACGACTTCGGCGACGTCTACGCCCTCTTCTTCGCAGTCACCGGCGACGGCTACCGCCTGGAGCAGATTCGCGACTATGTCGAGGACCTGGCGCGCGAGCTGGTGCTGGTGCCGGGCGTGGCCCGGGTCGCGACACAAGGGGCACCCCAGGACGCGATCTTCGTCGAGATTGCCGCCGCGAAGGCGGCTCAGCTCGGCGTCTCCCTGGAGCAGATCCATCAGGTCCTGCGCGAGCGGAACCTGCTCGCCGCGGCAGGCGATCTGCGGGTCGGACCCCAACGGGTGGCGGTCAGCCCGACGGGGCAGGTCGATTCGGTCGAGGCGATCGGCAACATCGTCCTCGCCTCGTCCGGCGGCGATCGGGTCATCTCCTTGAAGGATGTCGCGACCATCACCCGCGGGGTGCTGGAGCCGCCGCGCGCCCTGGTGCGCTACGACGGGGAGCCCGCCATCGGACTCGGGGTCTCCAATCTCGCCGGCGGCAACGTGGTCGCCATGGGCGACGCGGTGCGCGCACGCCTGGCGGAGCTCGAGTCGCAGCGCCCGGTGGGCATGGCGCTCAACGTGATCTCCTACCAGTCCGACGCGGTGCGCACGGCGGTGGACGGCTTCGTCGCCAACCTGGTGGCTGCGGTGGTGATCGTGGTCCTGGTGCTGGTGCTCTTCATGGGCCTGCGCAGCGGCCTCATCGTCGGCGCCATCCTGCTGCTCACCGTGGCCGGCACGCTGATCGCGATGCATCTGGACGGGATCGCCATGCAGCGCATCTCACTCGGCGCGCTCATCATCGCGCTGGGGATGCTGGTGGACAACGCCATCGTCGTCACCGACGGGATCCTGGTGCGGCTGCAGAAGGGCGAGGAGCGCACCCGGGCCGCCGTCGAGGTGGTGCAGGCGACCCAGTGGCCCCTGCTCGGTGGCACCGCAGTGGGCATCCTCGCCTTCAGCGCTATCGGCCTCTCCCCGACCGACATGGGCGAGTACGCCGGGTCGCTGTTCTGGGTGATCCTCTACTCGATGCTGTTGAGCTGGCTGCTCGCGGTGACCCTGACACCGCTGTTCTGCGTGAGCTTCCTCAAGGTCAAGCCGATGGAAGGAGCGGGCGCCGGCTCTGGCCCCGTTCTCGGGCGCTACCGCCGCCTGTTGCAGGTGCTGCTGCGCCGGCGTCTCGGCACCGGCATCGGCCTGCTGGCCCTGCTCCTGGCCGCGGTGCTCGGTTTCGGCGCCGTGCCGCCCGGATTCATGCCCGAGTCGGCGCGGTCGCAGTTCGTCGTCGACCTCTACTTGCCCCAGGGCACGGACATCGCGGTGACCGCCGCGGAGCTTGCCGAAGTCGAGGCCCACGTCCGCGGGAAACCCGGGGTGAACCATGTCACCGGCTTCGTCGGTCAGGGCGGCTTGCGTTTCATGCTCACCTACGTGCCGGAGGACCCGAACAGCGCCTACGGCCAACTGCTGGTCGACGTGGAGGACGCCGCTCTGATCGCCCCGCTGATCGCCGAGCTGCAGACGGAGCTCGAGGCACGCCATCCCGATGCCGCCATCAAGGTGTGGAAATTCATGCTGGGGCGCGGCGGCGGCAAGAAGATCGAGGCGGCCTTCCGCGGTCCCGACCCGGAGGTACTGCGCGCGCTTGCCGAGCAGGCCAAGGCAGTCATGGCGAACGACCCGGACGCCGTGGCGATCCAGGACGACTGGCGGGAGAAGGTGCCGGTGCTCCGCCCCGCAGTCGAGGCGATCGCCCTGCCGCCCGGCTACGCGCTGGAGTGGGAGGGCGAATACAAGGCATCGCGGGAGGCGAACGAGGGGTTGGCCCTCTCGGCGCCCTACGGCTTCGCGGCCATGGTGCTCGCGGTGGTGGTGATGTTCAACGCCGTCCGCCAGCCGTTGGTGATCTGGCTGACGGTTCCGCTCGCGATCATCGGGGTCACGATCGGTCTGCTGCTCATCCGCGTGCCGTTCGAGTTCATGGCGATCCTGGGCTTCCTCAGCCTGATCGGCATGCTGGTGAAGAACTCGATCGTCCTCGTCGACCAGGCGGACGCCGAGCGGCGCGACGGCAAGGCCGGCCTGGACGCCGTCCTCGACGCCGCGGTGAGCCGTGCCCGGCCGGTCTTCCTCGGCGCCTTGACCACCATCCTCGGCGTGGCGCCGTTGCTCCTCGACCCCTTCTTCAAGAGCATGGCCGTGACCATCATGTTCGGGCTCGCCTTCGCGACTGCACTCACCCTGGTCGTGGTGCCGCTGCTGTACGCGGTGCTGTTTCGGATTCCAGACGCTCCAGCTCCGTAATCCCCCGCCGTTCTTGGCATCGACCTTGGAATAGAGGTCGTAGAGTGCGGCCTGTAGGGCCTCTTCGATGACCGGGTGATAGAAGGGCATGCGCAGCAGATCGCCGACGGTCAGAGCCTGCGCGATCGCCCAACAGAGCAGATGGGCGAGGTTCTCGCCTTTAGGTCCGATCATCTCGCTGCCCAGAATGCGGCCGGTCGCCTTGTCCGCGTAGACGCGGATGACCCCTTTGTTCTTGCCCATGATGAGGGCCCGCCCGACCGGGGCAAGCTTGATCTGTCCGACCGCGGTGGTCTCAGGGTCGAGCGCGTTCCAACGCATCCCGACGGCGCAGATGTTGGGGTCGCAGAAGTTGATGAAGAGCGGGACCTTGCGGCGGAAACGCTCGGGCGCAGCGGTGTCGATACGCGCGGCGTTGTAGCCCGCGATCTTGCCCTCGTCGCCGGCCTCGTGGAGGATGGGCCGGTATCCGGAGACGTCGCCCGCGATGAAGACCGGCAGGGCGCCGACCTGCATGCTGTTCGGATCGAAGGGCGGGATACCGCGAGCGTCGAGCGGGACACCCAGGTTTTCGAGCCCAAGGCGTTCCACATTGGGTACGCGCCCGATACTGCAGAGTACCTTGTCGACCAGAACGCTCCGATCGCCCGCGGTGACGCGCAAACGCTCGCCTTCCGCGGCAATCTCGGCGGGGGCGCCCAGATGGATGGGAAACTCCTTGCCGAGCAGCTCGATGGCGGACTGGTTGACCTCCGGGTCTTGAGCCCCGGCAATGTGGTCGACCGCATCGAACCCGGTGATCTTCACCCCCATCCGGGCCAGGCTCTGGCCGATCTCCAGACCGATGGTCCCGAGCCCGATCACGGCCATGGCTGCAGGCAGGTCCTCGAGCTCGAAGATGTCGTCGGTGGTGATGACGCGGTCGCCGAACGCCTTCCAGGGCTCGGGCACCAGAGGTCGGGACCCGGTCGCGATGACGACCGCCTTGGCGCGGATCCGCTGACCGGCGACCTCGATCAGGGTCGGCTCGACGAAGCGGGCGTAGTCCTGAACAAAGAGATCCGCCGGCATGTCGTCGGTACTGCTGCCGAGGACACGATCCACGAAGGTGTCGCGCAGGTCCTGGACATGCTCGAGCGCCTCGGGGATATCCAGGGTCATGCCCTCGTGACCGTCGATGCCGAACTTGCCCAGATGCGTGCGCCGATGATAATCCTCGGCGATCTGAATCATGGCCTTGGACGGCATGCAGCCGACTCGGGCACAGGTTGTCCCCGGCTCGCCGCCGTTGATCAGGACGAAGCTCTTGCCGGCTCGGCGGACCTGCCCCATAGCGCTCAGTCCGGCGGTGCCGGACCCGATGATGGCGACGTCGACGTTGCGTTCTTCCACTTGGCGCCCTCCGGAAATGCGTTGCATGTCGTCGACATTGTCTATCGAGGGGCTCCGGCCTGACAATCACCGGCGCGGCTGCGGGAAGCCTTGAAGGGATCCGGACAAGCCTCGACGCTTTTCGTCGACCTCGTCCGTTGCGAATCCGATCACCCGCTGTCCGGCTCCGTCGACACGGCCGGTGCCGCCGCTCCAGACCTGTTGTTCAATCCACCCGAGGGATGCCCGAATGACCTATTGCGTTGGACTCTGCCTCGACCAGGGGTTGGTGATGGCGTCCGACTCCCGCACCAACGCGGGCGTCGACTACATCTCCTCCTACAGCAAGCTGCACCTGTTTCAGCCGGCACCGGACCGGATGTTCATCCTGCTCGCCGCCGGAAACCTGGCGACCACCCAGGAGGTGTTGAACCGGATCCGTCGCGATCTCGATCAAGCGGCAAATCCGAGTCAAACCGATCCGGCCCCTGCCGTCACGCTCGCGAGCGTGAACTATCTGTTCGAGGCGGCGAACTATATCGGCCAGGTCAACCTAGCGGTCCAGAACGAGCATGGTCCCGCGCTGCGGCAGATCGGTGCGAGCGTTGAAGCCACCTTTATCCTGGGCGGACAGATCGCCGGGCAACCCCACGGACTCTTCATGATCTACCCTCAGGGAAACAGCATCGCGGCCACGCCCGAAACGCCCTTTCTGCAGATCGGCGAAAGCAAATACGGCAAGCCAATCTTGGATCAAATCGTGGCGCCGGCCCTCTCGCTCAACGACGGGGCACGCGTTTGCCTGGTCTCGCTGGCCGGGACGGCGCGCTCCAACCTGACGGTCGGTCCGCCGTTCGAGGTCGCGATCTACCCGAAAGACGCCTTGACGCCGTCGCACCGCCTCCGGCTGGAGGAGCAATCGGCGGAGCTCGAGACCATGACCCGCGATTGGATCGAGAGTCTGCGCCACGCCTTCTTCGGTCTTCCTCACTTTCCGTGGGAGCAGTCAGACACGGCAAGCGCCGAGTCCGAGAGTCCGCATCAGATGCAGAGTTAAACCGCGCCCGGCGCGGTATGCGATGGTTGTGGATGGGATCGGCCCCGGCAGACTTGACGAGCGCCGGAGCTAGCGCGGTTTAAGGTCATTTTCCGGGCCGAACCGACGACGCTGTAGGAACGGACGTCGTGGCGACCGTGGGGGGCGACTTCAGTCGCCCCGTGCCCGTCTCCGGGCGAGGTCAATCACAACGAGGAGGCGAACCCATGCCGAAACATGACGGTAAGAAGAAAGCGAAACGCGAGGAGACGGCCCCCGAAAAGACCGCCCCACGGGAGAAGCTGCGCCGCAAGCACTACGAGCGCGAGCTCGGCGAGCTTCAGATCGAGCTCAGCGCCCTGCAGGCGTGGATCAAGCGCACCGGACAGCGCGTCGTCATCGTCTTCGAAGGCCGCGATGCCGCCGGCAAGGGCGGCACCATTCGCGCGATCACCGAGCGCCTGAGTCCACGCGTCTTTCAGGTGGTCGCACTACCGGCGCCCTCCGACCGCGAGAAGACACAGCTCTACATGCAGCGTTATCTGCATCATTTCCCGGCCGCCGGCGAGGTCGTCATCTTCGATCGAAGCTGGTACAACCGCGCCGGGGTGGAGATCGTGATGGGGTTCTCCACCGAGGACGAGCGCGATCACTTCCTGACAGCGACCCCCTGGTTCGAGAACAACCTGGTCGAGCAAGGCATCACGCTGATCAAATACTGGCTCGAGGTCGGCGAGGCCGAGCAGGAGCGGCGTTTCCGCGCCCGCATCGAAGACCCCGTGCGGCAGTGGAAGCTCTCTCCGATGGACCTGGAGTCCCGCAAGCGCTGGTACGAATACTCACGCGCACGCGACCTCATGCTGAGCGCCACCGACACGGATGCGGCCCCTTGGTCGATCGTGCGCTCCGACGACAAGAAGCGGGCACGCCTCAACGTGATCCGCCACCTGCTGAGCCAATTCCCGTACGACCCGCTTCCGAAGACCAAGGTGAAGCTGCCGGATCGCGACATGGAAGACGCCTACGACGACCAGGTGACGATGGCCGATCGGAGATGGATCCCCACGCATTGGTAACAGATCGTCCCTCGACCGGTTGCCCCTCCACTCCCGACGCACCGCAACTGCGGTGTCCTCGCAGACAGATCTCCAATCGGCGGCCTGCTCCCCGCTCAGCCGCTCACAACTTCGATCTAAACCGCGTCCAGAGCGATATGCGTCATTTTCGTTTTGCGTTTGGCTTTGGAGATGCCCTCGATCTCGGTGAGACGCGGTTTAAAATTTAATTCGGAGATTGTGCGATGGCGAGTCCCACGCAGTCAGGTCAGCCCCAGCGCCTTGAACGCCGCCTGGCGCATGTCGCCGAAGAACACCGGATCGACGTGCTCGAGCACGTCCGGGTTCACGTCCAGGAACTGCCGCTTGTTTTCGATCGGAATCAGCGCGCGTTTGCCGCCGTTGTCCATCGCAACCTGGAGGGGCTCGGTGAGAGAGCGCACGGGCTTGATGTTGCCTTGGATGCTCATGTCTCCGAGCACCAGCAGTGCAGGCTGGGGCGGCGCCTTACGCAACGCGGAATAGGCCGCGACAAAGAAGGCGACGCCGATCTCGGCCTCGACCTTGTTGCCGAGCAGATCGATGACCTCGACGTGGAAGTCGGAGGTGTCCAGCTCGCGCGGCACGCCGAAGGCGCTCTTGCTTGCACAGAGAAAGCTGAAGGCGCGGTTGACGGACTCCTTCATGGATCCGCTCACGCCGCCGGCGAATTTCAGTTTTCCGGTTCCCGACGAGAGCGTGATCTCGACGCGATAGAGTCCGACCGTGCCGTCTCCGCTGACCGAGGCGGTGTAGAGCGTCCCGGGCGGCAGCGGATCGGCCGAAATGAGATCCCGACCGCCTTGCTCCGCCACCCCGACGAACCTCTCTTCGCCCGTGTCGTTCACCAGATAGCTGAAGGAGGTCTGGTAGTATTCGAAGGAGCCCATTTTCTTGAGCTGCTCCTTCACCCGGCGACGGCCCTCCAGGGCCAGCTCGAGGAGCTCGGCGAGATCCTCGCGAGACACCTGCCCATGCGGGTGGAGGATCTTCACCAGGCCCGAGACGGTTCGCCGCACCGCCTTGCGATCGCGGGCGTTCAGGTGTGATCCGAGCGCAAAATAGTGGTCGATGATCTCGGTGAAATTGTGCTTGCGCAGCTCCCGCAGGGCCTCGGCCAGATAGTCGATCACGAAGCCATAGTGGTCGGTAAAGTGCTCGTTGCGCATCTTCGGCACTTCCCAACCCGGCAGGTAGAAGTGCAGCCGATCGATGAAGGCCATGTCGTCGCGGATCACGTCCGGCATGGGCGCGAACAGGTGACCGGTCTGCACCATGACGTCGATCGGCTGCTGGGTGTTGCCGAACATGGCGATGCTGGCGTAGCCCGCCATCGCCTCCTGGCCCCGCTGGAACTGGCCGGATTCGCAGAAGGTCTTCAGCGTCGTGATGACCTCCTTGGGCATCTTCTGCAGATCGGCGACCTCGTCGAAGCCGACCACATCCCAGATCATCAGCATGCCCTTCTGCTTGCCGTTCATGTGGCCGAACAGGTTGGCCACGGTCGTCGGGCCGGTGAGCAGGGCGGCGTAGGGCGAGAGCTCCTGCACCGCGTAGCTCTTGCCGGTGCCGCGCGGACCGAGCTCCACCAGGTTGTAGTTGCGCTCGCAGAGCGGGATCAGGCGGATCAGGAACAGAAGCTTGAGCCGCCGCTCCATCGCCGTCGGCTCGTAACCCATGCTGCGCAGGATGAAGTCGAGCCACTCGTCGGTGGTGAGCTCCGCGCGCAGCCGACGGTACTCATCCAGATCGAAACTGGCGAGCTGGATCGGCGTGAGCTTGTCGATCCAGAAGGGGTTCTTTCCCTTGGTCTCCTCGTCGTATTCGAAGCGCATGTCCACCTGCGCCCAGATGCCGCCGGTCAGAAGCCGATCGAAGTCGCGCACGTAGTGGTCGGGGATGTGCACGTGGTTGTGCCCGAAATTCGTCACGTCGGCCCAGTACCGGGAGTCCACCAGACGGACCTTCACCTTGTCGATGAAGGTGTGACGACCGTTCTCTTTGACCTTGCTCTGGGCCTTCGTGCTCTCGTCCGGGCGGATGTAGTTGTCGGCCAGCGTGTCGTTGACCACCTGCAGACCCATCTGGATCGCCATCTCGTCGGATGATGCGCAGTACTTCCCGAGCAGGTACTCCAGGACGAAGACCGGGACGTTGGCGCCGACTTTGACCTTGCGGACGAGATCTTTGCGGACCACCTTGCCGGCGAAGACGCGGTTGACCTTGTCGTCGAGGGGATCGCGGGAGGGTGGGGAGTTGGTCATAGGGTTCGGGGTTCGGGGTTCGGGGTTCGGGGTTCGGGGTTCGGGGGTTCGGGGTTCGGGGTTCAGGGTTCGGGGTTCAGGGTGCAGGGTGCAGGGTGCAGGGTGCAGGGTGCAGGGTGCAGGGTGCAGGGTTCACCCAAGATGGCCTGAAAGGCATGGGCGACCGCTCGCTCATCAAAGCTTAGACCAACATCACGCAGTGCCTGCACCAGCATCGCCGGCGATTCAACCCGCCCATCACGCGCAGCCTGCAACACGATACTCAAGGTGCCCACCACCGGCACACCCAACGCGTGTGCCGCCCGCGGTGCCTCCCGATCATCGATCACCGCGACAGCACCGCTGGTGACCGCCAGACTCAGGAGCGTAAACGCGTTTCAGCGCGTCCAGGTCGGCCAGTATCTCCTCCCCGGTCTGCTGGAAGGGTGTCACGCCGTATTTGCCGAGGGCATCGATGAACTCGGCGCGGGAAACGCCCGCGATCTCCGCAGCACGGCCCTGACTGACACGTTCCAGTTCATACCACTTCACCGCTGCCGCCAGGCGCAGTTCTCGAACGAATTCCTCGGGGTCCCGGCGGACGCTGGCCAGAACGCAGGGATCGATGTCGAAGGCTAGTTTCATTGGGGCCTCGGGGTTCGGGGCTTTTGCCCCCACGGCGTTGCTGCACTTTCGCAAGAATTACGTTCCAACACATTGGCTCAGGCTGTTCGCCCTCGGGCGCTGCCTGATCGTACAAGGCTCAACCGCGTTCACAGGATGCTTCGGCGCGGTCCGCTGGCACCAACCGGAATCATCAGCGCCGACACGGCTCCAGCCTGTTCGAGCGCATCGCTGTTCATCAGGGCTGCTCCCACAAGGATCGAGCCGCGATCTCTTTGACCCGAAACATGGGCTTGCCCGGCTTCTCCCCGGAGACGAACTCGTCGGCACCCGCGGTAACTGCCACGGCGATATGGATCGCGTCCATGGCGGCAAGACCATAAGACTGCGCGAGAAGCTTGGCCGAATCGACGAGCATGGAGGACCACGGCTGATGCTCTGCGCGGGCAAAAACGGACTGGTAAAAGGCGCTCTCCGCCACCTGTCTGTAATGGATCGCTTTAGGCATCACTTCCAACCAGAGCGCGTCGCTGACGATCAAGATGCGATCGGGATCTTCCAGGATCGCCAACGCCGTTGCGAACAACGGCGCGCGTGCAGACCACGCGGCGATCAGCAGGTTGGCATCGATGGCGGTACGCCGTTTACTCATCAGACAGACCACCACGGCGGCGCCGGACCTCTTCGCTGATCTCATCGGCACTTCGCAATTCGCCCCCGCTCGCGAGGTACGCCTTGCGCGCCGCGAGAGCCAGTCGACCGATTTCGGTGCGAGGCTGATAGTCCTCGGCCATCGGATCGTCCGTCAGTCGCTCAACGGTAATCCTGACGAGAACGCCCACCGGCAGATCATCCGGCAGCTGTACCTGGTGGTCGGTCGAAACCTTTGTTTCAAAGGTCAGGCTTTGCATCGCTTGGTCCTTTTTCAATAGTGCTAAACCGCGCCCAGTGCGGTATGCGATGTTTTTGGATGGGATCGGCCCCGGCAGTTTTTGACGACCGCTGGAGACGGCGCGGTTTAAGAAATTAAATAAAAATAGATCATTTTAAATCGCGTCCACGTTAAGGGCCGTTGATGCACCAAACGTCGAGTTCACTCGAAAGTGAGCATCTCGCTCTGGACGCGGTTTAGAGACATTGGTCAGCGTGGCATGTTTCGTCGGCGTTCCGGCTGAACCCTGAACCCTGAACCCCGAACCCCGAACCCCGAACCCCGAACCCCGAACCCCGAACCCCGAACCCCGAACCCTGAACCTCGAACCCCTCAAATCCCCAGCTTAACCGCCAGTTCATCGGACTCGGCCAACACGCTGTCCGTATGTGCATCCAGCACCACGACGCGCAGCGATTGGCAGGTGTCGTTGGTCAACATCATGCCGACACTCGCCTCGCTCCCCAGCGCCAAGGTCAGGGTGCCGGTCACGCGATCGAGGTCGGCGCCGACCGCCATCCCGGCGCGACCGACCTCCTCGGCGCCGGCCATCAGGAGAACGCGGGCCAGGAGCGGCTCGGTTGCCAGCAGATCACCCGCTGCGGCGAGCTTGAGCCCGAAGGTGCGATTGGTCACCGCCGTCGGATAGCCTTCGATGCGCACCTGAATGCCGGGCACCGCGGCCGGTTTGCCGGCGGCCAGGCGCAGGCTGATCACCGGGATCACCAACTCCTGCAGGCTGAATCCGCCATGGTGGAAGCTCAAACTCCCGCCGGCCTTGAAGACACCGAGACCGGCCGGGAAGACCGCATCCAAATCGGTCCGATAGCCGAGCTCGGCGCAGGGCACGCGCACCGCACCCGAGGGGGTGCTGCCGCCGTGTCCGATCCAGCAGCGCCGATGCAGATCCAGGGTGACCCCGCCGGGGCTGTCGGTCTTCATGTCGTCGTCCTTGCGGATCGAGAACTGGTGACCGTGATCGGCGGTGATCACGAAACGCTCGATACCGGCGGCGGCGAGCTTCTTCACGGCGCGGGCGAGGTTGCCGATGAGGCTGTCCATGATCTGACGCGCGATCAGGTCGACGTCCATCTCGCCGACGAGATCGATCTCCTGAGAGCGGATCACGACCAGCGGCGCCGTGCCGATCTCCTTCGCAACCTTGGCCTGAGCGCTGCCGAGCAGCTTGCCCAACGTCATCTCCACCGCGTCCGGGACCTTGGTCTTAAGGAAGCGCATGCGGTCGGGTGATTCCTTGAGCTCGGTGCCTTCGATCCGCGCCGCGAGCTTGCCCTTGGCGTCGACCACGTCGAAGCTCGCCGCCGCTCCGGGTAACAGCGCCGCCATGCCGACCGGGGTGATCGAGGGCAGTGCAGCAATCGCGGCGCGCACCGTCAGATCCCTGGCCCCCTCGATCTGGCGTGCCAGCTCTACGCCCATCTCGTAGCGCATGGCATCGACGAGGAAATAGGCGACCCGTCCACCCATGGTCTGCACGACGTCCGGATAGATGCGGGTCTGGTGCAACGCCCCGGCGACAGTCCACGCGGACGCTCTGAACGCCTTGGTAAACCCGTCGGCCATCGCGCGCAGCAGATGCTCATGCTCCTGCCGGACAACGGCCAGGGCCTGTTCCGCCTCGGGCTCGTCGTCCATCCCGGCAACCCAGGTCTCCAGCCGTCGCTGCAGGCCGTCGGCACGGTGCCATCCGTCCTCCGCGACATAGGCCGCCAGCCACTTCGCTGGATCGTTTCCCACCCTGCCGAGCGCCGAGCGAATTCCCTCGAGCGCATGCCCAAGCTCGGCCATCAGCCGACAGGCGCCCCATTGCGCCTGACGTCGCACGTCGCGGTCGACCCAGAAGCTGCGCACGCGCGCGTCGATGATCGCGAGTGCCGCGTCGTAGCCTTTACCGGCAATCAGCGCCGAGGCATGGGCAAGGAGCCGCTCCTCCTCGAAACGGAAGGTGTCGATGGACCCCAGGTGTGCGGCCTCGACGCCGGCCCCCGCGAGACCCAGGTCCTGTTCTACGGAATCCGCCAAGCCGATGTACACATCCGGGAAGCGCCGTCGCAGACCCTCTGCGACATCGCGGAGACGCTCGGCGTGCTCCTTGCCCGGTGGGTCCGGCACCATCCCGACAGACTTCGGCGGCGCGCAGGAGAGATCCGCACGGAACTCGTTGACCAGCACATAGCGGCAGGTCCTCTCGCGTGCCTTCGAGAGGCTTGAGTCCGCCGGGAGATCCAGGCCCAACCGGACCTTGATCAGCTTGAGCAGCTCGGGCAGCGCATCCTTCTCCAGCAGAGCCCCGTCCTTGACGTTGGACGCCAACCACTCGGTCAGCAGCACCTCGCCTTGAGCGCCGCCGAACAAGGTGTGGAGCACCGAAGCCACCTGTCCGCCCTGGCCGAGGAAGGCAACGATATCGTCATAGGTGACGGCGGAGGGCCTCAGCATCTCGTCGATCTGCCCGTCGGTGAACCGCTGGCGCAGCACGTTGAGCCCCAGCCGCTTGAGTTGCGGTTCGTAGCAGGTTCCGGCTCGCTCCAGCTCCATCAGCACCGAGCCCTGCCGATCCTTGGCAATGCCCGGTAGATACAGGATCAAGGGGTCCGGCTGGTCGGCGGCCACGATCGGCTCGACCGCCGCGCGCAGACCGAAGAGACTGCCTTCGTAGCGGGCGAGAAAGGGAGAGCTGGTGCCGATCGTCACGCGCGGCAGCGGGCCGCCATCGAGCAGCGCCAGCTCACGGTCGAAAAAGGGGGTGAATTCGCTGCGCG
The DNA here is from genome assembly GCF_018399035.1 of Thiocapsa sp. Classification (GTDB taxonomy): domain Bacteria; phylum Pseudomonadota; class Gammaproteobacteria; order Chromatiales; family Chromatiaceae; genus Thiocapsa. The sequence goes on from NZ_CP073760.1 coordinate 3,541,079, forward strand.
GGTCGTAGAACACGACCACCGAGCGCTTGCGTAGTAGCTCGTCGAGTCGCTCGCAGAGATAGTCGTGGAAAGGGTGCATCAGGCGTCTCCAGCGAGCAGTCGTCCTTGACGGCGTAGCTCCATCGCAACGAATGGAGACTCCTTCATCAAACGGGCGAATGAAACCTGTTCCTCCCAATAGCTCACGGCGTCCTCCTCGCGGGCAGATCGGAGGTCATCAAGCTTGAGCCGATCGATCGTGTTCTGGATCTCTTGGCGAATAGCCTCCGTCAGCCCGTGCGCTGGAAGAACCTGGAATCCCACGAGCTCTAACTCGAACCACCCGTTTTGCACCTCGAACGGATCGAGCACGTCCCCGAAAGCGTTCTTGCGCGCGTTCAATCGCGCAGCCGCCAGCCGATAATTATCCCACTCGTAGACGCGATCCCAGGCCCGCGACTTCGGGGCCATGTGATCGACCGAGGCCGCCCCCGTCACCGGGTGAATGCGAAAGCACGAATAGGCACAGACTTCGTCGTAGGCTTGCATCAGATCAGCGATCGCCTTGGTCCAATAGGGTTCGATCTCGGACGCCGGCAAATCCTCCGGACGGTCGATCGGGACGGAGATGCTGGTACCGTCGGACTGGACCTCCTTGCGGGTCCGTTGCTTGTATGCCTTGCCCGACCTGCGGGGATGGGCTGGCGCCTGCCCAGTCATCTCGGCGATGGCACGCAATCCGGGTTGACGCACCTTTGCATCGAAATCGGGTGGCTCAGGAGCCGGCGTAACCCTGATCAACTGCCGCGCACCTTCTGCGAATCCCGATAGTGGGACCAGCGGACCCAAAATCGGTCGATGTCGCTCAACACGCCCCGCAATGCTGCATCGACCTTATCGATTTCCGCGAGAGACGGGGATTCCTTTCGCAACAACGCCAGCGCTTGGGTCATGGCCAGCTCCGCCTCCAAAGATCTGGGCTCCTTCAAGTCGAAGGCCGACGACGTCAACCACGCATTGGCATCGCCCATGCGGCTCCATGGGAACGCTCGAAGCTGCACCTCGCCATCGTTCAGATCAAGCTCCCAGATGGCATCTTTGCGATCATGGAAGCGCGACTCCGACGAGGCGAGCACCAACGGCGAATGCGTTGCGGTGATCAACTGCACGGGGATCGTATGCTTTCCGGTGAGGGCTTCCATCACATCCAGAAGGGCAGGCACGATGCGACGCTGCCACTGGGGATGCAGATGGGCCTCCACTTCGTCGATCAAGAAGACGATCTCCCGCGCCGGCGCAACCCCTGAAGCTCGGCCGAGGCGAGGTGCTCCTGCCAGGCCCACACCAGCAGATAGCCGAGGGAGACGATCCGGCGTATTCCCGCGGAGGCATGGATCAATGGAACCTGCAAGCCATAGGGCATCTTGATGGTGGGGTGTTTGCGCGCATCGCTCAGAGAGACCTTCACCAGGGCGCCGGACTCCAGCGGCTCCTCGTCGGAAGGCGAGAGCGCGCGCAGAACGCTCTCCAGTTGCTCAAATGCCTGACCGTTTTCGAGCTGCCAGCTCGCCCAATCCGCGATCAGGCCATTGCAGTACTTGACCGGCTCGTTAAGCGGCAATCCATCCCAAACCGATTGCGGCGAGAACAGATATGCGGGCTGCCGCTCAGGGTTCTCACCCTTCCAGTCATTACGCGCCGGATCCCACACCGAAAAGCCTCCATCGACTTGGGCATAGAGCACCAATCCCGGGATTGGCGGGCGTCCCTGGGCCAGAGGCCAGTGTTCGGATTCTCGATCGAACTTGCTCGTGTACTCGTGCCTCCCGCTTTTTTTCGTGTATCGGTAGGTGATCTGCGGAGTGGTCGGGGGACGATGCGGCAGGAGCTTTTGTCGTGCCCAGGTCCGGGTCAAGGCCCACCAGGCCGCGTCCAGCAGGAAGGTCTTCCCCAACCCGTTATCGCCAACCAGGAAATTCATACGCTCATGGAACGCGATCTCCATGTGCGGAGCGGGGCCGACGTCCTGAAATTGCAGGTATTGGAGCATGAGAATTGATCGTCTACTTTGTGCCGACGTTGGCCAGATCCGAATTCGAGATTCGGGAAAGGATTACTCGCCCAAGGCATCGAGGAAGCGATGCACCAGGTCCGGGTGATAGCGGATACCCGTCTGAATGGCGCGGTCGAGATACGGCCTCACCTCTGAAATAATCCCTTCCTGTTTCGCTTTGCCCAAGAGCCCAAGGGCTCCAGTCACGCTCAGACCGACCGCACGGGCCATGCGCCGCCCCTTCAATTCATCGATGCAGACCTGTGCGATACCTTCGTCGATCGCGAGCTGAATGACTGCCGCCTCACCTGCATCCAGCACCGAGGTCACCAGAGTAGGCAGCGGCGACTGCAATCGCTGGTAGGAAAGCCAGACCGGGTGGACGGGGGGATAGCCCGCGCTCGCCCCATCATCGAGTTCACGACGGACCTCCTCCGGCGTAATGAAGGTGAGGTCCAACTTGCCCGGGATCTCCAGGGCCTTCATGCGCATCAGCGCGATCAGCGGCCCCGTATTGATGACGATACGCTTATCCATGGAGGGCAAAGTCGATCTCCAGCTCGGCATCGTCCGGCCGCAGATTGCTCATCGGAACACCCACCCGCGCGAGCGCATACAAGAACTCCACACGGCCCTTGCCGCACAGCTTCGCGGCCTGCCCGGACGACAATTTGCCCTGCTCGTAGAGCTTGGCTGCAAGCAGGAGGCGCGCCTCCTCGGCAAACTCGTCCGGTGACAGCGCGACGTTGGCCAACAGGTCGTCGTCGTAGTCGATGATCAGCTGATGGGACATGGACGGGGCTCCGGTTTGGGTCGTCAGTCGGTGGCTGAGAGATGGTAGCGGGGGGTTCGGTGTTCGGGGTTCAGGGTTCAGGGTTCGGGGTTCAGGGTTCAGGCTGCTGAACCCCGAACCCTGCGTCCTGCACCCGCTTGGTAACTGAAGTCCGTCCGGACGACTTGCGGCCACCAGAGCGGCCGGAAACGGGCGCCGGTGCCTCCAACAGGCTGTTCAGGGCATCCTTGACCGCGGCGGAATTCCGTTCGCGCACAAGATCGGCGATGACGTCCTGAACCCTGAACCCCGCACCCTGAACCCTAACTCGCCATTTCCCGTCGTCGCCCTCCTCCCAGAATGCCTCTTCCAGCCCGTGGGCGATGGCTAGGCTGCGATCCTTGGCGCACTTGGGTACCACGCGCTCGGGCCAGAGGTGCATCGCCAGGTGTGCCCAGTCGGTCTTGCCGGCGACCATCTCGTCCCACCTGGCCTTCACCGCCTTCTGCCAGGGGGTATGGCCGATCATCCGCCAGAGGGGGCCGTCGTTGAGGATCACTCCGTCGTTCAGGTCCGGGTTCCACAGGGGAGCCACCCGGGCCAACTCTTCGTGGAAGGTGCGCAACTCGGCGACAAAGGATTCTTGGTCGGCCAGGGCGGCGCGTTCTGAGGCCCCCAGGCTGCTGCCCGCGTCGGCGGTCAGGCGCTGTAACCGACGCTCTTCATAGTTGACCTTCTCTTTGACCTGCTCCAACGCCCTGTACAGCGTGTCCCGACTGAAGCGGTGATAGTAGAGCCACAGGGTGTAGCGCCCGCCGGGGCTTGAGAGCGGCCAGTAGATCGGCGCCTGGCGCCGGCTCTTGGAGTAGCGTTTCAGGTGATCGGCGAAGAAACCGGCGGGTCGGCGAAACCAGTCACGCAAGGCCGGCACGCCGAGCAACTCGCAGGTTTCCTGTTGGATGGCGTCGGTGCGGTCGCCCCAGATCAGCGCCAGCACATCCTGGACCCGCTGCTCGATGTCGAGCGGATGCTCCGGATCGTCGACCAGGATACCGTCCCAGGCGATGTCGAGCGGGTATCGGCCTTCTGTCCTCAGTCTTCTGCCGTGTTCAGCCGACAGCGGCAGGCCGTTGTCGCCCCGGAGCATGCCGGGCGGGCAGACCGGCAGGGGGTCAAAGGGCTCGGGGTCGTCGGGCGGAGAAGACTCGCCTGTGGCGAGTTTCACATCGAAGCGGCCGAAGGCCACGCCGACAAGCCAGTCGACCAGCTCGGCGCCGAGGGTTGGGGGATCGCAACCCGCAGCTCCCTCGCTGTCGTCATCTGCGTCTGCAGCGTCGCTTTGCGCCTCCTCGTCTACCCCGAGCAGCGCCGCCTCCTGGCCGGATGCGGTCCCAAGCGCAGCAGCCCGGTCGGCGGCACTGAAGCCGTACAGATCGAAGCAGCGGGCGTCGATCTCGGCCTGAATCTCGGCGGACGCCTGCGCCGTCCGCTGCACCCGCTCGACCCGGGCAGCGACACGCGTGCCGAGATCCGCTCCGTCCACCTGCAATAGGGCCGGGAGTACGAAGGCGTGCGAGGTCAGGGTGGCGGTATCGAGGTTACGCTTCAGGGACCAAGCGCGACGGGCGAGCGCGGCAAGTCGATCGGTGTCGGATTGGGAGAGGTCGGGAACGGGGGTGCGCTGGATGACGCCAACCTCGTAGGAGCCGAAGGCCATTTGCAGCTCGACCAACCGCCGGAATGCAGCGCTATTGGTCACCGCCAGGAGCGCGAGCAAGCCCGTGGGATCGTCGCCTTCAACGAATGCAGCCGGCCCCTTGTCGGCGAAGATGCAGCCGGCGGGCATCGCCCTCAGGGCCAGACCGCTCTGGGTGCGCCGCGGCCAGGTGAGGCCGGGGCGGAAGAAGTAGCTCTGCGATTCCGGCTTTTCGATCATCCGTCCTGGTCGTCCGAAAAAACCAAAAAATGTCCGCCGTCTCGGCTCCCACTCCACCAACAGATGAATCTCCGAGTAAAACGGTGAATACGCCCCGCCCTTCGAGAAATCGCACCACAGTCCCAACCCATGCTCGCGATCTGCCGGTGCCTCGAACCAGAGACGGAGATAGCGAAAGTCGTCGCACGTTGAAGGCCCGCGGCGCGCGTATCTGTCGCCTTGCTCGAACGCAGGAAGGGCCTGAAAAACGCAACGCGTTGACTCGCTCACCCAATACGCAAACGGCGCCCCCGGCACCTGCTCAAACGACTCAGGCTGCACCTCAAACACCCGCACATCCCCCTCACCCGCCGCCGCGGACCGGATCGCCGCTTCCAACGCGGCTCCCTTGTCCTCGTCCCCCAGCAATCGCAAAAACAGGCTCATGGGATCATCTCCCCGCCGCATTGTTCGAGGATGGTATTGATCATGGCCTTCAGCTCCGGACAGGCCTGAATGGCAACCGTCAGGTCCTGATCGCGTAGGATGCGGGCCGCGTCGCGGGTCTTGACGTAGTGCCTGCCTTTGGCGCCCAGGCGGAAGATCTCCTTGAGTCGATAGGCCGGCGGCTGATCGTGGTTCACTTGCTCCGGGGGTCCCTGGATCCCAGGGCGATTGCTTCCGGAGAGCTGTTTGATGGCGGGCCAATAGGGTAAGAGCCATGCCTCGAAGTCATGCTGGGCGGCGTGGGGGAAAAATCGAGGCTCGTCCCCCACCCATGCCCGCATCTTGGCCTTGGCGTCCGCGGCATCCGTGAAGTCCCGAGTGCCGGTATAGACATCGGTCAGGGCGATCACGGCATCCGCCGGCCGCTTGGGATCGCGCAACAGGCGGCGAACGACACCCTTCAATTGCCCTTCCTTGGGGATGCGACCGTCATACCTGAAGACCTCGATCCGGGGCATCTTGCCGGGCAGACGCGGCTCGAGGAACCCCCGCAGATAGGGCAAGAAGACCTTCTCGGTTTCACCCTCGACCATCAGAGCGATCCGCATCAACGCCCCCCCATGCGACCCATGCGCCACACCTCGTCGAGGGTGTACTCGTCGAGCCAGGCATCGAGATCCAGCGCATCCGCCCAAGTTGCTGAGGCGGTACCGTCCTCCTGCATATCGACCACCAGAACCTCTTCGGGCTTGAGGAAACGAATCAGGCGATCCGAGTGGGTCGCCACGACCACCAGGGCTCGGCTGGATGCCTCCCGCAACAAGTCCGCCAGCAGGCTCAGCATCTCGGGGTGCAGGCTGACCTCGGGCTCGTCGATCATGCAGATCGACGGCAGACCCGGACTCTGGAGCAGTGTGACCAACCACAGGAAGCGCAGCGTGCCCTCGGAGAGCTGATGCGTGTAAAGGGGCTTGGTGAAACTCCGATCGCGCCAGGCCATCGCCAGGGTGCCCGCAGCGACCGGGGGGAACTCCAGACGCTCGAAGCTCGGAAAGGCCGCATGCAGGGCATCTTCGATGGCCTCGAAGCGGCTACGGTCGGTCTCGCGCAGGTAGTAGAGGCAGGAGACCAGGGTTTCGCCGTCGGCGCCGGGCAGGTCCGCCGGCTGCATGGTCTGGGGCAGACGCACCGCCGAGCGAGGTCCCACATCTAAGCCGTGGTAGAGCTTGGCCGATGAGAGATCTCGTCGTAACGCTTCGGCTTCGCTCAAGTCGCGCGGCACCTGGGAGAGGGCGGACTCGGCATGATCGTAGGACCAAGTGGGGGCGATCATCGTCTCTTGGCCGGATAGGCGGTCGGTGACGGATGATCGGTAGTGAACGCTATTCAGAGTGGATTCGATGTATTGGACCAGCGGCGGCTGGAAGTCCGGTCCCATAAGAAGCGACTCGTGGTCGATTCCGTAACCGGTTCCTAACTGACTTAGGCCAAGCTCGTAACCGAGATACTCTGCGTCCTCCTCCATCGCATCGACAACGACTCCTAGATCCAATCGCTTGGCTTTGTCGACTGTGAGCAACGATGACAGGCCGCCTAGTTGACTAACCTTGCCTTTCAGCTCGCCGCCGGCAGATGCCGCGAGCAGCGTCAATGCCTCCAAGAAGGACGACTTGCCGACGCCGTTGACCCCGATGATCACCGTTAAGGGCCGCAGCGCGATATCGATATTCAACAGGCGCCGAAACCCTTTGACGGTAAGTTGTTTGAATCTCGCCATATTATTGATCTCGCACGCCTGCTGCCTCGAATAGGACAGCCGCTGTTAGTGCTTGCGCAGCACGTAGGCGGCAGCTTCCACCATCGCCGCGTCCATCACACCATAGCCGAGATCAGCCATGACGACGGGTTTGGCCTCACCGAGGACCACGCCCTGGCGCCACTGCCGATAGCTGGTCAGAAAAAACGCTGTGCGTGATGTGATGGCGCCGAGCAGACCGCCGGGGCACAACCAATGCACGCCGCGCTCGACACAGGCGGCGAGCAGGTCATTCTTGGAGCGGGGGTAGGCTTTGGCGATGTAGTCCCTGGACCGCGTACTGGCAGCGCCGAACGGGGGATTCATCACCGTCACATCATAGCTTTTCCGGCACAGGTCGATGAAGGCAAAGCCCTGCGCAGCGTCGTCGGCAAAGAGGCGGCGCCGGAATCCGCTGCCGTTCTCGGCCTGCTCTGCGTAGGCCTTGAGTGCGTCGTAAATCCGCTGCTCGGCCGCCTGCCAGAATTGCTCGTCGTTCAGGCCGGGCAGGTTGAGCTCGGTCTGCTTGGGCGGTTCGTCGCCGAGTGAAAGCCGGAACTGCCGGGGTGCGGCCTGACGCTGCGCGAGTGCGCGGGCCTCGGCAATGGCGTCGCCGATCTCCTCCTCGATGCGCAGCAGAGAGCCTGCCTCGCCCGCGAGGGTCATGCGGTCGAAGACCTTTTCCAGCAGGAAGGCAAAGGCGGACCGCTCGCCGGCCGGGAACTGCTGCTCGACGAATTCGCGGAGCAGCTCCTTTTCTCCCGGCATCGGCTCGGCGCAGACCAGATTGGACCGCCTGATCCGGGGCCGATCAGCAGGCTTCACGCCCCCTTGGTACCAGGCGCGTTGGGCGCGCAGCCAAAGCGAAAGCCCGGCGATCTGCACGGCGCGCCGGTCGATGTCGATGCCGTGGAGGTTGTGCTCGACGATGAGGCGCGGAATCTCGCGCAGATAGTCATCCTTGGTCGCGTAAAGCTCGCGGAGCGGCTGAAGACCCTCTCCCCCGACCCCTCTCCCGGACTGGTTGCGGACGGCCAGCTCGCGGCTGTTGCGCGGTGCGGAGGACTCCTCGCGCATCCGCTTGCGCTCGGCCTCGTCGTTGTAATACTGGTAGATCCAGCCGATGGTTTCGTCTTGCTCCCAGACGGTCGAGGGTTCGGGGTTCAGGGTGCGGGGTTCAGTGGAGGCGGCGACTGAACCCTGAACCCTGATCCCTGATCCCTTTGCACTGAACCCGCCCAACCCCGGATCGTTCAGAATCTCCAGCAGATCCAACAACGTCTGCCTTCTCGGCCAGAGCAAAGAGCCGGCATCACGGCGATTGAAGAGCACCCGGATTTGGACCGAAAGCTCGTCGAACAGCGACTCGATGTAGAGCCGGTAACCACGGTCCGGAAGCTGCACCAGCCCCGGGGCGAGCCCGCAGAACTCCTTGAATCCCGAGGACTGCTCGCCCCGGGAGATGCACTCCTGCACCAGCCCGCGGGCCTCCAGCATCTTGAGCGCGACGAACCGGTTTAGCGTCGTGAACGCCGCCTCCCGTCGATAACTTGCCACCGCCTCGGCCGTGGTCTGGCCGCTGGCGCGAAAATGCTCGATCGCGGCCACCAGCTTGTTCCGCACGATGCGTTGCAACGCATCCAGATGACTCCCTGGCTCGCCCGCGATGGTGCCGTCCAGCCGGATGTCGAAGACACCCGCCAACTGGTCCTCGAAGTCCTGCTCAAGCAGCCCGCGAGCGGCTTGGGTGGCGCGTTGGATGCGGCTGCGGGTGTCCTTATCCATAACAATTCTCCGGAGTCGGTATCGCGCGAGCGGGTGGCTCAGGGTCGCCGAACGGGGTCATCCGGAATCTCCCGGTCGAATCGGCCGGACCCCACCACGACGCCCAAGGCCGTAGCCAACGCGGAACACATCCGGGATGTTGACGCGGCCATCGCGCAGGCGCAGGAAGATTCCCAGGTTTTCCAGGTCTTGCCGCACCCCGTCCACTCCCTGAACGAGATGGGCCGGGGGGAGCCGCTCGTTGCGCTCGGCCACGCGACGCTCCAGCTCGCCAAGGGCGCCGGTCTCTTGCCAAGCCTTCGCGACGGCCGAGAAGGCGCAGGGCACGACCTTGCCGTTGAGGGGTTCCATCAGAGTGCCGACCCAGGGGTAGTCCTCTTGCAGCTCACGGACCCGGACCTTGGAGGCGCTTTGCACGCCGCGCTTGATGCTTTCGTGATGCAGGGGCCATGCGTGGGTCGGGTAGCGCTCCGCGGTTTCCTCGGCGGCCTTGCGCAGGGCAACGATGAAGGAGCGTGGGCTGGTTCGCCCCCCGGCATCCGCCAAGTGGTTGGGCACCCAGGTGTAGGGGTAGCCGCGGCGGTGGTCGCGCCCCATCCAGGGGCCGGCAATGGCATGGAAGACACGGCGCTGCTCGACCTCGGAGCGACGCAGCTCCACGGGCGGCAACCAGAGATCGGAAAACGGCTGGCTGGCGAGTCGCAGCTCGGTTTCCAGCTCCCCGCGGAAGGCGCCGTCCGCGGAATTGCACAGGTATTGCCAGAGCAGGGCGTAGAGCTCGTAGGCGGGCCAGTCCAGGTCGACCCGACCGGCCAGGACCTTGGAGGCATCGGCGAAGTCGCCCACCTCGCGCTCGTCGAGCTGGTCCGTTCTCAAAAAGCTCTTGGCACGCAAGCGCCGGTAGGGACGCAGATCGAGCATCGCCTGGAGCAGGCCGCGGATCAGGGCGTTCATCGTGCGCCAATTGGAGGCGCTGCGGTCCAGTGCATCGAAGAGGATGATCCAGTAGGTGTCTTCCCGGTCGTACCGCCGGTCATGCTCGAACAAGGCGTGATCCATGCGCTCGGGGTCTTGGGCAACGTTCGCCACCCGTTCCGCCCAAGAGTCACCTTGGGTGACGGCACCGTCGGTCAGGGCATGGAGGATCACGGTGCGCCAGACGAGCCGAGGATCCTGGCCGGTCTCGACCAGTTGCGCGAGTACGTCCGGTCCGGGATAGGCATCGGGATTGGGCGTCTCTCCGAAACCGGCGGCAACTTGGGCGGCTTTTGCCAAGCCGGTGTTTGGCGCCCGCTCGGCGACCAGTGCGCGCTGGCGCTTGTCCTGCAGGGCCCGCCACCAAAAACTCTTGCCGGCTCCGCGCATGCCGACCACCAATTGGGTGTCCGGATGCAAAGCCTTGGCGTGGGACGCGGGGACGTGGATGAAGCGCGTGTCGACGGCTTGGCCGAACAGAGAGGTCTCCTCGGGCAGGGTGTCGATCAGGGTTTGGCGGGCAGAGGACAACCGCGGCTCGCTCATGGACCTTCCCCCTCGCCACTTGAAAGCAATTCCTCGAGCCCGGAGAGAAAGCCCCCGGCGGTGGCTGACACCAGTTGCGGATCCAGCGCCTCCAGGTTGCCAAGGGAAGCGAGACCTCGGTGCCAATAGATCGGCAACGGCGTATGGGGAGCTGGGGCGTCGTTGAGGTCGAAGCTGAAGCCCTCCACCTCCCCGGCCGCAAGCTCGTCGTAAAGATGATCGCGGAAAATGCCCCAGGAGCGCTCGCGGAACTCGCTCAGGTAGACATCGCGGTCGGTTTCAGGGATCAGTGCCGCGACGATCTGGAGGCGCTCGCGGATGCGTTCCGCCACGCCGTAGCGCTGCCAGTGCTCGAAGAGCAGCCTGTAGCCGCTCCAGGTCTGCTCCGAATGAATGGCGAACAGCAGGACCGTGTCCGCCAGCTCCGTCACCACCGCGGAGGCGAGGTCATGGAAGCCGGAGCGGGCATCGAGTAGAACGATATCGGGCGCCTTGTCTGCCTCCAGGGCCGAGAGCAGACGCAGCAGACGGCGATCCCAAGCCTCCACCCCGGCGCCCCCCGGAAGGTCGAGGTAGCAGCGACCGAGCTTGGCCATGAAGTCCCCGGGGTCTGCGCCATGGCTAGGCACCACCCAAACGTCCCCGGGGAGATCATGGGCCAGGGGCGCCCGGGCGCTCATGCGTGGGATGACAGCATCACCCTGTCCGACCGCGTCTTCTACAAACCAATCAACGATGCCGAATTCCGGCTGGCTCGCGGGCGGCAACAGACTGGCGGAGAGTCCGGGGGATTCCAGGTCCAGATCGAGCACCAGGACCGACCGACCCAGACGAGCCAGATGCCAGGCCACCGTGGCGGTGGTCGTGCTGCGGCCCACGCCGCCCTTGAGAGAGTACATGGCAATTCGGTGTGACGCCCTGGCGACGGTGTGCTCGCTCACGGTGGCCCAGGATTGGCCGGTAATCTGGCGGTCGATGAGCCGGAACACGATGCCCGGTGAGCCGATCGCGATGCCGGGCTCGACCCAGAGCGGCTTGATGTCGGCGAACGATTCGTCGGCGTAGAGGATCGCGTCTTCCGCGGCATAGGCCCGCAGGCCGAGGCGTTGGGCGGCGACCCCTGCCAGGCCATCGAGTACGCTCACCAGGGGGGTCGCCGGGGCAGGACGTTCCCTCACGATGAAACGGACCCGACCCCAAAGGTCGCGGATGGCCAGGATCTCCCCGGCGGGCTCGAGCGCGCCCGCCAACTCCTGTGCGATCTCGGTCAAGACCCCGGGAACGGCGTCGAAGGGCGGTGTGTTCATTTTACCCATCCGTCCTGGCGTGCCTGACTCAGCACGCCCAGTGTTTGGCTGGCCCCGGCACGATGGGCGTTGGCATCTGCAGAACCGATCCCCGTCGAATCCCAGTACCGCTGGCTCTCGTGCCAAGTGCTGAAGGGGTTGGATTGTTGAAGCATGGCTGCGTAACCGGCCTGGCGTTTGCCGTTGGCGAATGTCAGAAATTGGTCCCAAAGCTGGTGTATATGGACGGCATGGGGCTTGGGAGGTTTGCCATCGGGTCCGAGCTGCATTCCCAAGCCCACCATCACGGCCTTGAGGGCGCATTCTGCCGCAAATCCGTAGAGATGATCGGCATTCGGCCAGCGTCCGCGGCTACCGAGCAGCTCGGCATCCTCCCAGTGCCTGTGGGCAGCGTCTTTGAAGTCGGTGGTCACGATGGCGTAAGGCCCGTGTTAGCGACGAGTATCCGATTCATTGCACCAGCACTTTCTTGCCCGCAGCGATCAACTCCAGACATTGCTCCTTGAGCCCGTCGAGCGCCTGATCGAGCTGTTCCTCGTTCTCGATACCGCCGGCGAAGTAGCTCGATGCCGAGACCTTCACCACGCGGTTGCCGTCGATCAAACGCATGAGCTCCTCGATGGCCTTGTCGCGACGCACGGGGCAGGCGTCGAGGTCCGCTCGGAGCTGGGGTATCGACGGGTTGGGCGCCTTCGCAACCGCGTAAGTCGCCAGCGGCTCGGCGATGCGGTCGCGTTGGTCCTCGCCGACATCCTCCCAGCCGGGCGTGCCGCGCAGGTGTTGGATGGCGTCGGCGTAAGCCCGGGCACGGGCGTCGAGCGCCTGTTGCAGGCGGGCTTGGTGGGCGGTCTCCAGTGCCTTGGTGTGCTGGTCGATGGCCGGCAGCTCGCGGAAGAAGGATTCCCGGGCCAGCAGGTCCTTGAGCCGCTCGGCGTGTTCCCGGTCGGCGTCGCCGAGATCGGGCTCGGGCTCCAGGAAGGGCCAGAGGCTGTCCAGCGCCTTACGTGCTCGGCCCAGGTCGTGGAGCGCGGGCTCCGTCAATGCGTTGGCAAGCTCGGCACCCCGCTTGATGGCCTCTTTCAGCGCCTGATGGCAGGCAGTGAATGCCTTGAGCGCCTGACAATCACGCTGGCGGCGAAAGCCCACGATGTTGCTCAGTGCCGCGGCAATCACCTCGCTCCCGGGCAGCCCATGTTTGTCGAGCTGGGCGACGACCTCCCGCAGGGTCTCTTCATGAGTCTCGCTGGTCTCGCGAATGGCCTGAGCAATCAGAGCCTCGTCGTACTCCTGAATCTCTTTGCCGAAGCAGGTCTTGTAGGCTTCGCCGGCCTCGATGTAATCGGTGAACGCGCAGTCGGTGGTCCGCGGACGGAAGGATGCCTGACGGAACAGGTTGTTGTTGGTGAAATTCGTCCGCGCCTCGAGCGACAGGGCGGAGTCGATCACCTGTCCCTTGCTGGTCGCCTCGATCTTGCCGGCACGCAGCAACGCGATGACGAGGAGCCGCACGGTATCGAACTCCCAGCCGAAGGGTTCCTTGGCAAACTCGTCGGTCAGCCAACGCCCGCTAGCGGTCTCGCCGTAACTGGTGCGGTTCTCGATGCGGGCCAGCACCTCGGCCAGTACGCCAGTCTCGACATTGAAGGTGGGCTTGCCGACCTGGTCCCGGACCAGACCGAGGTCCGTGTAGACGGGCGTCAGTCCGCGCAGATTCTCGGTGGTCAAGAGGGCGTCCAGATCAGCCTTGGCGACCCGCGCGGCGGCCTCCTCGAAGCGGTCGAAGACCTCCGGAAGCGCTTGGGACAGGACCTTGGCAGCGCTCCGCGACACGTCGCCGGCGCCCTCGTCCGGGCTGCGGTCATTGCCCCGAAAGAAGATGGTGCCGGTGAGCAGGGACTGTTTGACGAGACGCCGGACCTCGTCCTGATGGCGACGCTGGCGGATCTTCTCCTCCGCCACCAAGGCGGACTCGTCCTTGGTCTGGGCGCCACGCTCCTTGCGCGACAGAATGTCCTTGGAGCGGTGGAGCTCGACGGTCTCGCGGTCGATGGCGTCGCCGATCGCGGCAACCCAGAACACGGCCTTGGTCTCGGTCTGGCTGCGACGACGGAACTCCTCCACCTGTCGATCGCATTCGGTCCCGGTCTCGGCCAGGGTCAGATGGAACGGGATGTCCCCCTCCACCGCCAACCGCTCGCCAAGATACAAGCCGGCCTTGAAGGGTTTGACGTCGAGCAGGTTGTGGGAGGGTTGCGGCTGCCAGAGTGCAGTGACGGCCTCCGCGTGCAGGCGGGCGGTATCGCCGGGTTTGGGGACCAGACCGGAGCGCTGGCGTTCCCAGTCATCCTCGGCGGGGGTAGGAATCCGGTAGCCGTCGTCGCCGCGGCGGACCATGAGACCCTTTTCCAGCGCATCGAGGGCCTGGCGGACCTCGGCCAGGCGTGAATCGGCATCGATCGCCGGATGCAGCGCGGCGGCGATGTTCTCCGCCGTACGGTGAACGCTGCGCACGTACTGCAGCAGGCAGATGGTCTTTGCCACCGGCTGGGCGAGCGGGTGCGCGATCTTGGTGCCGATATCCGCGATCTTCGCGCGAATCTCGCTGCCGATGTTGCCGGAGACGAGGTCGTAGATCTGGTCCACCCGCGCCAGGGCGCCGAGTGGTTGATTGGCCAGATCCACGTCCGGGTGGATGAGCAATTGCTGAGCGAGCTTGATGATGGTGCGGTTGGCGCCGCCCACATGCTTGCTCGCCCCGCCCTGGGTGCGCAGGCCGGAGACGATCTGGATAATGAGGTCGATCTGATAGGGGAGCAGCGGATAGAGCTCGATGAAGGCGTCGGCCGTCAGCTCCGGCAGAGTGATGTCGGCGGTGAGGCGGGTGTTGTCGGTCAGGCGCCCGCGGTGTTCCGTGAAGCGCTCACGCAGCGTCTTTTCGGCTTCGGCATTCTTCGCGAGCACGCGCTGGCTGGTGACCTCCGAAATATCCGAGGGCTCCAGGTGGACCTGAAGCTCGGACGGGAAGCGGTCCATGAGGCGGGCGAGCTCGACGCGGCGATCGTCCAGACCGCCCACGAGCTCCGTCAGCTTTTCCTGGGAGGTGACCAGGATCCACAGCTTGCCGCGTCCGACCCGCCCGAAGCTTTGCACGACCGCTTGGAGATCGAGCATCTTCTGCACGTCGCGGGCGACGAACTGACCGACCTCGTCGATCACGAACAGGAGTGTCTTGCCGGGCCGGCGACGGGACATCAGCTCCATGCATCGGGTCGCCAGATCCCCCGGGGTGATGTCGGCGCGTTTCATGGCCGATTCGCGCCAGCTATCGGCCGTGGCATAGGTGGCCGGCTCCAGGGCGTGCATCACGCGGCTCGCCTGCTGGACGGCGATGGCGATCTTACCCTTCTCGACGTCCCAGTCCTTGGCGAAGACCTCGCGATATTTCGCCTTGAAGGCGTCGAGGCCGCCTGCTTCCTCCAAGGTGATCTCCAGCTCCGAGAGATCGAGATCCCGCGCATAGCCCAGGCTCTGCAGGAAGAGCCGGTACATGATCTCGGTGATGCTCTGATTGCCGGTGCGGATGCCCCGGTCGGTGGAGACATCGAAGATCACCGCCTCGGTGGGAATCTGCTCGGCGATGTTGGTCAGCAGGACCCGGGCCTTGGTGTCCTTGCAGCGCCGGGCGAGCAGCTCCCCCGCACCTTGCCCCAGGATGTACCGGTTGGCGAGGGCGAGACCGATGTACTTGGCGAAGCCGGACTTGCCCGAGCCGAAGAAGCCCGAAATCCAAACCGCGATGCCTTCGTTGGGTTTCTGCCAGGTGGCCAGGTAATGCTCGAAGATCTTCAGAAGATGCGACAGGATGGAGCTGGTGACGACGTATTCAGCCAGCTCGTCGCGGATGATCGTCTCGTCGGCCTGATCGACCTTGATGACCTCCTCGATGCGGCGATCGATATCGTTGGCGAAGAGGGTTTTGATTGGGGGCATGGGATTGGGGTTCGGGGTTCAGGGATTGGGGTTCAGGGATTGGGGTTCGGGGTTCGGGGTTCGGGGTTCGGGGTTCGGGGTGCGGGGTTCAGGAGCGATGCGCGGAGGGCGTTGAGCATGCGGCCGATTTCTGCTGTGGCGTTCAGGAGTTTGGGTTCTTGATCGGGACTCAAAAAACCGAGGCGACGGGAAAGCTCGGTTTGGGTCTCCAGCTCCAGGAGAGAACCGTAGGCGATCGTGACGAATCGTGCATAGTCCTTACCGCCGCGCCCATAGCCCTCGGCGATGTTCGAAGGAATCGACACTGCCGAGCGCCGCATCTGTGAAACGAGCCCGTATAACTCGTCGCGCGGAAACGAAGACGTCGCCTGATAAACGGTGCCCGCCAGATCCATCGCCAGATGCCAAACACGCAGACTCCGATGACCACGATCAGCCAAGTCAACGACTCCCTGAGATCTCAGTACACCAAAAGCTTACCATCGATCCGCCCGACTCACCCGCTCCCTAACCACTCATCTGCAGCCGCTGAACCCTGATTGCCTTGCGCGTCACTCCGGCCATCGTGGCACGTGGCGCAGAGCGCTACGGGGCATGCGTGACACCGCAGAGCGGGTGTCACGAGCGACTGATGTTTTGGGTGGCCGGCCTTACGAGCGAGGCCAACCCTGAACCCTGAACCCTGAACCCCGAACCCTGCACCCGAACCCTGCACCCGAACCCTGCACCCGAACCCTGAACCCGAACCCTGAACCCTGAACCCTGAACCCTGAACCCTGAACCCTGAACCCTGAACCCTGAACCCTGAACCCTGAACCCTGAACCCTGAACCCTGAACCCTGAACCCTGAACCCTGAACCCTGAACCCTGAACCCTGAACCCTGACCTCCGAACCCCGCACCCCGAACCCCGCACCCCGAACCCTGAACCCTGAACCCTGAACCCTGAACCCCGCACCCCGAACCCCGCACCCCGAACCCCGAACCCCTCCCCCTCAAAAAATCTTCGGCCGATAATTGTGCTCGGCATCCAGCACGCCCATGAACCGCAGACCCGCGGCGCCGTCCAGTTCGCCGGGGTAGAACAGGACAGCGGGCACCTGGACCTTGCCCTTGATCTGCTCCAGCAGCGCGGATGTGCGGTAGACGGGGAAGAGGGCACCTGCACGGACGATGAAGACCAGGTCGCGCAGCGGATCGGCGGCGTCGGGGATGCGTCGAGCGACCAACTCATCGAGCGGTTGGTACTCACTCAGGATCTGGAAGATGGTGTCGACCGTTGCCTCGAGACCGACCGATTTCTCCGCGTCGACGAGCGCGTCGGGACCCATGTCTTCCGCTTCCAGCGCTGTGGCGAGACACTCGGCGAGCGAGATGATCGTCACCCGTTTACCGGACTGCTCCAGCCGCGTGCGCAGCAGCGAGACCTGCCGACGTACCCCGAACTCCTCCTCCGGCGGATAGCGGAAGATGGCGTAGGGCATGTCGTGGTATGCGCTGAGCTGCTGCCGGGGGTCCGGTTGCATCAGCACAGGTTCAAGCTGCCGGGTCAGACGCTCTTTCCAATCGGGCATCAGCAGAGCTCCTTCGCGTAGTCGGCCGCGGATGCCGCCGGCAGCTTGATTTGGGCGAGACTCCCGGCAACCTCGTAATGCAGCTTGCGAAACTGGTGCAGACGCAGCAGCTCGCGCTCGACGTCGGCGGCCTCCATCAAATACATCCGCCAATCCTCGGCATCGATGACCCGTCGTGCGTTGGCCTCACGCTCCATCATGGCATGCAGCAGATAGAGGAAACTCTGCTCGGGCAGATGATAGGAGGCAAATTCGCGCGCCTGCAGGCCCTGCAAAAGCCCGAAGTCGGCCGCGATGCGCAGCAATCCCGAGGCCACACGTTTGGACGTGCTTTCGCTCCAGTGCCCGGACCAGGCGATGCCCTTTTTCTTGCTCAGTCCCTGAAGGTAAGGCATCACATCTGCTGCGCGCAGGCGGTAAGCGCCGGCAGTGAACTGTGGGTAGAGCCAGTTGACGAGGAAATCACGGACCAGGAACTCGTCGCGGGTCATGTGGAAGAGCAGCAGCGGTTTCCAGATCTCCGGGTCACAGCCGGCCTTGGCCAGAGCGACCAGCGCGCGGTCGCGTCCTGCGGGGTCGAAGCGACGGTTGAGGACTTTGCCGACATTCAGCGCCCAATTCGCACTCGTGGCACCCATCGTGTTTTCAAGGCGCGCACGCTTGAGATTCTCGGCCTTGGAAAGCGTGTCGTCCCATCCACGAAAAACCGCATAGGTCTGGGGGATGAGAGCGCCTTTGACGATAGTGAAGGAGGAGACGACGTTGGATCGGGCCTCCATGTCACTCCTCGAGCCGCGCGTACGCAATGGCCGGATGACCCCGTTCGCCCTTGGCGAAACCAGCCGCCAGAAGGGTGATCGTCTCGTCGTTGGGTTGGTGGGTACCGGGCAAGGGGACCGATCGCCCCTCGGCCGAGCGGCGCAACTGGCCGACCGCATCCAGGTGACGTTGGTCGACGAGTCCAGCCTCGGCGAGCGTCACGAGCAGATCCTTGTGGTCCGTGGATGCCAACTGAGCAAAGAAAGGGGACCAGCGTTCGCCCTGGTCCAACCAGTCCTGCCAGTGCTCCTCGAATTGATCCTCGATCCGGGCGGGGAGGCTCCAGAGCGTCATGCAACCCGGCGGGTCGAAAAGCGCATGGCAACGGCTGCGCGCGACCGCAAAGGCGATCCGAGCCTGGGCGAAATGATGGGTCGAGGGGAAGCCGCGCTGCAGCGCCAGCGCGCCATGTCGGCCGAGGATTCCGTTGGTGTTCCACCAGCCTGCCCTGTCCATCTCCCCGTGACGGGCGACGATCAGTCGGAGCTTGAGGAGCCGCTCCAGATCGACGCGGGGGTCTCTTTTGGATGCGTCCTGGTTCACTGCTGCTTCCATCCGGCCGATTCCTCTGATCCTACGTCGCTGTAGCCGTCCACATGGAGCGCGACGTCAAAACCCCAAAGAAAAACTCTTTGCACGAGGTACTCATACATTCCCCCTGTGCCGCACCAACCTATTCGACTGTTACGGATTTCGCCAGATTGCGCGGCTGATCCACATCGGTCCCCTTGAGGACGGCAACGTGATAGGCAAGGAGCTGCAGCGGAATCGTGAAGATGATGGGGTCGATCAGATCGTCGGTCTCGGGGAGACGGATGACGGTGACACCTTCCTCTTCGACCATGGGGACTTGCAGGTCGGCGAAGACATAGAGTTGGCCGCCGCGTGCGCGGACCTCTTCGAGATTGGATTTGAGCTTTTCGAGCAGGGCATTGTTGGGTGCGACGGCGACCACGGGCATTTGCTCGTCGATCAAGGCAAGGGGGCCATGCTTGAGCTCGCCCGCCGGGTATGCCTCGGCATGGATGTAGGAGATCTCTTTGAGCTTGAGCGCGCCTTCCATGGCGATCGGGTATTGCTCGCCGCGTCCGAGGAAGAGCGTGTGCTGCTTGTCGACGAAGACCTCGGCAAGGGCGGCGATCCGCTCGTCGAGCTCCAGCACGGCATCGACCTTGCCTGGGAGCGCTCGCAACAGCGCGACCACATGGGCCTCGTCGGTATCGCTCAGCGCGTTTTCGTGGCCGAGCGCCACGGTCATCAGCAACAAGGACACCAGTTGGGTGGTAAACGCCTTGGTGGAGGCGACGCCGATCTCGGGGCCGGCATGGGTGAGCAGCACCAGGTCGGACTCGCGGACCAGGGAGCTTTCGGGGACATTGCAGATGGCCAGCGTCGCCGCATAGCCCGAGGACTTCGCCAGACGCAGCGCCGCGAGCGTATCGGCCGTCTCGCCCGATTGGGAGAGTGTCACGAAGAGTGCGTCGGGCGGCACCACCTGTTTGCGATAGCGGTACTCGCTCGCGACCTCGACGGTGCAGGGCAGGCCGGCGAGGGCCTCGATCCAATAGCGCGCGACCAAGGCGGCATGGTAGCTGGTGCCGCAGGCGACCAGGGTCACCGCCTTGACTCGAGCGAAAATCTCCGGGGCCAGATTGCCGAAGCTCTCCGGCAGGACGCGGGTACCGACCAAGCGACCTTCGAGCGTGTCGGCGATCGCACGCGGCTGCTCGAAGATCTCCTTGAGCATGAAGTGGCGGTACTCGCCACGCTCGGCGGCATCGGCCGAGACGGCGGAGGTCTTCACCGGCCGCACGACGAGGTTGCCGTCGCGGTCCCAGATGCGGACCGATTCGCGGGTCAGCTCGGCGATATCGCCCTCTTCGAGGAAGATGAAGCGATTGGTCACGGGCAGCAGGGCGAAGACATCGGAGGCAATGAAATGCTCGCCGAATCCGACCCCGATGACCAGAGGGCTCCCTTGGCGTGCCGCGACGAGATGTTCGCCATCCTGCGCATCGATGACGCCGAGGGCATAGGCGCCGCGCAGGCGTGTCGTCGCCAGACGCACGGCATCGAGCAGGGCATGGCCGGCCTCGAGCTGGTCGAAAACGGCGTGGACGACGACCTCCGTGTCGGTCTCCGAGGTGAAGCGGTGGCCCGCGGCGGTTTGCTCGCGACGCAGCTCTTCGTGATTTTCGATGATCCCGTTGTGCACGACCAGGCAGCGGTCGCGACAGACGTGGGGATGGGCGTTGCGGGTGGCCGGCTCGCCATGGGTCGCCCAGCGCGTATGCGCGATGCCCAGCGTGCCGGGCAACGACCGCTCGGCGACCGCCTCGGCCAGACGCGCGACCTTCCCGAGGGTGCGGGCGCGGTTGAGACGGCAGGGTGCCTCGAGCACCGCAATGCCCGCGGAGTCGTAGCCCCGATACTCAAGCCGCCGCAGGCCTTCCAGCAGGATGGCCGAGACCGGACGTTGGGCGATCGCACCGACGATACCGCACATGACTTAATCCCTCGTGTGTCTTAAACCGCGCACAGCGCGGTATGCGATGTTTTGGGAAGGGGTCGGCCCCGGCAGATTTGATGACCGTTGGAGTCGGCGCGGTTTAACGCTCTGGACGCGGTTTAGACCGATCCGACCCGATCAGGGGGCGGGCCGCTTCCGAGGCCGCGCCCATCCCGGAATCGACCTTTGCGGGGCGCGCGTCAGCGTGAGTTGGTCCGCCGGGGTGTCGCGCGCAATCACGGAACCGGCGCCGATGGTCGCGCCGGCGCCGACCCGCACGGGCGCGACCAGAGCGGTATTGGATCCGATAAAGGCCCCGTCTTCGATCCGGGTGACCGACTTGTTGGCGCCGTCGTAGTTGCAGGTGATGGTTCCCGCGCCGACATTCACGCCGGCGCCGATCTCGGCGTCGCCCAGATAGGCCAGATGGTTGGCCTTGCTCCCGGTGCCGAGGCTGGTCTTTTTGATCTCCACGAAATTGCCGACATGGGTGTGGTCGGCAAGTCGGGTGTCGGGACGCAGTCGCGCGAACGGACCGATCCGCGCGTGGGCCCCGACGGAGGCACCCTCGATCACCGAGTTGGCCAGGACGTGGGTGTCGGGGCCGATGCTGCAGTCCTTGAGGAGACAGTTGGGGCCGATACGCGTGCCGCTCGAGAGCCGGACCAGGCCCTCGAACACGCAGTTGATGTCGATCACGACATCCGGCTCGGCTTGAAGGACGCCGCGCAGATCGAACCGCGACGGATCCGCCAAGGTCACGCCCGAGCGCATGAGGTCTTCCGCGGCATGGCGCTGATAGTCGCGCTCGAGGGCCGCGAGTTGAACCCGGTCGTTGACCCCGGCGACCTCCGCGAGCCGTCCGGGCCGGGTCGATGCAACCGCCACGCCCTCGGCCGCGGCCAGCGCGGTCACGTCGGTGAGATAGTATTCGCCCTGGACGTTGTCGTTGCCGATGCGGGCGAGCCAGCCGTCGAGCCTCGATCGGTCCGCGACCAGAATGCCTGTGTTGATCTCGGTGACCGCGCGCTGTTCGGGTGTCGCGTCCTTTTCCTCGACGATCCCGACGACCCTGCCGCGGCTGTCGCGCAGGATCCGTCCGTAACCGGCGGGATCCGGGACATCGGCAGTCAGGATCCCGAGCTCGGTATCCGCCGCAACGTGGCGCAGACGATTCAAGGTCTCGGCCGAGATGAGCGGCACGTCGCCGTAAAGGATCAAGACACGATCCATGTCCGCGACCTGGGGCATGGCCTGGATGACGGCGTGTCCGGTGCCCAATTGCTCGGCCTGCTCGACCCAGAGGCATCCGGTATCGGCCAGCGCGGTGCGAACCTGATCGCCGCCGTGACCGTAGACGGTGACGATGCGTTCGGCGCCGATCGCCGCAGCGGTGTCCAGGACATGGGCAAGCAATGGCTTCCCGGCCAAGGGATGAAGGACCTTCGGCAGGGCGGAGCGCATCCGCTTGCCGAGCCCCGCCGCCAAGATCACGACTCCAAGCCTCATCGCTTCGCCCTCTTCGAACGCCGGGTCAGTGCAAACCGCCGCCGGGAAGCATACCACCCTCGCCAAGGTCCGCCGTCAACTCCGCATGTGTCGGTTCGCGCACCTCCTCGATCCGGACATGCACGCGCAGGGTCTTGCCGGCGAGCGGATGGTTACCGTCGAGGGTGAGCTTGCCGTCCTCGATCCGGGTGACGTGGAACTGGCGCGTTTCCCCGGCCTCGTTCTCCATCTGCACCTCGGCACCGACGAATCTGAATTCGGGCGGCACGTTCTCCGAGGCGTCGGTAAAGATCAGGTCGGGATCATGCGCGCCGAAGCCTTGATCCGGCCCCAGGACCAGCTCGACCGCGTCGCCGGCACAGCGCCCGTCGACGGCCGCACCCATGCCGCCGATCAGCTCGGTCTGACCGCCGTGAATATAGCTGACCGGGATGTCGGTCTGCTCCAGGATGTTGCCCTGCCCGTCTTCGATTCGGTAGGTCAGTGCGACAAGCTTGCCGGCACTGATGAGCTGTTCGGTCATGATGGGGTTCGCCTCCGGGTCAGGATGGGCCGGCGGGGTCCCCTTGCGGGTCGCCGGTGCGGCATGGCGAACAAGGGGAGCAGGAAGAGATCGAGGGGTGGCCTCGTAAAATGAACAGCCCGCTCATGTCGGAGCGGGCCTCTTGATTCGGGCATTCAAGGAACAATCCGAAGGGATTACCCCTTCATCTTGCGAAGCTTCTCGATTGCGCGCAACTGTGCGATCGCCTCGGCCAGCTCGGCTTGCGCCTTGGCGTACTCGAACTGAGCGGTTTGACCGGCCAATGCCTCCTCGGCACGGCGCTTGGCGTCGAGTGCCGCGGCCTCGTCGAGGTCACGCGCACGGATCGCGGTATCGGCCAAGACGGTCACGACATGCGGCTGGACCTCGAGCATGCCGCCGGAGACATAGAAATGCTCCTGCTCGCCATGCTCGTCCTCGACCCGCACGTCACCCGGCTTCAGACGGCTGATGAAGGCGGTATGCCGCGGCGCGATACCGACCTCGCCCAGCTCGGCGGTTGCGTACACCATGGCCGCCTTACCCGAGTGAATCGCCCCTTCGGCGCTTACGATATCGACGTGAATTGTCATCGCCATAGTGCACCCCTATTAAACCGCGTCCTGTTGTCAAACAAGACGTTCTCGCGGAATCCGCCCGCAGCGGACTTCAATCGCGTTGTGCCGACGCGGTTCAAGAATAAAAAAATAAACTCCTAAAACGCGGCAGCTCCGACATCTTTGGAGAACTGCGCCGCCGGACCAAGGTCACGCACAGCGCACGTCACACAGGCCGCGTTTTAGCTACCCATCTTCTCGGCCTTGGCCACCGCTTCTTCGATGCCGCCGACCATGTAGAAGGCCTGCTCGGGCAGGTGATCGTAGTCGCCGTTCACGATGGCCTTGAAGTCCTTGATGGTGTCCTTCACGGTCACGAACTTGCCCGGCGAGCCGGTGAAGACCTCGGC
The DNA here is from genome assembly GCF_018399035.1 of Thiocapsa sp. GTDB lineage: Bacteria > Pseudomonadota > Gammaproteobacteria > Chromatiales > Chromatiaceae > Thiocapsa. Next base: position 3,564,543 of record NZ_CP073760.1, read on the forward strand.
CACGAAGAAGGGCTGCGAGAGGAAGCGTTGGATCTTGCGTGCACGCGACACGGCGAGCTTGTCGTCGTCGGAGAGCTCGTCCATGCCGAGGATGGCGATGATGTCCTTGAGCTCCTTGTAGCGCTGCAAGGTCCCCTGAACCGCACGCGCGGTTTGATAGTGCTCCTGACCGACCACGTTCGGGTCGAGGATTCGGCTGGTGGAGTCCAGTGGATCCACGGCCGGGTAGATGCCCAGCTCGGCGATCTGACGCGACAACACGAGGGTCGCGTCCAAATGCGCAAAGGTGGTCGCGGGCGAGGGGTCGGTCAAGTCGTCCGCGGGGACGTACACCGCCTGGAAGGAGGTGATGGAACCGGTGCGCGTGGAGGTGATGCGCTCCTGCAGCGCGCCCATCTCGGAGGCCAGCGTCGGCTGATAACCCACGGCGGAGGGCATGCGGCCCAAGAGCGCGGAGACCTCGGTTCCTGCCAAGGTGTAGCGGTAGATGTTGTCGACGAAGAGCAGGACGTCGCGGCCCTCTTCGCGGAAGTACTCGGCCATGGTCAGGCCGGTCAGCGCGACGCGAAGACGGTTGCCGGGCGGCTCGTTCATCTGACCGTAGACCAGGGCCACCTTGTCGAGAACGTTCGACTCCTTCATCTCGTGATAGAAGTCGTTGCCCTCGCGGGTCCGCTCGCCGACGCCGGCAAACACCGAGAAGCCGGAATGCTCGGCCGCGATGTTGCGGATGAGCTCCATCAGGGTCACGGTCTTGCCGACACCGGCGCCGCCGAAGAGGCCGACCTTGCCGCCCTTGGGGATGGGCATGATGAGGTCGATGACCTTGATGCCGGTCTCCAGGATCTCGGTGGAGGTCGCTTGGTCTTCGAAAGGCGGCGCGGAACGATGGATCGACCAGCGCTCCTCGGAGTCGACATCGCCCAGCTCGTCGATGGGGTTACCCAGGACGTCCATGATGCGCCCGAGCGTCTTCTGCCCGACCGGCACCTGGATCGGTGCACCGGTGGCACGTGCGGGGACGCCGCGCTGCAGGCCATCGGTGGATCCCATGGCGATCGCGCGCACGACCCCGTCGCCGAGCTGCTGCTGAACCTCGAGGGTCAGGCCCGTCGACTCGATCTTGAGCGCCTCATAGACCTTGGGTATCTCGCCGCGCGGGAACTGAACGTCCACGACGGCGCCGATGATCTCCACCACGTTACCAGAGCTCATAGTCTTTTCCTCTTATGCCTTCCGGCCAATAGCGATTCTGTGTGTGTCCGAGCGCTCTTTGTCCGAGCGTTGGGCGCGAGCGACTGCGACGGATCGGGCGATCACACGGCGGCGGCACCGCTCACGATCTCGGAGATCTCTTGGGTGATCGCGGCCTGTCGGGCCTTGTTGTAAATGAGCTGAAGCTCGCCGATCAGGTCGCCGGCATTGTCCGAGGCGGACTTCATCGCGACCATGCGCGAGGCCTGCTCGCAGGCGCCGTTCTCGACCACCGCTTGGTAGACGAGCGACTCGATATAACGGGTCAACAGGGCATCGAGCACCGTGTGCGCATCGGGCTCGTAGATGTAATCCCAGTGATAGGGCATCGCGGACTGCTCTTCACCGATGATCGGCACCAATTGCCGAATCATGGGCCGCTGGGTCATGGTGTTGACGAATTCGTTGCTCGCGACATAGATGGCGTCGAGCTCCTTGGCCTCGAAGGCATCCAACATGACCTTGACGGGTCCGATCAGGTCCTCGATGTGCGGCTTGTCGCCGAGATTCGCGACCTGTGCCTTGACGTCCCCGCCGAAGCGCTTGAAGAAGCCCAGCGCCTTGGATCCGATGGTGCAGAATGAGGGCTCGGTTCCGGCCGCGCGCTTCTCTTTGATGTCGATGACGAGGCGACGAAAAAGATTGCTGTTCAATCCACCGCAAAGACCGCGGTCGGACGAGACAACGATATAGCCGACGCGCTTGTGCGGGCGCTCCAGCGCCATAAACGAATGGCGGTACTCGGGCGTCGCCCGCGCCAAATGGCTGATGACTTGGAGCATCTTCTCCGAATAGGGCTTCGACGCCGCCATCCGGTCCTGCGCCTTGCGCATCTTGGAGGCCGCCACCATCTGCATGGCGCCTGTGATCTTTTGCGTGCTCTTGATGCTCGCAATCTTCGTGCGGATTTCTTTGGCGCCTGCCATATGTTAGCTCCCGGCCTTCAGCGGCCAGCCTCCGGCGCGTGCGCCGGGGTGGTGAAGGTTCGATACGTGTCAAAACGCACAACGCCAGCTGTACCGGCTCCCCGGAGGATGTCCACCGGAGGAGGCCGGCCGCTGGTGGCTGGCGGCTGTCCTACCAGGTGTTGTTGGCCTTGAATGCCTTGATGGCCTCGTGCATCGCGGTCTGGATCTCCGCGGTGTAGTCGCCGGTCGTATCGATCTGCTCGATCAAGGCCGCCTGAGCGGACTTCATGTAGCTCTGCATCGCCTGCTCGAAGTCGACGATCTTCTTCACATCGACGTCGTCGAGATAGCCTTCGTTGGCCGCGAAGAGCGACACCGCCATCTGACCGACACTCATGGGCGAGTACTGGAACTGCTTCATCAGCTCGGTGACGCGCTCGCCACGCTGCAATTGCTTGCGGGTGGCCTCGTCGAGGTCGGACGCGAACTGCGAGAAGGCCGCGAGCTCGCGATACTGGGCGAGCGCGAGACGGATACCGCCGCCGAGCTTTTTGATGATCTTCGTCTGGGCGGCACCGCCGACACGCGACACCGACAGACCGGCATTGATGGCGGGGCGGATACCGGCGTTGAAGAGGTCGGTCTCGAGGAAGATCTGACCGTCCGTGATCGAGATGACGTTGGTCGGAACGAAGGCCGAGACGTCGCCGGCCTGGGTCTCGATGATCGGCAGCGCCGTCAGGGACCCGGTTTTGCCTTTTACGGCGCCGCCGGTGGCCTGCTCCACGTAGTGTGCGTTGACGCGTGCGGCGCGTTCGAGCAAACGGGAGTGGAGATAGAAGACGTCGCCGGGATAGGCTTCGCGACCCGGGGGACGACGCAGCAACAGCGAGACTTGGCGATAGGCCCACGCCTGCTTGGTCAAGTCATCGTAGACGATCAGGGCGTCTTCGCCCTTGTCGCGGAAGTACTCGCCCATGGTGCAGCCCGCATAGGGCGCGATGAACTGCATGGCGGCCGACTCGGCGGCGGCGGCGGCAACGATGATGGTATGGTCCATCGCGCCGTGCTCTTCGAGCTTGCGCACCAGCGAGGCAATCGAGGAGTTCTTCTGCCCGATGGCGACGTAGATACACTTAACGCCGGTGCCTTTCTGGTTGATGATGGCATCCACGGCAACCGCGGTCTTACCGGTCTGGCGGTCGCCGATGATCAGCTCGCGCTGGCCGCGGCCCACCGGAACCATCGCGTCGATGGCCTTCAGGCCGGTCTGAACGGGCTCGTCGACCGACTGACGGGCGATAACGCCGGGAGCGACCTTTTCGATCGGGGAGGTGCCCGATGCCTGAATCGGACCCTTGCCGTCGATCGGATTGCCCAGCGCATCCACGACGCGTCCGAGCAGCCCCTCGCCGACCGGCACCTCGAGGACGCGTCCGGTGCAGCGCACCCAATCGCCTTCGGACAAATGGGTGTACTCACCCAAGACCACCGCGCCGACCGAGTCGCGCTCGAGGTTCAACGCAAGCCCGAAGGCGGCCTGACCGGAACTGTCCGGGGGGAACTCCAGCATCTCGTAATACTTGGCGTCCGAGAGACCGTGCACGCGCACGATACCGTCGGTCAAGCTGACGATGGTGCCTTCGGTCCGCGCCTCGGTCTTAAGATCGAGCTTCTCGATCTTTTGTTTGATGAGATCGCTGATCTCGGAAGGATTCAGTTGCATGGCGGTGTCCCGTTCAGAATTGCAATGCGTGAGCCAGTTGCTTGAGCTTGCCGCGGACCGAGTCGTCGATGACGAGGTCCCCGGCGCGAATCTCGATCCCGCCGATCAGTGCGCTGTCGGTCTCGACGGTGACCTCGACCTGCCCGCCGAAGCGCTTCGCGAGTGCGGCGGAAACCGCCGCCTGCTCGGACTCGCTCACGTCGAAGGCGCTGCGAATCAGCACGTGGCGCACGCCTTGGTCGGCGGTGCGGCTCGCCTCGAAGAGTCGTGTGATCTCGGGCAATGCCGCAAGCCTGGCGTTCTCGGTCAGCAACCCCAGGAGATTGGATGCCTCGGGCAGTAGATCATCACCGCAGACCTCGAGGATGATGTCGCGGATGCGCTCGCGGGGCACGTTCGGGTTGGCGATCTGCTCGGCCATCTGGGGATCGCCCACGACGGCCGAGAGCATCTCGAGAGCTTGCGACCAAGCGTCCAACTGACCGACCTCTTTCGCGCGCTCGAACACGGCCTCTGCGTAAGGCCGCGCGATGGTGGTGATGTCTCCGGCCATGGGTGTTCCCTAAAGCTGCTTGGCGAACGATTCGACGAGGCCCTTGTGCGCCTTGATGTCGATCTCCTTCTGGAGAATCTTCTCGGCGGCGGCGACGGCAAGCGTGGCGACCCGCTCGCGAAGCTCTTCGCGGGCCCGGTTGGTTTCCCGATCGATCTCGGCTTGAGCGGCGGCGACTACACGGCCGCTTTCGCTGCGCGCGTCGACCTTGGCCTCCTCGACGATCTCGGTTGCCCGCTTCTGAGCCTGCGCCACGATATCGGCGGCGGCGGCCTTGGCGTCCTTGATGAGGACGATGGCGCGCTGCTCCCCGAGCGCCTTCTCTTGATGACCGCGCTCGGCCGCGGCGAGGCCCTCGGCGATCTTCGCCTTGCGCTCGGCCAACGCCGTGACGATCGGCGGCCAGATAAACTTCATACAGAACCCGACGAACACCGCGAAGGCGATCATCTGGGCGAACAGGGTCAGATTGATATTCATAGCGTTGCCTCGTGCCTATGCCTCATACCGCGTCCGGGAACAGGGCCAGGAGCCGCGACCCCGGCGGAAGTGGGATGGGTGTCAGGCAGCGAACATCACGAACAGACCCATGGCGATCGCGATGACGGGCAGCGCGTCGACCAGACCCATGACGATGAAGAACTGGGTGCGGAGCATCGGGATCAGCTCGGGCTGACGGGCTGCACCTTCGAGAAAGCGCCCACCCAAGATACCGATACCGATGCCGGCGCCGACCGCGCCGAGACCCAGCATCAAGCCTGCACCGATGAACTTGATGACGTCGGCGAACAGGTTAGCGACTTCGAGTTCCATGATTCTCTCCAGTAATTGACGGTGTTAGAGCAGAAGAAACGGGTTAGTGATGCTCCTGGTGAGCCATGTCGAGATAGACGATGGTCAGCACCATGAAGATGAATGCCTGCAGCGTGATGATGAGGATATGGAACACGGCCCAGACGAACTGCAACATTCCGCCGGTGATGTTCATCACCATACTGCTGCCGTAGAGCAGCGCGATCAGGATGAAGATCATCTCGCCCGCATACATGTTGCCGAAAAGGCGCAGCGCCAGCGAAAGCGGTTTCGAGAGGAGGCTGATGCCTTCGAGCAGGAGGTTGGCAGGCATACCCCACTTGCCGAACGGCTGCATCGTCAATTCGGCGGCGAAGCCGCCGACGCCCTTCATCTTGACGCTGTAATAGAGCACGAGACCGAAGACCACGAGCGCCATGCCGAAGGTCGTGTTCGGATCGGTGGTCGGCACGACGCGCAGGAAGACGTAATGCGGATCGGCGCCGAACAGCGACATGAGCTGCCCGAAGAGATGCGGGATCAGATCGACCGGTATCAGGTCCATCAGATTCATCAGAAAGACCCAGGCGAAGATCGTCAGGGCCAGAGGCCCGACCAGCGGGTTCTTCGCGGTGAAGGAGCCGCGGACGTTCTCTTCGACGAAGTCGACGATCCACTCGACAAAATTCTGCGCCCCGCTCGGCACCCCGACGGTCATCTTCTCGGCCACGCGCCGGAAGAACCAAATAAAGAGGTATCCGAGCAGGATCGAGAAGAACATGGTGTCGACGTTGATCGCCCAGAATCCCATCTCGGCAGCCTCGGCACTGGAACGCGCGAAGCCGAAACCCTGCTCGGGATGAACGCCGAGGGTCAGGTTGGTCAGGTGGTGCTGGATATAAGCCTGGGAGGTGAGCGTTTCGGAAGCAGCCATCGATCGTCTCTCACTTCGTGGTTCGGTCGGGCGTTTGAGCCGCAATCAGGGTCGGGATGACCTGGACAGCGAGATAGGCGCCTAGCAACACCGGGAGGTTAAGGTCGTCCAGGGTCACGAAGGCGATCGTGAACAAGCCTAGAATCAATACGATCTTCAGGATCTCGGCACCGTAAATGCGCATGACCAAGCGCGCGGGCTCCGGGGCGCGATAACCGCGAAAGACCAGGGCCGCGAACAAGGCATTGGCCACCAGGCAAGAGCCGGCCCCGACAAGGACCGAGACGGCAACCGAGATGCCGAACGGGAGGGCGAATACCACCGAGGCCAAGCCAAGGAGACTCTGGAGTTTCAGGACTCTTTTGGCCTGGAGGGTGTCGGGCTGATGCATCAGATCGTCATGGTTTGGTTGAGCACACCGCTCACCGGCGCGCAGTATAAGGGGTCGCGCATATAGGGTCAACGCAATGTCGGCGTTTCCGGCAACGGCCGGAAACGATCCTTATGATTGGGAGAGGCAATAGACTCGACGACCGACTCGGGTCTGCATGAACCTCGAGGCACGAATCACTTGATGTGGGCCAGGATACCGTCGAGCTCGTCGAGGCTGTTGTAGGCGATCACCAGCTTGCCGGCACCGCGGTTGCCCTGCTGAATCTGCACCCGCGCGCCGAGCTTGTCGGTCAGGTCGGTCTGAAGCCTTCGGATGTTGGGATCGAGATCGGGCTTGTGCTCCGCGCCCCCGAGGGCCTCCCCGGATTGCTGAATCCGGCGCACCAAGCGCTCGGTCTCGCGCACCGAGAGTCCACCCCGCACCACCGCAACGGCGGTCGTGCTCTGATCATGACCCCGCAGACCAAGCAGGGCGCGGGCATGTCCCATCTCCAGCAAACCCTTTTCCAAAAAATCGCGGACGTCCGGGTTGAGATCCAGCAGACGCAGCAGGTTGGTCACCATCGAGCGCGACTTGCCCAGGGCATCGGCGATCTGCTGGTGGGTCAGGTTGAACTCTTTGAGCAGGCGCTCGAGCGCCCCGGCCTCTTCCAGGGGATTGAGATCGGCGCGCTGGATGTTCTCGATGAGCCCGATCGCCAGCGCGGACTGCTCGTCGACCTCCCGCACCACGACCGGGATCTCGGCGAGACCGGCCTGCTGGCAGGCCCGCCAGCGCCGCTCGCCGGCGATGATCTCGTAGCTCTCCCCGGCCAGCGGGCGAACCACGATCGGCTGGATGACGCCTTGCGCGAGGATCGAATCGGAAAGCTCGCGCAAGGCATCCGGGTCGAAGTCGTGACGGGGCTGGTAGCGTCCGGGCCGGATGCACTCCACGGGCAGGCGGGTAATGCGCTCGTACCCGTGCGCGCCGACGCCGGGGGCAGACGACTCCTCCGCCGGGCTCGACACCGCGACCATCGGCGCGCGGGCGGCGCCGAGCAGGGCATCGAGCCCGCGGCCCAGCCCCTTTTTCTTCGGCGGTGACTTTTGCTCGCTATCCATGGTCACCCGCCTCAGGCCGCGGACTTGCGCGTCTCGCGACGACGCAGCAGCTCGCTGGCCAGCGCAAGATAGGCGACCGCGCCCTTGGACGCGGGGTCGTAGAGCAGGGCAGGCAGACCGTGACTCGGTGCCTCGGCCAGACGCACGTTGCGCGGGATGATGGTGCGATAGACCTGATCCTTGAAGTGGGTGACGAGCTGGGTCGAGACCTGATTGGCGAGGTTGTTGCGCGGGTCGTGCATGGTGCGCAGGATCCCCTCGACGCGCAGCTCCGGATTACGGTTGGCGCGAATCTGCTCGATGGTGTCCATGAGTGCCGACAGACCTTCCAGTGCGTAATACTCGCACTGGATCGGAATCAGGACGCCCCCGGCCGCAACCAAGGCATTCACCGTGAGCATGTTGAGCGACGGCGGACAATCGACGATGACCAGCTCGTAGTCTTGGAGCGCATCGGCCAGCACCCGCGCGAAACGACGCTCGCGGTCCGGCGAGTCGAGCAGCCCGATCTCGGCCGCGGTCAGATCGCCGTTGGCCGGCAGTAGATCGAAGCCCGGCGCGGGGTCCTCCACACGACACAGACAGTCTGCCAACCTCACGTCGCCGAGCAGCAGATCGCAGGTCGAGTTGGCGAGGTTGTGCTTGTCGACCCCACAGCCCATGGTGGCGTTGCCTTGCGGGTCGAGGTCGACCAGCAGGACGCGCCGCTTGAGCGAGGCCAGCGAGGCCGCCAGATTGACCGCGGTCGTGGTCTTGCCGACGCCGCCCTTCTGGTTGGCAATGGCGATGATGTTGACCATAGGGGACTCAGTCACTCCGAAGCTCGATCAGGTGGCGCTCGACGTCGAGGAAGGGGATATGCAGCGGGTGGACGTGCACTGACCCGTCCCACCGGTCTTGCATGCGCGTGACCTCGTCGAGGTCGCGCCCCTTCATGAGAAGCAATCGGCCCGGACGCGCCAGCAGATCCCGGTGAGCGGCACCGAGCAGATCGGCGGCCGCGACGGCACGGCTCACTATGGTACTGAAGTTTCGCCCCGGCCGGTATGTCTCCATCCGAGCATGGACCGTCTCGACGTTGCCGAGCCGCAGCTCGAGGGCCGCCTGGCGGACGAATCGCAGCTTCTTCCGATTGCTGTCGAGCAGCCAAAAGCGCCGCTGCGGCTCGACGATCGCCAGCGGCAGCCCGGGCATCCCGGCGCCCGTGCCGAGGTCCAGGACGCTCTCGCCGAACAGAAACGGCGCAACCGCGAGGCTGTCGAGCAGATGCCTGGAGACCATCTCCAGCGGATCGCGCACCGCGGTCAGGTTGTAGGCCCGGTTCCAGCGCGCCAAGAGGGCGATGAGATGCAGCAGGCGCTCATGCGCCGTGCCGTCCAAAGCAAGACCCAGCTGGGTTGCACCTCGGGACAGCCGGTCGGACAGGTCCGAGGGCGATGCGCCTTCGACGGCGGCAAGAGGTTCAGTCGTCATCAGGCGCAGCGCCGCTTCAGATGGATCAGCAGCAGCGACACGGCCGCCGGGGTCACGCCGGGGATGCGCGCGGCCTGACCCAGGGTGACGGGCCGCACCCGATTGAGCTTCTCGCGGACCTCGGTCGACAGACCGCGCACGTTGTCGAAGTCGAAATCCTCGGGCAGCGCTCGGGCGTCCTGATCACGATGACGGTCGATCTCGTCACGTTGGCGCTCGATGTAACCCTGATACCGTGCCTGAATCTCGAGCTGCTCGGTGACCTCGGCGGGCAGAGGCTCGGGCGGATCGCCGGCGAGGGCCGCGACCCCGGCATAGCCGACGTTCGGGCGGGCGAGCAGCTCGGAGGCGCGCACCTCGCGCCGCAACGGCTCGCCGAGGATGCGCTCGGCGAGTACCTGATCGACCCGCTCGGGACGCACGAAGGTCTCGCGCAAGCGCTGGCGCTCGCGCTCGATCGCCTCGCGCTTGTCCTCGAAACGACGCCATTGCGCATCGCCGACCAGACCGAGCCGTCGCCCCGACTCGGTCAGGCGCAGGTCCGCATTGTCCTCGCGGAGCATCAGACGGTACTCGGCACGACTGGTGAACATCCGGTAGGGCTCCGCCGTCCCGCGCGTGATGAGATCGTCGACCATGACGCCGAGATAGGCCTCGTCGCGACGCGGCAGCCAGGGGTCGCGACCCTGCACTTGGAGTGCCGCGTTGACGCCGGCGAGCAGGCCCTGTGCAGCGGCCTCCTCGTAGCCGGTCGTCCCGTTGATCTGACCGGCGAAGTAGAGCCCCCGGAGATGACGGGTCTCCAAGGAGGGCTTCAGATCGCGCGGATCGAAGAAGTCATACTCGATCGCATAGCCCGGACGGGTGATGTGGGCCTGCTCGAACCCGACGATCGAGCGCACCAAGGCCTGTTGGATGTCGAAAGGCAGGCTGGTCGAGATGCCGTTCGGATAGACCTCATAGGTCTCGAGCCCCTCCGGCTCGACGAAGATCTGATGCGACGCCTTCTCGGCGAAGCGCACCACCTTGTCCTCGATCGAGGGACAATAGCGTGGTCCCACGCCGGCGATGACGCCCGTATAGAGCGGCGAGCGCGAGAGGCCCGAATGGATGATCTCGTGGGTCCGGGCGTTGGTGTGGGTGATGTAACAGCTCACTTGGCGCGGATGGTCGCCGGCGCTGCCCATGTAGGAGAAGACCGGCACGGGCGCGTCGCCCGGCTGCTCGGCCAGGCGTGCGAAATCGATGCTGCGCCCGTCGATGCGCGGCGGCGTGCCCGTCTTGAGCCGCTCGACGCGAAACGGCAGCTCGCGCAGGCGCCGCGAGAGTGCATTCGACGGTGGATCGCCGGCCCGTCCGCCCTCATAGTTGGACATTCCGATATGGATGCGACCGCCCAGGAAGGTCCCGACCGTGAGCACGACCGCATGTGCCCGAAAGCGCAACCCCATCTGAGTCTCGACGCCGACCACCCGGTCCTGCTCGATCAGAAGGTCTTCGACCGACTGTTGGAAGAGGGTCAGTCCGGGCTGGTTCTCGAGCGCCGAGCGCACCGCGGCCTTGTAGAGGATGCGATCGGCCTGCGCGCGCGTCGCCCGCACCGCCGGTCCCTTGCTGGCGTTGAGGATGCGAAACTGGATACCGCCGCGATCCGCCGCACGAGCCATGAGACCGCCGAGCGCATCGATCTCCTTGACCAGGTGGCCCTTGCCGATGCCCCCGATGGCCGGATTACAGCTCATCTGGCCGACCGTTTCGATATTCTGGGTGAGAAGGAGTGTGCGCAGGCCGCAGCGGGCCGCCGCAAGCGCCGCTTCGGTGCCCGCGTGACCACCGCCCACCACCACCACGTCGTAAGGATCGCCGACCATCATGAAGGGAAACCCAAGTCTATGAGACCAGGCAGTTTAACCCAGATGCCCACACGGATACCCCTATGGCGATGCATCTGACCCGGCACGTCCCGAGCGACTCGGCCCGTCTCGGGGAGCGCGTGCTCGAGGCCGCGCGGGCCGTGATTCTCGGCAAGGACCACGAGCTTCGGCTCGCCTTGGCCTGTCTGATGGCGCGCGGTCATCTCCTGATCGAGGATGTGCCGGGAGTTGGCAAGACCACCCTCGCGCACCTGCTCGCACGCCTGCTCGGGCTAGAGTACGCCCGCATCCAGTTCACCAGCGATCTGCTGCCCGCGGACGTGATCGGGGTGTCGGTCTATGACCGGGTCGCCGAGTCCTTTCGCTTTCATCCCGGACCCGTCTTCTCCCAGTTGGTGCTCGCCGACGAGATCAACCGCGCCACGCCCAAGGCACAGAGCGCGCTCTTGGAGGCGATGGAGGAGCGCCAGGTCACGGTCGAGGGCGAGACCCGACCCTTGCCCGAGCCCTTCTTCGTGATCGCGACCCAGAACCCGCTGTTTCAGGTCGGCACCTTTCCGCTGCCCGAGTCCCAGTTGGACCGGTTCCTGATGCGGATCCGGCTCGGCTATCCCGCAGCCGAACAGGAAAAGGCCCTCTTGGCGGGCGAGGATCGGCGCACCATGGTGGCGCGTCAACAGCCGGCCCTGACCGGCGGGCAGTTGATGGCGTTGCAGCAGCAGGTCGTCGCGGTCCACGCCGCGCCCGCCATCATCGAGTATGTCCATGCCATCCTTGCGCTCACGCGCAGCAGCGAGCGGTTCCTGCACGGGCTCTCGCCGCGCGCGGGGCTCGGGTTGCTGCGCGCGGCGAAGGCCTGGGCGCTCCTGGCCGACCGTGACTACGTGATCCCGGAGGACATTCAGGCCGTCCTGCCCTCCTGCGTCGTGCATCGCCTGGCCGCGTCCGAGTACGGGGGACGGCTCGACGAGGAGGCGGTGGTGAGTGCGATCCTGGATCGTGTCGCGCTCGCTTAAGCGGCGTCCGGCGGCTTCGACGATCGCATAAGGGCAAGCGAACGCCGGAGCCACCCGGCACGGTTGGCGTTGACGCCGCTTAAGCGAGGATTCTTTGGGTGAGGGGGAAGCATGTTCGACTGGACGCGCTTTAGGGCTAGACGGTTCAGTAGTTTGTTTCGCCGGGTGGCGCGTGGGGGTGACGGGGTTGCGCGGGTCGGGAGTCGTCAGATCTATATCCTGCCGACGGGGAACGGGCTGCGTTTCGCTGCGGTGCTCTTCGTCATGCTGCTCGGCTCGCTCAATTATCAGAACAACCTGGGTCTGCTCTTTACCTTTTTTCTCGCCTCCGTCGCGCTCGTGGCCATGCATCACACCTGGTTCAATCTGCTCGGGCTTTCGGTTCAGGCCCGCGGCGGCCCGCCGGTCTTCGTCGGGGACGATGCGAGCTTCGAGATCGTCGTCGGCACCGAGGGGAAGCGGGCGCGCTACGACATCGGGATTCCGGCGGGCGAGACGCGGCATCAGTCGATCGCGATCCCGGGCGGGGACTGCGGCACGCTCCGCATCGTTCGCCCGACACTGAGACGCGGTCTGTCCGCGCTCGACGAGGTCACGGTCGAGACGCGCTACCCGCTGCACCTCTTTCGCGCCTGGTGTTACGTACGGACCGATGCGACGACCTTGGTCTATCCGAAGCCGGCACAGGTCGCGCCCGAGCCCGGATCCGCGGCGGGCGACACCGAGCCACGCCGCCGGCAAGGTCCGGAAGGGATGGAGGATTATCTGGGGCCGCGCGGCTATCGCGACGGCGATTCACCCGCGCAGATCGACTGGAAGGCGTACGCGCGCGAGCGCGGGCTCGTCGTGAAGCAATTCGGAGGAGATCAAGGCCAAGAGATCTGGATCGATTGGGCCGGATTGACTGCGGCGGACCCGGAAACCAGGATCAGTCTGCTGACGCGCCAGGTCCTCGACGCGGCCGAGGCCCAAGTCCGGTTCGGGCTGCGACTGCCCGGTCTCGAAGAGGCGCCGGGGCGAGGCGCAGGCCATCTCCAACGCTGCCTGACGCATCTGGCGCTATACGATCATGTCCAAGCGAACGATCCCCTCCAACGAGCGGCCTGAGCGGGCCCAGATCCTCTGGGTCACGCTGGTCCTGATCGCGGCCTATCTCCCGCTCGCGGGCCATCTCGCGCTTCAGATCAGCGCCTTTGTCGGTCTGCTCTTCGCGATCCGTCTTGCCTCGCTGCGCTGGCCCGCGGTCCTGCCGGGCACCTGGCCATTGGCGGCCTTGACCCTGATCGGCGTCGCCAACGCGGCGGTGACCTACCAGGGGTGGTCGGGGCAGAACGCAGGAACGGCGCTCTTCGTCTCCATGCTGGTACTCAAGCTCATGGAGCTGCGGCGCAAGTCGGACATCCGGCTGGTCGCGACCCTGATCGGGTTTCTGGTGGTCGTCGAGTTCCTGTTCGACCAATCGCCCTGGTTGGTGCTCTATCTGGGTGCCGTGGTGCTGGGGGGAATCGCCCTGCTGGTGGATCTGAACGGCGGGCTCGGGGAGGCGCGTCGGCGCGGAGCCTTGGCGGTCGCCGTGAGGCTCTCGCTCCAGGCCCTTCCGCTGACACTCATCCTCTTCCTGCTGTTTCCGCGTCTGAGTGCCCCGCTGTGGAGTCTGGGCTTGGACCCGAGCAAGGCCACGACCGGGATCTCGGACAGCCTCGAACCAGGGGCGATCAGCGAGCTGGTGCTCAACGGGGAGTTGGCGTTTCGCGCCCGTTTCGAGGGCACGCCGCCGGCTGCCGATCAGCTCTATTGGCGCGGCCCCGTCCTCTGGGAGACCGACGGGCGCCGCTGGTCGGTCGGGAGGGACATCGCGAGCACGGACCCGGCCGGTGCGCTCGTGGAAGCGGCTCGCCCGATCGACTACGAGGTGACCTTGGAGCCGACCGATCAACGCTGGCTTTTCGCGCTGGACTTGCCGGACAGCGTCCCGGACGGGGCCTACTTGAGCCCGGATCACCAATTGATCGCGCGCCAGGTCGTGAGCGCTGTCAAGCGCTACCAGGTGACCTCAGCGCTCGACTATCGGACCGCCGCGCCGAATCCGGCACGCCTCGCCGCCGGACTGCAGGTCCCGGACAACGTGACGCCGCGGATGCGCCGGCTGGTCGAGGAGTGGCGGAGCCGGTCGCAGAGCGATTTGGCGCTGGTGCAAGCCGGACTGCAGTTCTTCAACCGCGAGTCCTTCCATTACACCCTGATGCCGCCGCGCCTCGGTGCGAACCCGACCGATGAGTTCCTCTTCGAGACCCAACGTGGATTCTGCGAGCACTACGCCAGTAGCTTTGCCGTCTTGATGCGCCTGGCCGGCGTTCCGTCGCGCATTGTCTTGGGCTATCTCGGGGGCGAGCTCAACCGCGTCGGCGGCTATCACATGGTCTGGCAGTCCGACGCCCATGCCTGGGTGGAGGTGCTGATCGAGGGGCGCGGGTGGGTGCGGGTCGATCCCACCGCCGCGGTGGATCCCTCGCGTGTCGACAACAGCGGTGCCTCGCGCATGCTCGGCGCGGGCCCTTCGGTGCGCTTCACCCTGGAGCAAGCCGACGCCATCGCCCGTTTCGTGCGCGACATGCGTCTCTTCGCCGACAGCCTGGATGCCGCCTGGCAGGATTGGGTCCTGGGATTCTCGGTCGAGGATCAACTGGCCTTGCTGCAACGGCTGCGGCTGGGCGAGCTGCGCGAGTACGGGCTGGTCGCACTGATGCTCGCCGCACTCGGCATCACACTCGGGATCCTGGTGCTCGCCTCGATCCGCGAACGCAAACCGCTCGACCCGCTTCAAACCGAATACGCCCGCTTCTGCAGACGTCTCGCCGGGATCGGGCTCGATCGTCTGCCCAACGAAGGACCGATGGACTACGCCGGACGCGTCGTCGCGCAACGCCCGGATCTCGCACCGACGGTGGAGCGCTTCATGGATCTCTATATCCCTGCGCGTTACGGACCTGGGGATCCGCATGACACCCTGACCGCGCTCGCCGATTTACTGCGCGACTTTCGCCCCCGACCGTCGCGCACCCGTCGCGGTTGAAAGAGCCCGAGGCGGCCTTGCTCGTAACTCCGACCACAGGCTCGGCTGCCTGCGTCGTATTGCAGGCGATACACTGAGCCACACCCCGCCGAGACGGCGTGTGAGGCATCATCTCGGGTCGCAGGACAGTCGGACTGGATATCCCGAAGCTCAACGCCCCTCAAGCCTTGGAGTCCGCCCCTAATGTGTCGTCGCTCATCGTCCATGACTCGCGCCGACACATTCCGGATTGGTTCGCATCTCAACGGGCGCCAGCATTCCACAACCACTGTTGGTCGTGGCGCTTGGAGTTCTTCGCCCTCCATGCACATCGACGGGCCTACCGCCCGCAGCCATTGCCAGGATATTTCGAGCGGCATTGGAATCTCGATCGTTCACCGCACCGCAGTCCGGGCATGTCCATACCCTGACCTTGAGCGGCATGTCGGCCTGATACGCACCGCACTCCGAGCACGTCTTGCTCGTCGGCGCGAATCGGTCGGCGAGGACGATGGTCCTGCCGTAAAACTGAGCTTTGTATTCGAGTTGTCGGCGGATCTCGCCGAACCCCGCATCCAGGATCGAGCGGTTCAGCCCGGCCTTCTGAGCGACCTTCTTGCCGGGCGCCTCGGCGGTTCCCTTTGCGCTTGCGGTCATGCCGCGCACATTCAGGTCTTCGAGCGCGATCACGCCATGTTCGCGGATCAATCCGGTCGTCAGTTTGTGCTGATGGTCCGAGCGAGTGTCGGCGACACGGGCATGAATGCGGGCAACCCGCTTCACTTGCTTACGCCAGCGGTTGGAGCCCTTGCGCTTGCGGGACAGCCGCCGTTGCGCGAGCTTCAGCCGACGCCGATAGCGCTTCAGGTGGCGCGGATTCCCGGATTTGCGCCCGTCGCTGGTCACGACGATGTCGTTGACGCCGAGATCGACGCCGACGCCGGACGTGCTCGCAGGCAACGGCTCAATGTGCTCCTCGACCATAAAGGACACGAACCAGCGTCCGCACGCATCGACGCGCACGCCGGTCCTTCAGCAAGCAGAGGCTTGAGTCGTCAAAGCGGAATCCGGTCGAAGCGCGTGGCCCGCCGGTGGGCCGCGGCCGGCCCCGCGAGTCCCTCGCGCACCATCCAGACCGTCTGCCACCCCGCCTCACGGGCGGCATCGAGCTCTTCGCGCACGTCCGACAGGAACAGGATGCGCCGGGAAGGGACGCCGATGGCCTCGGCGATATGCCGGTAGGAGCCGACCTCCCGTTTGGGTCCGGTGCGGGTGTCGAAATAGCCGGACATCAGCGGCGTCAGGTCGCCGGCGACGGTGTGGCCGTAGATTTCCCGCTGGGCGTGGACCGATCCCGATGAGTAGATGTAGAGCCGTAACCCCCGCGCGTGCCAAGTCCGCAGCGCCGGGGCCACGTCCGGGTAAAGAGGTGTCGGCAGCTCGCCGTTGCGGTATCCCTCCTCCCAGATCAGCCCCTGCAGGGCCTTCAGCGGCGTGACCTTCTGGTCGCGCTCCATCCAATGGCACATGCGCACCACTACCGCTTCGTCGTTCCACACGCCGCCCGCTTCCCGCGCCTCGTCCATGAGTTTGAAAGTCGAGATCGTGATACTGTTGACCATTGTGATTTCGATTGGTTTAACACTCTGGCTTTTGACCACCTACATGTTTCCGAAAGAGCTCAAACCTGTTGACCTCGACAGTAGAGAAGAAATCGTATTGAGCAGTAAACTAAGGCAATTCGGACTCGATATTGAATCCGATTGACCCTGATTTTCCGTTCCTGGGTGGAAAGACGTTGAAAGCAGCCGCAGGTCTGGAGCTTGCGGCGGGAATCGACAATGTTCCGTTTCGGAATGGCAGTCTCGTCGTGAAGCTGAAAGAGTGAGAGAACGGGCTTCAGGTTCCAGTATAGCAATAGGTAATCAGCATCGTTCCTCAGCCAGATACTTTCACTCCGTGCGGACGGTGCCCGGGTAGACATTCTCGGGGCTGGGCGAGGTGCATGCGCGGGCATGCAGGTGGTTCGCTTACCGACCGACACGGCAGCAGCAGAATAAATTTGTCGAGCCATCAGCGAAGCAGTGACAGAACGCCTAACCGACATGAATTTCCCAACTGACCGCTATTTTGCCGCCTGCCGGCAGAGGATCCCGGCGTTCGTGGAGTCCAACTACGGCTGGCCAGGCGCTGTCGCGTTGAACCGGCTCGCGTGGGGCATCGACGTGCTGGTCGCGCCGATCAATTTCCTGATGGGATTCCCGAACTTTCTGCTGCGTGTGCTCGCACTCCTGCTGGAACTGATGCGCGCCCGCCGGGCCGCCCGTTGGCTGTTGCGGCGCCATCTCGGTTTTCGGACGAAGGTTCAGGAGGCGTTGACAAGCAGGATCATGGAGGACCTACTGGCGCTGCCGATCCGCTCGGGGGAGGTATCGGATCCCTTTCTCCGCCGTGTTGCCGCTGCGGCAAGGGAACCGATTACGATCTATGTGCAGACCCGCAACGTGGCTGCCGACATTACCGCCGGGACGCTCGCGGCGATCGTGGGGGTTGTCGCTTTTAGTCAGTTCACGCCGGGCTCGATCTCCGCCGGTGCAGTGATCGCCCGGGCGGTCGCCAGGGAACAGGCAATATCCGAGTTTGCTCTCGGCGAGGTGGCCGGGCGCCTGTTCTACACGATGTTCCCGGTTCATCCATCACCGACAGTCGTCGTCGTTACCCTGCTCGCCGTGACGTTCACAATTGCGATCGTCGCCGCTTTTTCGGGCTTTCTGCACGACCCCGTGCAGGCGCGTACCGGTATCCACGGACGTCGTCTCACCCAGCTAACCGAGGCCATCGAGGCAGCGACGAGCCCATCGGCCGCGAAGGCCTATCGACCAAAAGATGTCTTCTTTGGTCGGGTCTACGATGTTGTCGACTGGCTGAAAGGATGGCTTTCGTTCTGGTGAGCGATTTGGTCGTTATCGAGGCACTCCGGAAGAAGGGCGGCGACAAGAATCATCTGCTGCGGCTTGGTGATGACGAGTACACTGGTGGAGACAACCCTTGTGATAGCTCGCCGGGGCATCCTGCGGCAGCGGGACTCCCGCTCGGCGCACAGCTTAGGAGCTCAGCCGTTGCTCTTGCAACCGAAACACCACCATCACCCATTCCCCTTTTTTTGTGTGGACTCCGCATTTTCCGAGGACCAGTGTGCGGTGCTGGAGTCTCTATTTTTGCCAACCCATGATTGGCAGCACCGGGATGGTGCGTTTTACCGGTGCTCTCTTTGCGACGTTACCAAGGATGTTCCTGCATCGTTTCAAGCCGCAATACTCGCTAGAATGCGAGAGATTACCGGCTTGCCACTCGTTGATCGTGTTGTCGTTACGGCTCAACGAATGCTGCCTGGACATGTCATTGGCATACATAGTGACCGACCACTTTTGGGCTATGAGATTGCGCGACTGGTCGTGCAGCTTAATAAACAATGGCAACCTGATCACGGCGGTGTTCTGGAATTATTCTCATCGCCAGAGGGCAAAGCGGTGTTCCGTGTTGATCCTGAATACAACAAAGCCCTTGGCTTTCCGCTTCACGCGGAGTCATACCATGGGGTGACCGAGGTAACCCAGCCGCGCCAAACAGTGGTCTTCAATTTTTGGCATGCGGCGAACACACCCGAACTGGCTGCGTACGTTCAAGCCTTGTTTGCCAACCTTCATTTCTCGGAGTTACCGGCGGCACTCGACCCTGTTGCCTCGTCGGCAGAATCGACTCTTCCCGAGGATACGACATTTCGTGCAGGCACGGCAGCGGTTGCACTCCAGCGCTTGGGCTATGACGAGGCAACCATTGTGACCGGCTATCGGCACAGCGCCGGGCTTGCTGACTGTGATACCGGCGACGCGGAAACCGATGCCGCAGTGCTCTTAGCGGACTGGATGGCGTACTTGTATCGGGAGTCGTTTGATCTGGCACGCTGGACTATCTTGCGGAACACACTTTATCGAGCAGAAATGGTTACCCGCCTCCTGCCCGCATGGCGGCTTTGTCTGCCGGTATAGCGAGAGGAATTTGTCTTCGTGTGAGGCGGAATCTGGTAACGGACCGTGCGCTTATGACGACACATTCCGGGCAAGGTGCCTGACAGGGCATTCCGGGTTCGGCCATGCAACCATCAGGGTCAGCCGGATCGGCATCACAAAAGCTCAGCGCAGACTTCGGGCGCCTAGTCCCGGGATCGCTCTTTGATTCTCGGTCGACGAAGCGTTTTGATCGGGAAGGTCGAGTTTTTGGGGCATGCTGCCGGACCCGGAGCGTCAACAAGATCAACCCGCGAACCGGATCCCCATGCCAACGTCATCCCATGAGACCGAACCTTACCCGCCGGAACTGTTGACCCGGCTGCGTGCATGCCGCCATCTGCTGGTGCTCACCGGCGCCGGCGTCTCGCAGGAAAGCGGTATCCCCACCTTTCGCGATGTCTTGAGCGGCTTGTGGGGTCGCTTCGACCCGGCGCAGTTGGCCACGCCGGAGGCCTTCGACGCGGATCCCGCGCTGGGCTGGTACGCCTGGCGCCGAGCTCAGGTGTTGCTCTGCGAGCCCAATCCGGCATATTTGGCCATCGCGGCTCTGGCGAAGCGGGTGCCTCACCCGTCCGCCCGAAGTTGGCACCTTTCGACTGGCGCAAAGCCGAGCGAGATCTTGGGGTGGCTTCGTCCCGACCAGGAGGATCCGCCCGAACGGTCGAAGATTTGGGGCCAAACGCTGCGTGGTCGACCGCTGCCCAAACTTGGCACCTTTCAGGCTGCGCCGAGCCAGGCGAGCGTAGTGATTGTCGACATGCTGCCCGGAATCAGCACCTCTCGCTTTCTTGGACCGAGCGCCCGCTGGCGGCGCAGGCGGCGGTTTTTCTCGATGCGGTGTTGGATGCGGGGCGCCCGACAATGTGTCGCTGATCCCGGGGCGAATGGCGAACACCGGAACCGCTTTTGGAGTCCGCCCCTAATGTGTCGTCGCTCATCGTCCATGACTCGCGCCGACACATTCCGGATTGGTTCGCATCTCAACGGGCGCCAGCATTCCACAACCACTGTTGGTCGTGGCGCTTGGAGTTCTTCGCCCTCCATGCACATCGACGGGCCTACCGCCCGCAGCCATTGCCAGGATATTTCGAGCGGCATTGGAATCTCGATCGTTCACCGCACCGCAGTCCGGGCATGTCCATACCCTGACCTTGAGCGGCATGTCGGCCTGATACGCACCGCACTCCGAGCACGTCTTGCTCGTCGGCGCGAATCGGTCGGCGAGGACGATGGTCCTGCCGTAAAACCGAGCTTTGTATTCGAGTTGTCGGCGGATCTCGCCGAACCCCGCATCCAGGATCGAGCGGTTCAGCCCGGCCTTCTGAGCGACCTTCTTGCCGGGCGCCTCGGCGGTTCCCTTTGCGCTTGCGGTCATGCCGCGCACATTCAGGTCTTCGAGCGCGATCACGCCATGTTCGCGGATCAATCCGGTCGTCAGTTTGTGCTGATGGTCCGAGCGAGTGTCGGCGACACGGGCATGAATGCGGGCAACCCGCTTCACTTGCTTACGCCAGCGGTTGGAGCCCTTGCGCTTGCGGGACAGCCGCCGTTGCGCGAGCTTCAGCCGACGCCGATAGCGCTTCAGGTGGCGCGGATTCCCGGATTTGCGCCCGTCGCTGGTCACGACGATGTCGTTGACGCCGAGATCGACGCCGACGCCGGACGTGCTCGCAGGCAACGGCTCAATGTGCTCCTCGACCATAAAGGACACGAACCAGCGTCCGCACGCATCGACGCGCACCGTGACCATCTTGGGCGCGCCGCCCGGGACGCGCGACCACCGGATGTCGAGCGCGCCGAGACCGGGCAGCTTCAGCAGCTCGCCGGCCCGGTAGACGTTCATGACGCTGCGCTGATCGATCTGATACCGAATCGACGCCGCCGCGCGACGTTTCTTGAAGCGCGGGTAACGGGCGCGCTTGGCGAAGAAGTTCGCAAAGGCGCGGTCTTGGTCGCGCAGGGTTTGCGCGAACACGGTTGCAGGCACGTCGCGCAACCACGCATACGGCTCCAATGTTTTGAGCCACGTCAGCTCGCGCGAGAAGTCCACGCCGGTGACGCGTTCGCCGTCAATCTTGTAGGCCGCCGAGCGCCACGCCAATGCCGTGTTCCAAACCCAGCGCGCAGCACCGAAACACTGCCCGAGCGTTTTGGCTTGGGCCGCTGTCGGATAAAAACGAAATTGGTGCGAACGCTGGTTCATGTGTGCTATCGTACTTCTTTCGTGAATATAAAGCAATACAGCCATGCCGAAAGTTCCACTGAATGTTCGCGTCGATCCCGCGTTGCTCGAAACACTCAAGACGCAAGCCAAACTTGAGAACCGCACGCTCAGCAACATGGTCGTCACTGCACTGAAGCGCTACCTGGAACGAGCCTCGCCGCGCTCGAAGGATGGCGGGGCGGACAACCCTTGATGGCCCTCGCGCCCTCTGCTCCGCACGCTACGCAATCGGGCTGGGGGGGCGTCGTTCATCCATGAACTCCTGCAATGAGTTGGCGCAAAGATGAGAACGATTCGCGCTGGAACTTCGGACTAAAACCTGCACCGAAGCCAACAAGCATCGCCCCACGTCTGAGCGCTATCCAATGGAAGGTCACAGTCGAGCGCCCGCTGCGCTGCACAGCCAAAGCGCATGTCGCGCCGGGCGCGGTTTCACCTAATCCCCCACCACCGTCAAGCTGAGCACACGCTCGCCGTGGCCTCGCGTCGGGTCCGGAAAGGGAATCAGCAGCAGATCGGTGTTCGGAGGGAGCCGCTCGGTCAGCAGGGTGTTCAGAACATCCCATTCGTCGATCGTGAACTGCAGGTCGGTGTGGAGCCAGCCCAGGGCGCCTTGGCTGCGTGTCGACACCAGGTCGGCGCAGGCGTCGGCGATGGCGGCGGTGCGCTCGTCGGGTCGTGTCCAGCGCACCGCCGTGGCCCGGGCGCACGGTCCCGATGCGAGGATGGTGTGCACATCGACCGGGTCGCAGCAGATCATCGCCGGTTGAAAGAAGGGCAGACCGGGCAGCATGGCCTCGATGAGCGCCGCCGTATCCAGATCGCCGCACGCCCTTCCGATCTCGATGACCGGGCCGTCCAGGGTTGCGCGCCAATCGGGATCGAGACCGTCGGCCTGCGTGTCGAGAACGACCGCCGCGCGCAGATAGACCTCGGATGCGGCCAGGTGTCGGGTCCAGATCGGGGCATCGCGTCGCGCCCGATCATCCGAGGGGTCGATCAGCAGCAGGGTGCTGGCGCATCTGTCCAGACGCAGCGCCAGCGCTTCGGCCGCGTGATGACCTTGCGTCGATCCGGTGCGGTACAGAGCGCAATCCGCGGGGATGGCGATCCGCTCGGGAAGGCGATCCAGGATGCGTTCCGCCGCGGGTCCAAGCGCGATCACCAAGGGGTGGAGGTGCGTGTCCCAGTCCTCGAGGAGGTCGCGCGCGGCGAGGCTTGGATCGGTGCCGGCGGGGAGCCATGGGGCGAGACCGGGGGACGGTTGCGCCCGGGCTGCCGCCGCGAGGAGGCTCGGCAGGCGGTCGAAGACCGGGGTGAGCGGTTGGACCGTCGCGGCACGACCGACGGCCTCGGCAAGGGTCCATTGGCCGGACAGCCCGAGCGCGCCGGCGGCGCCCATCGCGTGGATGAAGGTTCTGCGTTTCATTGCTGGACGGGCCTCACGAGCATCTGAAGGGTTTGATGCCGGGCATGATCCGGGATTTTACGACAGGTCGTGTCGCATCCCTGCGGCATTGTCCGACGTTTCGACACCACGACACAGGAGTGCATCCATGTCCCTCATCGCGAACCTCAGATGCGCGCTTCTCGGCGCGGCTCTGTTGCCGCTCGCCGCGCCGGCAGATTCGGCGTTGACGGTGCAACCGATCGCCAAGTCGGGCAATTGTCCGAGCGGGTACAGCACCAGCGGCGCCTACTGCAAACCCGGCGCAACGGCCCGTGCGGCGTTGGAAAAACGCGGATCTTGTCCGAGCGGCTATTCAACGAGCGGTGCCTACTGTCTGGCGGGCACGCAGGCGCGACCGGCGGTGCCGAAGATCGGAGCGGGTTGTCCGTCGGGTTGGTCGAGCAGCGGGGATTATTGTCTGCGGAATCGTTGAGCGAGTGCCCGGCCTACTCAAGACCGCGCGCCCCACGCCGCCGTTTTGCGGTTCCGCCCTCCGACCGCCGATGGCAGGGTCGTCACCGAGTAGACCATTGAGCGTCTGCCCGAGCAGAAGAGATTTGATGCGCGCTGGAACCTGGCAATCGGACAAGCCAGCCTTGGTGCACGACTAGGTGATTTCCGGGAAAGCATCGACCAACATGTAGGGGCGACTTTAGTCGCCCGGTAAGCATCGGCAACACGCACGGCCGGGATGATCATTCCCGGAAATCGCCTAAGTCCACCAGAGATCGCGATGAGTCAAACCGTCAACGTTCATGAAGCCAAGACCCACTTCTCGAAGCCGCTGGAACAGGCCCATCAGGGCGAGGAGATCATCGTCGCGAAAGCCGGCAAACCCTACGCCCGCCTGATGCCGTTGGCTGAAGCACCCAAGCCTCGCCGGCCAGGCCGGCTCGCCGGGCGAGTGGGAGACGCCTTCTTCGATCCGCTGCCGGACGAGGAGCTGGATGCCTGGAACCGCAGCGTGGACACGCCCTGATGCGCTTGTTGTTGGATACGCACGCCCTGCTGTGGTGGTTTACCGACGACCCGCGCTTGTCCGCCCGAGCACGCGCGGTCATTGCAGACACCGGCAACAGCATCCACGCCAGCGCGGCCAGTGCCTGGGAGATCGCCACCAAGCAGCGCATCGGCAAGCTCGAAGAGGTGCCGGGGGCGGCGAAGCGCTATGGCGAGCTGATCGACGCGGACGGGTTTATACATCTGCCGGTGACCCATCTGCATGCGCTGCGGGCCGGCAGCTGGCAGGTCGACCATCGCGACCCATTCGACCGGATGCTCGCCGCGCAAAGCACCTTGGAGCGCATGCCACTAGTGGCAAGGGACCCGGCATTCGAACAGTTCTGGATCCAGACGCTGTGGTGAGATTGCGATGTGAGGACGAAACCGACCCTGCGACCCGACCGGCATCCGAGCCCAGCGCCCCTCGACCTCGCAATAGCAATTTTCCAACCCCCACAGCGCAACGATACCGGGCGTGTCCGGCAAAAGGTCAGATCGTCGCTCGCTGCGCTCGGACGATCTAACCTTATTCGTTAGGGCAGCAGCTTGTGTTCTTGTGCATACTGTCGCAATGCGCGGTTTACGGCTTCGGCACTTGGAAAGAGCTTATTGAGCTCCGGGTCTATTGTTACGACATTGGTGCCTTCGCGATACCGTTTTGCATACTTCCCGCGAACACCGGATTTGATGAGCTCGGCAGGGTACTCCGGCCGCATCTCTTGATCATCATTGTTCATAGGCTTTACGCTCTGTAGGCGTCATGCGCCGCGCCGAGATGATTCGAATAACCTCCGCGCGTTCGGTGAAAGAGACTACCAAGCACTCGCCTCCCTGCGATCGACCAAACAAAAGGAAGCGTTCTTCCCCTTGCGAATGGTCCGGATCGGAGACAACAGACGAGAGCTCGTCCCCGAACGCTTCGGTTGCCTCCTGGAATGTGACGCCATGTTTCTTGCTGTTTGCTCGCGCTTTCGATTCGTCCCATTCAAAGTCCATGGTCATTTGGTGCCTGCTGCCCTACGTTATGCATAACGCGACCGGAACCGCGCCAGCACTGTGCCCGACGCCTCCCTGTGAGCTACACGGGTGGATTAGGCTCGCGGGTCATTTAAAGCCATAGGCAATTCTTCTTTCTTGGTTTCCGGAATACCGTGGTCTGTCCCGAATGGCACTAACTTAAGCCAAAACCGCTGTAAAAACAGTCCGTCCTGAGCGTCATCCGCAACGCGCGAGCGGCGCTCAACGCTGTTTCTTGGGGTGGCCATGTTCGCGGACCTCCTCCTGCGCGATCTTCCGCGGCTTGGTCAACAGCGGGTCGCTTTTCAGGCGCCGCTTCAAGGCGCGCGGTTCGATCCGACCGGCTCGTCGACCTACGCGGGGTTGGGCCATCAGCACCAACAGGGCATGGATGCAGACGCTGTCGTGGGTGCCGCCGCACTGCAGTACGCAGCCCCACATCTGCACGACATGCTTGAAGCTGAGCTGGCGCGGGATCTGGTCCGCCACCACAGCGGCCTGCGCCATCAAGAGCCGGATCAGATTGTAGGCCAAGAGGTAGACCCACAGTTCCTTGAGGGCCATCGCCGGGGTTTTGCAGCGCAGATGCTCCATGCCGAGCGTGGTCTCGAGGTTTCTCAGATCCAGCTCGACGTGCCGGCGCTGCCGGTACAGCACCTTGAGCATGGACTTGGGGGTCGCCTTCGGGCAGAGCAGCGTGGTGACCATGATCTTGCCGCCGGCCTGAAACTCGCGCACCTTCAGAGTCGCCGGGGCTTGCGCGTATTCCTCGGGGCTCATCCAGTCGGGTCGCTTCTTCGGCTTGCTCGGCACGATCAGGTGATCGCGCGCGCCGAGCCGCTCACCGAGGCGGAAATCGGTGCTGCGCTTGCGCGCACCGTGCTGCTCGAACAGCCCGTCCACGCCGCCGCGCACCAGCTCGCAGAGCAGAAAATAGGTCGCGTAGAAGGCGTCGCCGAGAAGGATCTCCCCGCTTTGGAGGCTGTCGAGCAGCTCGCGCAGCAGCGTCTGCTCGTCGCTGCCCTTTCCCGCGCAGGGGCCGAGCGCGGCATCGAGTACAGCCCCGGTCGCCAGGCACACCAAGGCCACCAACCGTGCGATCGGAAAGCCCAGGCCGGCCTTCTGGCTGGCGGGCTGCGGATACTTGGCCTGGTTCTGCGGGGTATCGGACAAGGTCACCGTCGCGCCGTCGACCAGGCGCACCCGTCGCCCCTGCCACAGCCACCAGCCGGGCGCAGCCTTTGCCACCAACCCCGCGGCCTCGCGCGCCAGCGTCGTGATCATCGGCAACGGCAGGCGCGTCCGGGCTTGGCAATAGGCACTGGTGTTGGTCGCGAGGGGTTCGTCGCCGTCGAGCGCACGCCGTACCGCCGCGGCGTTGACCACGGCACGGCAACTGCCGTCCTCCGAGAGCGCTTGGGTCATGAACATTGCCAGGGTCTCGGTCGGGGTGTACACCCGCTTGCGAAACGGCGGCTGGAGCGCTTCGACCCGGTCGAGCAGCTGCGGAGCGCTCAACAGGTCGAAGAATCCGCCGACATCGGTGTCGGCGACATGGGCAAGGACGCGTTGCCGTTGCGCGGCGTGCTGGTTAGGATGCATGGGGGCTGCCGTCCGAGGTGGTGAGTTGGCTTTGGCGAGTTCAGCCTATCACCTTGGCAGCCCCTAACCCAATCTTTTCAGGATCTTGCGACCGCACCCTTCCTTATCTTAGCGCCATTCGGGTCAGAGCCCTTCCTCGATGCTATACCTCTTCGGGAAGAAATAGGGGGAATAACCGGGACAGGTCACAATTGACCTGTCGACCAATCCGACTGGCTCACAGCAACCAGGCTATCCCAATCATCTGGCGGATTCCCTCGCTCAAGCATCTTCTCGAATGTGGCGTAAGGATCGGACTTGCTACCTGCCGCCCGCAGCGTCTGCTCATCGTTGACCCAGGCGAACACGATGGTCTTTGCTCTGGAATCGTAGCGGAAGAACAGGCGGAACCGCCGTCCGACCTTCGCGCGTCGCCAATGCCGATAGGCTGGACCAAGGGTGTTGCCTTGGCGGTATTCGTCCCGCGCGGGATCGCTCGGCACGGTCTCCAGGATCAACTGGCTCAACGCACGAAACAGCTTGACATTGGCATTGCGCTCAAAGTCCATCGGAGCGTTGCGCTCGGCACGTGCCGCGGCGGCTTGCAGCTTTTGAAGCTGCTCGACGATGCAACCATGGAACAGGAGCACCCATCCGTGACGCTGGATCAAAGTGCCACGTCTCCCTCAATGTCTTCATCGAAGTCCACGGCGTGACCGGCGCTTGCGAGCATGGCCCGGGCAAGCTCCACGGGTAATGCTCCGACGTGCTTACCGGTGCGGATGTCCGCTTCCAGGAGACTCAGAAACGCTCCGATCGCCGGATCTTGATGCTCGGACTCAGCGCGGGTGACGATGACCTCGCCGCCACGCAGCTCGAAGGCCACCTTGCCACCAGTGGTCACACCCAGCGTCTGCCGGATGGACTTGGGCAGGGTGATCTGGCCCTTGGAGGTCAGGGTGGCAATTTCGTGGATGCCAGTCATGACATTTACCCCTTATCATAATAACAGCACAAATGTAAGGAAAACGCCTTACGCTGTCAACCGAGAGCCTGGGTAGAGTAGAGGGCAGGTGTCCCGTGACGGTAGATCCGGCCTATCTGTTGCCGCCCCTTTCGTTTGGCGGTGCCTCACTAGCCGAACCCTGGTCCCGGTAGCCAGCCCTCCCTCATCAGTAGGGTCGGGAACTGGCGCGCCGACGTTAGGGTCCGGTGGGACCTCCAGCACTTTCGTGCTGGCCCTCAGTCCGGCTCCCATGATCACGTTTCCAGCCCCCGCCACGTCAAACCCGGCGTGCCGTTTTCCGGCACCGGGCTTTCCTGCCGACTTCACATCCAGGGTTATGAGACCTCTTGCACTGGGAGCGCTTTCGGCTTACGCAGCCCGATTCGGTACCCGTCGTAGAGCCCGAGCACCTCGTATAGCCACGTCCTACTCCACCTCTTCCAGCCAAAGCCCTGACGCTGACGCGCGCGCATTAAATGGCGCCGAATCTTCTTCTCCACCCAATCTTGGACATACCCGAAACAGCGACTGGAGTGCCCCACCCGAAAGTAGCCTACCCACCCCCTGAGGATCGGATTGATCAAGGCGATCACCCGATCGATCGGCTGCGAGCGGTAGCGGCGGAACACGTCCTTGAGGCGTTGCAGGATCGCGGTACGCGCCTTCATCCGTGGCGTGTAACGCGCGCCCCAGACCCCGCGCCGAGTCTTGGCCCGGCGGAAGTCAAAGCCCGGGAAGCTGAATGCCCCTCCCTGGCTCAGGTCCAGTCGTCGTGTCTTGTCTTGATTGAGTTGCACATCGAGCTTGGCCAACTCCTCGACCAAGCGTCGCCAGGCCGCGTCCTCGAGCCAGTTCCACCGGCGATACCCATCGACCAAGATCACCAGGTCATCGGCATAACGGGCATACTCGATATAGGTATAGCGTCCGTTGCGGGTGACCTCCTTGGCCCGCTCCAGCATCCGGTCGACCTCGTTGAGGTAGAGGTTACTGAGCAGGGGTGAGATCACACCGCCTTGCGGAACGCCCCGCTTGCCACTGGCCTTGAGGATACGCTTGAGCAAGCCCAAGACCTGATCATCGCGGACCCGCTCCGCCACCTTCCCCAAGAGGAGATCGTGACGAACCGTGTCGAAGTACGACGCCAGGTCCACATCAATCACATAGGTCTTGTTGCTCACAATCGCCTCGGCCACGCGCTGCACGGCTTGATGCGCCGTGCGCTTGGGTCGGTATCCATAGCTTCCATCCTGGAAGTCAGCCTCGAAGATCGGCTCCAGAATCAGCTTGAGCGCCCCCTGGACCACGCGATCGCGAATGCAGGGAATCCCGGGACGCGCATGCGCCCGTCTCCCTGGGAATCTCCCGGCGGCGATTCGGTTGCGGTCGGTAGGTTCCGGTGACCAGCTCATCCCGGATGCCTTGCAGAAACGCCTCAACGCCAGCCGCCTCGATGGCCGCGAACGTCACCCCGTCACTGCCGGGGGCACCGTTGTTCGCTTTCGCCATCGCATAGGCCGCGTGCAGGGTCTCCTCTTTGCACACGTGGACGTAGAGTCCCCAGAAGCGCCAGGCCGGTTCAGCCTTCGCCTTGATGTAGATCCTCTTCCTCAGGTCTTGCAGATCGATGGGCGTCGTTGTCATCTCGCCCCTGCCTCCCGTCTTGTTTAAGGATTGCCAACAGTAGGGCGCCTTCGCTCCACGGACATTACCCCGCTTCAGCGCTACTACGCGCCCATCCGCCACCCGCTCGCCTTCGGTCCACTTCCCGGTGTCGCCGGTTATAGGACCTACCTTGCTCCGGGGATTTCGCCCTGGGGCGAGACGGGCTTCTCCAGTTGCTTAGCGTGCCCTTGCCACCATGCCGTCGCTACTCACCCCGCCGAAGTGGTCGGATCGTCTCGGTCAGACTTCGACCCGCCATGCTGCCTTCGCCCCACGGTTGCAGGCTCGGCCTTCGGAGCTACGCATTGTCGAGGCCATCATTGCGTTCACTGTTGTTACGGCCTGGTGACTCGCCACCTCCCCAAGGACGGTGCTGTCGATCGGCTTCAGGGTCTTGGTCTCCCGCCACCCTGCGATCCAAGCTACGGGGCTCCTGACTGTTACCCCGGCAGGACTGTCTCCTGCTGAACACGCCAGCCTTCGCTGGACACACAACCGTGCATACAGTTCTCCCGTACACGGCTTTCCGATGTGCGTCACTGCCGAGCATGCGCTGCACTCCAGCAAGCTTGGCTCGACAATCAAGCGTCCGCCACAGCGTCCTGATCATTATTGGAGTGGCTAGCGACAAGGTCGCAATCTCCTGATCCTCCGCGCTTTGGATGCGTGCACAAAGTAGGGCTCCTTTCCTCGGGCCGGGTTATGTTGTCCCAGGCCCTCAAACGGTACTATGAGCCCCTCCGACTCCCGTGACGGCCCGCGTCGACTTCGGACTCGCCTTATACGGCACGGTTGACGGTTCTGCGCCGCCACCGTCACGGGTCTCCCGCACTGGGACTGATCAACTTCCACCACATGCCACCCCTGCTACCCCGGAAGAATCGATGGGACGCTCTCGTTGTCTCTTCCCACCGGCGGCGGCCTTCCCCTTCTGACCACAGGGTCGGCTTCTTCGATTAAGTGACGAGGCTACCTCTAGGTTCGCTTGCGCTGCGGCCTGCGGTTTTGCACCCACGAAACTCACGACCCTTGGTTACCCAAACGCCGCTCCGGGGCACTACAATGGTGTACGAGCAACTCCATCGGCGGGACTTAGACCCGCAAGTTAATCAGCCTGTTACGGCATACGGTCAGGTCTTGACATGTGCCTATTTTCGCTCATGGGTTTGGTTCGGGCGTGCTGGAAGTTCGGCGCCGAAACAGCAGGTCCGCCTGCACCGGCTCACCCTGGTGGACATGGGTATTGAAGCGCCCGTCCAAGCCGAACCCGGCGTCGATCAGAAAGCGCTCGATTTCCTCGTGCAGGGCCTGGCCCTCGTAGAGCTCGACATAGACCGCATCGACGTTCGGCAGCAGATCGGTGGCGCCCTTGAGCACCTCCAGCTCGAAGCCTTGGACGTCGATCTTCAGCAGCACGGGCCGCGTCAGGGGTGTCGGGAGACAGGCATCGAGACGCTTGATCGGCACGCGCAGCTCGCCGGATTCTTCCATCCCGTAGATGGCCTTCTGGCGTGCGCCCAAGGCCAGAAGGGAGGAGGAGTCGGTGCGGGTGGCGAGATGCATGCGGCCTTCGCCGGGGGCGGCTCCCAAGGCGCAGTCGTGGATCTCGGCCTGTCCGCGGGTGACGCGGGCGAGCTTGGCGCGGGGTCCGGGAAGCGGCTCGAAGCAGATCAGCCGGGCCTTGGTCAACGGGTGCGGGCGTAGACGGCGAATTGGCCTTTGTTGGCGCCGACGTCGATGACGGTGGCGAAACGGTCGCGTCCGAGGGCGACGTCGTGGTCCAGCGTGCCGGCCACGCCGTGCAGCAGTGCGGGCCAGCAGGCGGGGCTTTGTAGAAGCTTGGCGTACTTGCGCAGACGGGGCGACATGTCGCGGGTCCTTGTCTTGTCGGGGGGATTCGGGGGCTGGCGACCAGGGATGTTGACCAGCCGGACGATGCCGCGATGCGGTTTGCCGTAGACAATGGCCAACTCGCCAAAGTCTTTATCAAGGGTGATCAGAACACAGCCTTCGTCATAAGCCCTGCGCATGATCTCCTCGTCGCCCGGGTCGGGATCGGTCTCGCCCATCCAGCGCACATCGTGCCCGGCCGCGGTCAAGACCGCGGTCGTCCCGCCCCAGACGCAGGTGTCCAGCAGGAGCTTCATGCCGCTGCGTTGACGATCAGTGGCTCAACCCGTTCATGCTCAACCAACCGATGTGCATAAGCCAAACAGGCGAGGATGTCCTCCTGCTCCAACCAGGGATAGCCTTCGATAAGGGTCTCGAAATCATCACCGGCCGCAAGCATTCCCAGGACATGCTCTACTGCCAGTCGACAGCCGCGGATGATCGGTTTACCGCCGAAGATGGCTGGATTGACCGTGATGCGTTCCAACAGTTGGTTTTCGTTCATCGTAAGGCACTCTTATCGATTGATTGTCGATGACCGGTTACGCGTGCGTGCTGTCTTATCGCCTGGGGATTCTCCGGTTGTTGGTTTGCTTGCCGAGAAATCTTTCGTGACTCCGACCGTCGTCGCACGTGGCGCGGAGCGCCAAGGGCATGCGTGACACCGCGGAGCGGGTGTCACGAGTCCCTTGAGGTCTGGGTGGCCGGTCTCATGGGCGAGGCCCTTGCCACTTCCATCCCGGAACCTGTCGGCTCCGACAGTCAGTCGCGGGGATCTTCATCCGCGCCGACATGATTCCGCTTGATCTCGGCGACGGGCTCCCGCGCCCCAGGGACGTCAGACCACGCTGTGCCGAGCCTCCCCCTTCATCCGACACTCCCCAGCCAAACGCCGCAGAAACTGCTCCGGCGTGAGCGTCTCGGCCAGGAGTGTACGCTGCCGAGCGACGGTCGCGAAGTCGCCGGGCGTGAGCGTCTCCAGTGTCGCAAGGTGCCGCGCGAGATCGGCCGGAACCGGGACGGCGGCATCCCCGAGGGCCTCGCGCGCGAAGAGCGCAAGCCGCTGTGCCGGTGCGAGCGCCCGAAAATGCAGCTTGAAGTCGAACCGCCGCAGTGCTGCAGGATCGATCCCGGACATGAGGTTGGTGGCGGCGACGAAGATGCCGGGATACTGCTCCATCTGCTGGAGCAGCTCGTTGACCTGGGTGCGCTCCCAGCTGTGGCGGGCCTCGCGTCGGTCGCCGAGGAAGCTGTCGACCTCGTCGAGCAGCAGCAGGCTGTGGGCGGGGTCGCTGTCGCGAAAGAGCCGGGCGAGGTTCTGCTCGGTCTCGCCGACGTAGGGGGAGATCAGATCGGAGGCGCGGCGGGCGATCAGCTCGCGATCCAGCGCCTCGGCGAGGATCTCGGCGAAGGCGCTCTTGCCGGTGCCGGGCGGGCCGTAGAAGCAGAGGCTGGCGTGGCCGGTGCGATCGAGTGCCTGGACGATCGCGCTCGGGGCGATCCCGCCGGCGAGGTTGAGGAAGGCGACGTCGAAGGCGATGCCGGGGCGGCGCCGCGGCGGGGTCGGGGCGCCGTGCAGGAGGCTGCGCATCGCGGCGAGTCCGTGGCGCACGGTCGGCTCCGGGGCGCTCTCCGGGCGCAGCTCGAGCAGGCGTCGGGCGGCGCCCAACTGTGCCGGGGCCAGGGCGGCATCGTCCGCCAGCGCGTCGAGCAGGGCCGGCGGCAGGCCGCAGTCGCCGAGGTGTGACTCGGCGATGCGTCGGCGCACCGAGCGCGGCGGGGTGGTGCAGGCGAGCGGCAGCAGGAAGCGGCGCAGGAAAGCCGGATCCATGCCGTCGGTACTGTTGGTGATCCAGATCGCGGGGACCGGGTTGTCTTCCAGGGTGCGGTTCATCCAGCCCTTTTGGTGTCCCGAACCGGCGCGACCACGCAGCAGGGCGATAAAGTCATCGTCGGTCTCGAAGACGTCCTCGACCTCGTCGAAGATCAGCAGGGCATCGCGACGCCGTTCGAGCAGGCGTTGGGCGAGCAGATAGGCCGAGAGCCGACCCTTGCGCGAGAGCCCGTCGCCGTCCTCGTCGGCGCTGCGCACCTGATAGGCGCGCAGCCCGCAGGCGTCGGCCAAGGTGCGGGCCAGCTCGGTCTTGCCGGTGCCGGGTGCGCCGTGCAGCAGGGCGTTGACGCCGACGGCGCCGCTCGTCGCGGCGTGACCGAGGACCGCTTGCAGGTGCGCAAGCGCGTCGGCGAGATGGGGAAAGGCACTCGGCGGCCAGGCGGCGGCGGGTGCCGGCTCGATCAGGATGGCGAGGAGTGCCTCGGCATCCGTCGGCTCGGCATCCAGCAGCTCGCGCAGCAGGCTGGTCGGGCGGACGAAGTCTTCCAGGTCGCAGGGATCGCCGGTGTAGTCGAGCAGACCGAGGCGACGCAGCGGGGCTTGGCGGGTCAGGGCCTCGCGCAGGACGCGCTCGGGGATCGCGAGGGCCGCGCTCAGGCGCGGCCGATTGATGCGCGCGGTGGCCTGCTCGTAGCGACGCAGGACGAACCGCAGCGGCTCGTGGGCGTCGCACTCGACGAGATAGGCGAGGATCTGCAGATCGGTCGGATCCAGTCCGAGGCTCTCGCCGAGGATCGCGAGCACGGGCGGCGTCGGCTCCGCCGTGTCGGCTGACGCCAGACGGGTCAGGAGGCTGCGCGGGATGCCCTGGAGCAGCCGACGCAGACGCCCGCGCAGGACGGCATCGTCTGCCGGTTGCAGGGCGTCGTCGTCGGCGTCCGCCCAGGCGTCGTCCGGATCGCGACCGACGGCGTTGGCCAGGAAGGCCGCCACCTGCTCGGGCTCGAACAGCGGCAGACAGAGGGTCCAGAGCGCGCCGAGTGTGGAGCGGTCGTCGAGCTTGGGGTGTGCGCGCACCAGTTGCAGGGCATAGCGCGCGGCCCGCCGCGCCGAGGCCGGCACGGCGGCAAAGTCCTTGCGCCAGAGTGTGCGGGGTTGGGGCATGCTCAGACCTCCCGTGTCCAGGGTTGCAGACGGCGACCGTCGAAGTGCCAGGTCAGCAGCTCGCCGCGGGCCGGACCGCTGTCGATGAAGAGACCGAGGACCAGGTCGAGCGGCTCGTTGAAATAGGTGCTCCCGGACTCGCGCTCGCCGTCGACGACGGGCGGATCCAGCACCTCCATGACCACGGCGGGCTGACCGTAGCGCGGGATACGGCGGTTCTTCAGGCCCGTTTTCCAGGTCACCAGATCGCCGACCGCAAAGGTGTGACGCTCTTGAAAGGAGCGGCAGCGTTCGGCGAGGGCCGCGCCGATGTCGCCGCTGAGATCGTCGAGCGGCTCGTTGTCGAGCAGATCCTGCGGATGCTCGTCGCTCAGGCCGATGCGGGCGAGCAGCTCGCGCGAGGAGAGTGAGCGGTCGTGTCGGGACATGATGGAGACCTCGTCGGTGGGGCGGATTCGGCGACGGGATCCATTTGACCATGGGCATGCGTCACACCCTGTCGTACACTCGGCACATGAGCGCCATCCACACCACCCGTGTCGACCGTCTCGATCGCTTGGAGCGCCTGCTGCCGCGGGAGGTGTCCTCCGTCGAGTCCTGTCCGGACGGTGCGCGTCTGCTCGGGGTCCTCGGCGATGCCTACGGCGCGCAGAACGAGAAGGCGCGTCGGCGCGCACTGCAGCGCGATCTGGACGAGTTGGTGAAGGACGGGCGGATCGAGGCGGTCAACCCCGGCGGCAAACCGCTGCGCTATCGGCGCCTGACGGATGACTTGAACGACGACCCGCCGGTCCTGCACTACGCGCTGCAGCAGGTCCGCGACCTGATCGCCGAGTATGTGCCCATGCGCCAGCTCGATCGGTTCTGGCAGCGCGTGCTCACCGAGGTCGAAGGTCCGGTGCTGGACCGCACCCGGCTGCGGATCGTGCCGGATACGCTGCGGCTGCAACCCGTGGAGCTCCACCCGAAGGTGTTGAGCGCGGTGATCGAGGCATTGGCGCAAGGCCGTGCGCTGGATGTCACCTATCGCAACGCCGAAGACTTGTGCGCACCGGCGCGCATCCATCCGCAGGCGCTCCTTCAGCGCGGCCCGATCCCCTATCTCTTTGCGCTGAAGAACGACGAGGACGCGCCCGTGCGTCTCTATGCCCTGCACCGGATGGTGCGGGCGGATGTCGCGAGCGACACGCCCGCGCGGGCTGCCGCCGGATTCGACCTGGACCAGGCCATCGCACGCGGTCAGGCGGATTTCGGTCAGGGCGAGCTGATCGATCTGGAGCTGCGGGTCCGCGGGTATCTGACCACGGTGTTGGCCGCCTGTCCGCTTGAACCCGGCCAGTGGTTCGAGGACGAGCCCGAGGGTTCCACGTTCGATCTGCGGGTGTCGGCGCGGGTGCCCTCCACGGGGCAGCTGCTGCGCTGGTTGCTCGGGGCGGGGGACAACGTGGAGGTCATCTCCCCGCTCGACTTGCGCCATGTGGTGGCGGTACAGGCGGGGAAGATGGCGGCGATCTATGCCGATTCGCCCGGAGCGAGCGACGAGGTTTGAAGGACCTGCCTTCGGGGCCTTGTTCCGGACTTAAACCGCGTCCAGAGCGAGATGCTCACTTTCGAGTGAGCTCGAAGTTTGGAGAATCCACGAACCTTAGCGGGGGACGCGGTTAAATTTTATATTTTTTAATACTTTAAACCGCGCCGGCTCCAGCGGTCGTCAAGTCTGCCTGGGCCGATCCCATCCAAAAACATCACATATCGCACTGGGCGCGGTTTAGTGGCGTGGAGCGTCTTCTACCCCGAGACTTGCAAGGATCAGATCGAGACGCCGGCGCGCCGCCGCGACATCGACGCCGTGCGCGGCGCGCTCTTCGAGCAGACGGATGGCCTGCTCCGCGAGCTCGGCGCATTGCTCGGGGTCGAGGATCTGCAGCACCGCAGCGACCTCGTCGAGCGTCGCCGAGAGGACGGCCGGGGCGAGCTGGTCCGGGCCGATCGGCGACGCGGGGTGGAGCAGATCGGCCACCAGGGGTTGCTCGAGCAGGCGAAAGTGGATCTCGCGAGCCTCTTCCTCTTCGGCAAGCTCCTGTCGGGCGAGCGGATCGACACCCGCGGCACGCTTGACGGCCTGCATGATGAGGGCGATGAGCTTGCGGATCGCCGTGCGTTCCTCGGTGTGAGTCTCCGGCAGCCCGAATGACTGCTCGTATTGGCGCTCCAACGCTTCCTTAAGACCCAGAACAACCTCGCTGCCTGCATCCGGCGGCAGCGCCACGGCCTTTTGGACGAGCGCGCGGAAGTCCCGGCGGAAGCCTTCCATCTCCTCGTGATCCGCCTGTTGTGCCGCCAGCAGATCCTCGGGCGGGACCTCTTTTGGTGGCCAGGCGAAGAGGGGGTTCTCGTGTCGACGTCTCAAATGACGCTCGCGCCGACCGGGTTTGTGGGTGAAGGGGAGCTCCATGGGGATCTTGACACCTTGTAAGCTGGTATGTGGTCGAGAGGATCGCGATCGCTGCGTCGACCGTTCCACGTCATTAGGGCCGTTGTGCCGAGCCGTGCGAGGCACAGCCAACCGTCGGCGGACGTTGTTCTCCCTAACTTCAGCACAACACACGACAACACAACCATGTATCGGTCGCGTCGGAAATTCGGTTCGCGCAGCCTTTAATCCGACACTCCGTGGCACGGCGGGTGGCTGAGAGCCTTGTGCCGGTTCTGATCCTCGGCGCTCTTTGCTTAAAGGGTTCATATGGCTCTGTCGTGGGTCACGCCTTCGAGGATGCCGAAGGGCTCACGACCTCATAGAGCGCCGAGTAGTCCTGATCGGCGAGACCCGCGGCCACCGCATCGGCGCAGACCGCCTCGATTGCCGAGATCACGCGGGTGTCCAGGCTCGCGCTCTCGCCGACGCGCGCGAAGAGGCGGACGTCCTTGAGCAGGTGCTTGAGCGGGAAGCTCGCGCCGGCGTAGTCGTGGCTCAGATATTTGTCGAGCTTCTTGTCGAAGGTCTTGGCGTGGAGTGCGCTGCCGCGCAGCAGGGTCATGAACTGCTCGACATCGATGCCCTCGCGGCGCACCAAGGCGAGGCTTGTCGCGAAGCTGGCGGTGAGCCCCGCGATCAATTGGTTCATGGCGAGCTTGAGGGCCGCGGCTTGTCCGGTCGGACCGATCCACTGTGGGTCGCGGCTCAGGTCGCGCAGGAGCGGCCGACAGCGCTCGAAGAGATCCCGGTCGCCTCCGGCCATGAGGATCAGGGTGCCCTCGCGTGCCTCGGGCAGACTTCCGAGCACCGGTGCTTCCAGGTAGTTGCCGCCGAGCGCGGTGACCCGTTCGGCGATCGCTCGGCTCTCCTCGGGCGCGATGGTGCCCATCTGGATGAGAACACGCCCGCGCAACTCGAGCGGGTCGGCCAAATCGAAAAGGGTTCCCGTGATTGCGACCGCATCGCTCAGGACGAGGAGAACCAACTCGGAGGCCGCGACGGCCTCGGCGGGTGACAGCGCCAGGTCGAGCCCACGGCGCGCCGCCGCGTCTCGATTGGTCCGGCCTCGGTTCCAGCAGATGACCTCCCGCCCCTGTCGCTTCAGCCTCAGGGCGA
This sequence comes from Thiocapsa sp., assembly GCF_018399035.1. Lineage (GTDB taxonomy): Bacteria > Pseudomonadota > Gammaproteobacteria > Chromatiales > Chromatiaceae > Thiocapsa. The sequence goes on from NZ_CP073760.1 coordinate 3,602,117, forward strand.
TCTCCGAACCCATCAGACCCAGGCCCAACACGGCAGTCTTCATCATCTCTACTCCGGGTGTCGTAGCATTGCGATGACGGCGGCGGTGTCCGGACGGACGCCGCGCCACAACCAAAAGGACTCGGCCGCCTGCTCGATCAGCATACCCAGTCCGTCGAGCGACCGGGCGGCGCCATGCCTCTGTCCCCAACGACGAAAGGCGGTCGGCGTGTCTGCGTAGAGCATGTCGTAGGTCCAGCCGCCCGTCGCGAGACAGTCCTCGGGGATGGCCGGGACGGCGTCGCTCAAACCGGCTGATGTGGCATTGATGATGAGGTCGAATCGCTCGCCGTCCAACTGATCGAAGCCGCGTGCCTGTGCAGGTCCGAACGGGGCGCCGAGATCGGCGAGCTGTTGGGCCTTGACGGCGGTTCGGTTGGCGATGACCAAGCGGGCGAGGCCGCTCTCGAGCAGCGGCACCAGCACGCCGCGCGCCGCACCGCCGGCCCCGAGCAGCAGGACCTGCGTGCTCCGGAAGCGAAAGCCGTGGTTGTCCGCGAGATCACGGACGAGACCGACCCCGTCGGTGTTGTCGCCACGGAGTCTGTCGTCGTCGAGTCGAATCAACGTGTTGACGGCGCCCGCGATCTCGGCGCGCTGCGAGCGCTCGTCCGCGAGCGCCCAGGCGTCCTCTTTGAAGGGCACCGTGACGTTGAGTCCGCGCCCGCCGCTCGCGAGGAAACGCCGGACCTCGCCGGGGAAATCATCCGGATCGCCGAGGATGCGCCCGTAGTCGAGATCCTGGCCGGTCGCGCGTGCGAAGGCGGCGTGGATCAGCGGTGATTTGCTGTGGGCGATAGGGTTGCCGATGACGGCGTAGTGGTCCGGCATGGGCGTGTGGCGGCCTCTGGTGTGAATCGAGATGGAGCTTCCTACCTCCTCATATCGGGCGATCTCCGGAGAAGGAAGCGCAACCGGGTAGGGGCGACTGAAGTCGCCCCTACATCGCCTACATCGCCTACATGGCCGGCGGCATCCTAACGGCCCAGCCAGCGGGCGACGTCCTTTGCGTAGTAGGTCAGGATGCCGTCGGCACCGGCGCGTTTCATCGAGACCATGGCTTCCAGCACGACGGCGCGCTCGTCGAGCCAGCCGTTCATGCTGGCGGCCTTGAGCATCGCGTATTCGCCGCTCACGTGGTAGACGAAGGTGGGCGCGCCGAACTGGTCCTTGATGCGTCGTACGATATCCAGATACGGCATGCCGGGCTTGATCATCACCATGTCGGCGCCCTCGGCGAGGTCCAGGGCGACCTCGTGCAGGGCCTCGTCCGAGTTCGCGGGGTCCATCTGGTAGTTGTATTTGTTGCCCGAGCCCAGGTTGCCCGCCGAGCCGACGGCGTCGCGGAAGGGGCCGTAGTAGGCGGATGCATACTTGGCGGAGTAGGCCAGGATGCGGGTGTGGATGTGACCCTCGGCCTCGAGCGCGGTGCGAATGGCACCGATCCGCCCGTCCATCATGTCCGAGGGTGCGACGATGTCGGCACCGGCCACGGCGTGCGAGACCGCCTGGCGGACCAACACTTCGACCGTCTCGTCGTTCATGACGTAGCCGGTCTCGTCGATCAGACCGTCCTGACCGTGCGTGGTGAAGGGGTCGAGTGCGACGTCGGTGATGATCCCGAGATCCGGCACCGCGGCCTTCAGCGCACGCACCGCGCGCTGCGCAAGACCGTCGGGGTTGAACGCCTCGCATGCGTCGAGCGACTTGACCTCCGGCGGGGTCACCGGGAAGAGCGCCATCGCCGGGATGCCGAGGCGCTGGACCTCGATCGCGTCTTCCACCAAGAGATCGATGCTCAGACGCTCGACCCCCGGCATGGAGGCGACCGACTCGCGCTGCCCGGAGCCTTCCAGCACGAAGACCGGATAGATGAGGTCATCCGGTGTCAGGGTGGTCTCGCGCATCATGCGACGCGAGAAGGCGTCGCGCCGCATGCGGCGCATACGGGTAATGGGAAAGGCGGCACGATGGGTGTCACGATCGGGCATGGGATGGCCTCGGGGTCGGCTCCGGCGCGGCCGGGACCACCCCGGCGCTCAGGGCCGTTACAATAGCTCAGGCGCTCGGATGGCTCCAGTGCGGCAGCTGCAGCACCATACGACTCGACGCCGAGATGGCCTGCACCATAGCCGCACAGTTTCAGGCGGGCGAGTATGCTTCACAGATGAATCCGTCATGGGAGTCCGAGCCATGTCCGCGTACCCGAAGACCCGCCCGACACTCTACGAACAGCTGGAAGCCTTGCCCGAAGGCTTGACGGGCGAAATACTCAACGGCCAGCTCTACACCCAGCCGCGCCCGAGTGGTGCACACGTGGTGACTGCGTCGGCTTTGGGCTACGAGCTGTTCGGCCCGTTTCAAAGAGGGCGCGGCGGCCCCGGAGGCTGGTGGATCATCGACGAGCCCGAACTGCACTTCATCCACGACACCGAGGTCGATGTGCCTGACCTTGCCGGATGGCGTCGCAGCCGATTGCCGCGGATCCCGCAGGATCATCGCTTCACCGTGGTACCGGACTGGGTCTGCGAGATCCTCTCGCCATCTACCGAGAGCAAGGATCGCGAGGTGAAGATGCCGATCTATGCGCACTTCGGAATCGCTTACGCCTGGTTGATCGATCCCCGGGCCCATACGCTGGAGGCCTACGCCTTGGATGGCGGCGACTGGCGCGAGATCGGACGGTTTGCGGGCGGCGCACAGGTGTCGGTTGCGCCGTTCGATGCGGTCACGATTGCCTTGGGCGATCTGTGGGCGCCGACCGAGTAGCTGCGCGGGTGATTCGAAGACTGAAAACGAGAAGGACAAGCTCTCCATGACAAGCCCGGGCGAACCGTCTGCGCATCTCGTCGATGTCGATCTCGACGGCTTTCAACATGAGGTTCTCGACGCGTCCGAGGTCCGGCCTGTCTTGGTGGACTTCTGGGCCGACTGGTGTGCGCCCTGTCATGCCTTGGCGCCTCACCTGGGGCGGGTCGTCGCGGATCTCGACGGGCGGATTCGTCTCGCCAAGATCGAGGTCGACGAGGGCGAAAACATGAAGCTCGCAGGGCAGTACAAGTTGCGCGGCTTCCCGACCGTGATCCTCTTCTATCGCGGTGCCGAGCTGGCACGCTTCAGCGGTGCGCGGTCTCGCCACGAGATCCTCGATTGGCTGCGGATCCATCTCCCGGCGGGGACGAGCCTTTCGGCGTGAATGGCTATGTCGGAGCGGGCGGACGGTGCGGCCGTGATCCTGCTTCGGGGGGATTGAGCAGAGTCCCGAATAGATCGGGATCCGGGGCAGGACGCCCCGGATCCCGACCCGGCTTCCGATCACATTAGCCCGTCGCGGTCCGGATCCACTCCACGCGCGTGCGCATCACGCCGTAATAGACCACCGGGATGACGACCAGGGTCAAGAGGGTCGAGACGAACAGACCGAACAACAGCGACACCGCGAGCCCCGAGAAGATGGGGTCATCCAGGATGAAGAGCGCCCCTGCCATGGCCGCAGCGGCGGTCAGTGCGATCGGCTTGGCGCGCACCACGGCCGAGTTGATGACGGCCTCCTCGAACCCTCTGCCCTCGCGCACCTGCTGGTTGATGAAGTCGACCAACAGGATCGAGTTGCGCACGATGATGCCGGCGAGCGCGATCATGCCGATCATGGAGGTCGCCGTGAACTGTGCACCCATTAGCGCATGGCCGGGCATGATGCCGATAATCGTCAGCGGGATCGGCGCCATGATCACCAGCGGCACCAGGTAGCTGCGGAACTGGGCGACCACCAGCAGATAGATGAGGAGCAGTCCCACGCCGTAGGCGATGCCCATGTCGCGGAAGGTCTCGTAGGTCACCTGCCACTCGCCGTCCCATTTGAGGCTGTACTCGTAGGGGTTTGCCGGTTGCTGGATGAACCACTGCTCGAGGCCCTGCTCCTCGGCGAGTCGATCCGAGATCTCGAACATCCCGTAGAGCGGGCTGTCGGTCTCGCCGGCCATATCGGCGGTGACATAGACCACGGGCATCAGATCCTTGTGATAGATGCTGTGCGTGCGCTCGGTCTCCCGGACCTCGACGATCTCTGAGAGCGGCACCAGTGCACCCGACATCGAGAGCACTCGCAACGCCAGCACCTGATCCAGGTCGGCCTTGTCCGCCTCGCTGAGCTCCACACGGATCGGCACGGCATATTTCACGTTCTGACAGTGCTGATAGCTCATGTCCTCGCCGTCGAGGAGCGTGGACAGTGCTTGGGCGACGGTACTTTGGGGCACGCCCAGGCGCGATGCCTTGGTGCGATCCACCACGACGACCAGCTTGCGCGAGGGGTGCTCCACCGAGTCGTCGACATCGACGATGTCGGGCGTGGACTCGAAGATCTTGCGGACCTCTCGAGCGACTCGGATCTGTCCGTCGTAGTCCAGCCCGTAGATCTCCGCGACCAGGGGCGAGAGCACCGGCGGGCCGGGCGGGATCTCGACGATCTTGGCGTTGCCGCCGTACCGCGAAGCGACCTCCTGCAGTGGCGCGCGCATGCCGGCGGCGATCGCGTGACTCTGCAGGTCGCGGTGATGGCTGTCGACGAGGTTGACCTGGATGTCGCCCAGGTGCGCGCCCTCGCGCAGATAGTACTGGCGCACCAAGCCGTTGAAGTTGATCGGCGCGGCGGTACCGGCATAGATCTGGAAGTCGGTGACCTCGTCGACGGTGGCCAGAAAATCGCCCATCTCGCCCAGCACCCGCGCCGTTTGCTCCAGGCTGGTCCCTTCGGGCATGTCGAGCACGACCTGAAATTCGCTCTTGTTGTCGAAGGGCAGCATCTTGAGGATCACGACCCGGCTGGTGACCAGCGAGATCGAGCCCGCGATCAGAATCAGGATCCCGGCCAGCAGCAGCCAGCGGTTGAGGACCCCTTTGCGCCCGACCAGGAAGGGCCCGATGACGGTGTGGAACAGGCTGCCGAGACGCCCGCCCGCATGGGCCGCATCCGGATCATCGCCGTGCGGCGCATGTCCGGCGCCCGCGGCGTGGCGTTTGCCGAGCATGGCGTTCGCCATCCAGGGCGTGAAGACGAAGGCGACGACCAGCGAGATCAGCATGCCCATCGATGCGTTGATGGGGATCGGGCTCATGTAGGGCCCCATCAGTCCGCTGACGAAGGCCATCGGCAGCAGCGCGGCGATGACGGTGAAGGTCGCGAGGATGGTCGGTCCGCCGACCTCGTCGACCGCCTTGGGCATGAGGTCGAGCAGCTTGGCTCTGCTCATCGCCATGTGTCGGTGGATGTTTTCCACCACCACGATGGCGTCGTCGACCAGGATGCCGATGGAGAAGATGAGCGCGAACAGCGAGACCCGGTTGAGCGTAAAGCCCCAAGCCCAAGAGGCGAAGAGCGTCAGAGCCAAGGTCACGACGACGGCCGCGCCGACGATGAGTGCCTCGCGCCAGCCGATGGCAAGCCAGACCAGCAGCACCACCGAGGCGGTCGCGAAGACCAGCTTGGTGATCAGCTTCTGCGCCTTGTAGTCGGCCGTGGCGCCGTAGTTGCGGGTGACCGTGACCTGGACGTTGTCCGGGATGAAGGTGCCTTCAAGATGTGCGAATCGCTCGATGACCTGCTCGGCGACGGCGACGGCATTCACACCCTCCTGCTTGGCCACCGCGATGGTGACGGCCGGGGTGCTGCCGGACAGGTCGAGATCCGTATGGACCGCGCCCGCGCCGGTACCCATCCGCACATAGGCTGAAGGTTGTTCAGGGCCGCGTTCCAGGGTCGCCACATCGCTGAGATAGACGGGTCGCCCGCCGTGCAGGCCGACGACCAACTGGTGCAGCTCCTCCGGGCAGGTCAGGAAGGTGCCGGCCTGCACGAGGATCTCCTCGTTGTCGGCGGTCACCGTGAGGTTGTCCCTGATGACATTGCCGGCCTGCAGAGAACGTCGCAGGTCGCTCAGGTCGATTTGGTAGCCGGCAAGCGCCTGCGGGTCCAACCGCACGCGCACGATCTGGGACGGCGCGCCGACCGTGTAGACGTCGCGCGTGCCGGGTACCCGCTTGATCTCCTGCTCGAGCGCGTGGGCGACCTGCCCCAGCTCGAAGGCGCCGACGTCCGGGTCTTGGGACCAGAGTGTCGCGGTGATGATGGGGACATCGTCGATCCCTTTCGGTTTGACGATCGGGGTGCCGACACCCAGGTTCGGCGGCAGCCAGTCCTGGTTGGCCAGCACCTTGCTGAAGAGCCGTACCACGGCGTCGGTATTGTCTTCGCCGACACGGTATTGGACGGTGACCACGGCCATGCCGGGGCGCGACACCGAGAAGACGTGCTCGACACCCTTGATCTCGGAGAAGACCTGCTCGGCCGGTCCGGCGACCAGGTGCTCGACCTCGCTCGCCGAGGCACCCGGGAAGGGGATGAAGATGTCCGCAAAGGTGACGTTGATCTGCGGCTCTTCCTCGCGCGGCGTGACGAGGATCGCGAACAACCCGAGCAGCAGGCCGACGACGGCCAGCAGCGGGGTGATCTCGGTGTTCTGAAAGCGTCGGGCGATGCTGCCCGAGATGCCGAGCTGCTCAGCCATGGTCTTGTCCCGCCTCGGCGCCGGCGCTCGACTGCGACTTCAAGGCGACGCCCGCGGCGATCGGGTCGAGCGCGACCCGCTCGCCTTCGCCGAGCCCGGCGAGCACGACGACGCCGCCATCGACGGCCCGTCCGAGCCGGATCTGGCGAAAACCGACTCGCCCCTCGGCGTCCACCACATAGACGGCGGTCACCTCGGAGCGCTGCACGACGGCCTCCGACGGGATGGTCAGCTCCTGCTTGGCGCCGATCTCGAAGGCGGTCTTCACGAACATGCCGGGAAAGAGGCCTTTCGTGCCTTCCGGCAGATCGAGCCGCACGGTGAAGGTGTTGGAGCCCATGTCCGCGAACGGAAAGATGGTGAAGCGATCCGACTGGATGATCTCCTCGGAGCCCAGATAGATGCGAGCCGTCCCGCCGTCGCGCACCGAGGGGATGACGCTCTGGGGAACGTCGACGATCACACGCAGCTGATCGAGCGAGATCCCGCTCATGACCTGTTGACCCGGGCTCGCCGTCTCGCCGACCTCGATATGACGATGGGTGACGATGCCCGAGTAGGGGGCGCGGATCTGGGTGTACTCCAACTGCTCCTGCGCCTGCTCGAGCCGCGCGGTGGCGGATTCGAGCTCGGCTTGGGCCGCGGCAAGATCCGCCTTCGCCTGGTCCATGGCGGACTCGGAGACATTCTTTTTCTCGAACAGACCGATGACGCGGGTGTATTCCTCTTGCGTCTGCTCCAATCGCGCCGAGGCGGACCTCGAATCGGCGGCGGCTTGGGCCACCCGTGCGCGGTGCTCGGTATCCTTCAAGCGGGCGACGATCGCGTCCTTCTCGACGAAATCCTCGACATCGAACAGGATCTCTTGGACCTGTCCCGTGGTCTGCGCCGAGACGGTGGTGCGATTGATGGCCTCGACGACCCCGTCCAGTCGATACTCGCGCGGCAGGGTTTGGTACTTGGCAGGCGCGGTGTCCAGCGCGGCGGTCTCGGCGGCGTGAAGGGTCGGCGCCGCAAGCGCCGCGAGGCCGGCGAGGGCCGGTATGAGCCAGGGGACGAGGGGCATGGTGGCGGTCCTCTAAAGTATTAGGTTTTACTTATATTAACAGAATTTATTTGCAAAACAAGGCGATTGCTGCGTTTTCCGGATCCTGTACCCAAGCGGCGCGTCACCGGGATCGGGGCCGCCATGAGCTGTCGCAATCCGACCAGAGGGTAGCAGAGGCCAGGCGTTCGCCGGAGGATTTTCGGGTTGCGTCGGCGTGCGCCGCCCATCGGCTCCGCTGCGCATCCTGCCTCGATGCGACGCTGGTGCCGAAGGCCCTGCACGGAGACAATAGAGCAAACAAGAGAAACCCGGTCCTGCTCCCATGCCCTGCATGAGCAGCGATGCCCCGATCGCGGGCACGCGCCGGAGAATCGAGACGCCGCCTCTCTGCGTGGGTCGGCGAGACCAGGAGGATAGCCCGTGAGCCGATGGTCCGAGGACCTGATCCCGATCGAGCGCGCCAAGACCCTGGACGGGCTCTTCGTTCAACGCGTCAAGCGCTCGCCGACGCGGGTTGCCTATCGCCATTGCGAGCGCGATGGCGGGTGGGCCGAGCTGACCTGGGCCGAGACGCGCGAGCGGGTGGCACGCTGGCATCGGGCGCTCGCGGCCGAGGCGCTCGAAAGCGGGGACCGGGTCGCCCTCCTGCTGCGCAACTGCCCCGATTGGGTGGTGTTCGATCAGGCTGCGCTGTCGCTCGGGCTGGTCACGGTGCCCCTCTACACGGACGACCGGGCCGAGAACGCGGCCTATATCCTGCAGGACGCGGCAGTCAAGCTGTTGCTGATCCACGATGCCGGGCGTTGGAAGCGGTTGGCCGACAGTCTCGGCGATGCGCCCTTTCCGACGCGCGTCGTGATCCTGGAATCGAGTCCCGCGGCACACGAGATTGCGGCCGAGGACCCCCGAGTGGTGATCGCCGAGGATTGGCTGCCGCAGACGGCGCCGGAGCTTGTGCAACGTGACGGCGATCCGGATGCCTTGGCGACCATCGTCTACACCTCCGGCACCACCGGGCGCCCCAAGGGTGTCATGCTCAGCCACCGCAACATCCTGGGCAACGCCCACGGCGCATTGACCGTGATCGATTGCTACCAGGAGGATCGGTTTCTCTCCTTTCTGCCGCTGTCTCATATGCTCGAACGCACGGGCGGCTATTACCTGCCGATGATGGCCGGGGCGACGGTTGCCTTCGCACGATCCGTGGCGCAGCTCGCCGAGGACATGCAGAGCATTCGTCCCACCGTCATCATCGCCGTCCCGCGGGTCTTCGAGCGGGTCCACCAGCGCATCCAGGACCAACTCGAGGCACGCCCGGCGCCCGCGCGCTGGCTATTCCGGCTCGCCGTCGCCGCGGGGTGGCGGACCTTTCTGCGTGAGCAAGGGCGCGGCGGCTGGCACCCTTTGATGCTGCTCTGGCCGTTGCTGCGCCGCAAGGTCGGCGATCAAGTCCTCGCCAAGCTCGGTGGAGCGCTGCGTGTCGCCGTGAGTGGCGGTGCGCCCCTGCCGGCCCCCGTCGCGCACACCTTCATCGGTTTGGGACTGCCCCTGCTGCAGGGCTACGGTTTGACCGAGACCAGTCCCGTCATCAGCTTCAATCCGCTCAAGGACAATATCCCGGAAAGCGTGGGTGTGCCGCTGCGCGGGCTCCAGTTGCGCATCGGGGCGCAGAAGGAGCTGCTCGTGAAGGGCGAGAACGTGATGCTCGGCTACTGGAACAACCACGCGGCCACCGCCCGGGTCCTGACACAGGATGGTTGGCTGCACACCGGCGATCAGGTGCGTCTGGAGCACGGACACATCTACATCACCGGACGTCTCAAGGACATTCTGGTCTTGTCCAACGGCGAGAAGGTCCCGCCCGCAGACCTCGAGATGGCGATCGCGATGGACCCTTTGTTCGAGCAGGTGGTTGTACTCGGCGAGGGACACTCCTATCTCACGGCCTTGCTGGTGTTGAACGCGGACCTCTGGCCCGGACTGGCGCGGGAGCAGGGTCTGGATCCCGAGCGCCCGGAAAGCCTGCGCGATCCTCGGATCAACAAGCTGATCCTCCAGCGGATTCGTTCGGCGCTGCACGATTTTCCGGGGTATGCCAAGATCCGGCGCGTGACCCTGACGCTCGAGCCCTGGTCCATCGACAACGGTTTGCTGACGCCGACCATGAAGGTCAAGCGCGCCATGGTCGTCACGCGCTATCGCGACGAGATCGAGGGGATGTACGGGATGGATTCCTGATCGAACCGGGGGCGGATCCGGTCGCGATCTTGATTGCGCGGCGTGCAGCGCCTACACTAACCCATCAAAGCGGGTGTAGTTCAATGGTAGAACTTCAGCTTCCCAAGCTGATAGCGTGGGTTCGATTCCCATCACCCGCTCCATCTTCCCCCGCTCCGCACACCGCTACCGCGGCGATCGTGCCGGTCCCGTAGCCCCATGCAGCGCATCTATCAGGCTCGAGATCGCATCGAGGCTCAACTTCTGTTGGACTTTTTGGATCGCCATCTCGTCGAAGCCGTCATCCTGGGCGACTATCTCGCGGGTGCCGCGGGCGGTCTGCCTGCCGACATCGGTCCCACGCTCTGGGTCGTGGAAGACGGCGACCTCGAACGCGGACGCGAGCTGCTCGGTCGGTTTCAGGCCGATGCACGGCGCCCGAGCAATGCCGCGACCTGGCTTTGCAGCGGTTGCGGCGAGTCGGTGGACGGTGATTTCGACATCTGCTGGAACTGCGGGCAGCCGCGCGCCGAGACCGGATCGTGACGGAAGCAAGCCTGACCGGTCGAGCCGAGGATGGCGCAAGGCCATGAGCACAGCCACCTCGGAGTGGTTCGGCGAGGCCGTGCTCGGCTGGTTCGATCGGCACGGGCGCAAAGATCTGCCCTGGCAACGCGACCCGACGCCTTACCGGGTCTGGGTCTCGGAGATCATGCTCCAGCAGACGCAGGTCGCGGTCGTGACCCCCTATTTCGAGCGTTTCGTCGCGCAGTTTCCGACGGTGGCGGAACTTGCCGAGGCGTCGGAGGATCGTCTGATGGCCCTCTGGTCAGGGCTCGGCTATTACGCCCGTGCCCGCAATCTCCATCGTGCCGCCGGTCTGATTCGCGATCTGCACGGCGGGGTGTTCCCCGTGACGATCGAGCCCTTGCTCGCGCTCCCCGGCATCGGCCGCTCCACCGCCGGTGCGATGCTCTCGCTCGCCTTGGACCAACCCCATCCGATCCTCGACGGCAATGTGAAGCGGGTGCTGGCGCGCGCCTTCGGCGTCGAGGGTTGGCCCGGCCAAAGCACCGTGCTCGAGCGGCTCTGGTCACTGGCCGAACGGCTCACGCCGCCGAGCCGGGTCGGCGCCTACAATCAGGGCATGATGGATCTGGGCGCCACGCTCTGCACCCGTCGCGCCCCGGCCTGCGGGCGCTGTCCGGTCTCTGAGCGGTGTGTTGCGCGCCGCTCGGACCGTCAGGCCGGGCTCCCGACACCCCGCCCGCGCCGCAGCTCGCCGCAGCGCGAGACCCTGATGCTCCTCCTCGTCGATCCGGCCGGCGAGATCCTGCTGGAGCGTCGGCCCAAGAGCGGGATCTGGGGCGGACTTTGGAGTCTGCCCGAGATTGCGCCGGGCGCCGATCCGCGCGACTGGTGTCTCGCCCGCCTCGGTGTTCCACCCGCGCGGGTTGAAATGATCGGGGCACGCCGTCACACCTTCTCCCACTTCAATCTGGATATCCGGATCGCGCTCGTGCAGCTCGACGCGACACCCGATCGCATTGCCGACGACGCCGATCGGCGCTGGCTGAGCCGGGCCGATCTCGCTGCTCTCGGCACGCCCGCGCCCGTGAAAGGCATCCTGGACCACTTTCAAGCCGGCCGAGCGCAACCGCCCGTTCGTCCGTCACCACACGGAGACTTCTCATGACTTACATGGTTCACTGCGTCAAGCTCGGCCGCGAGGCCGAGGGCCTGGATCGGGCGCCCTATCCGGGCGAGCTCGGCAAGCGCATCCACGCCAACGTCTCCAAGCAGGCCTGGCAGGACTGGCTGCGCCACCAGACCATGCTGATCAACGAGAATCGTCTGAGCCCGATGGATCCCAAGTCGCGCAAATTTCTCGAAGAGCAGATGGATAACTATTTCTTCGGCGAAGGCGCGGAGATGCCCGAGGGTTACGTCCCGCCGAAAAGCTAGCGGAGCGGTGCAGAGATTCCGAGCCCGTCCGAAATCATTTTCGTGGTCGTTGTCTTGGTCGTTGTCGTTGTCGTTGTCGTAATCGACCATCGCTACGACAACGACAACGACCACGACAACGACAAGGAACGGTCTCGACACATCTGCCGTGCTGCACTAGCAGCGTGTCGCCGGGATGCACGGCGCGAACACCCGCCTTGCCGATCCCCCCCTGCGTTGTTAGATTAGCTCGCCGTTTTCCGATGGATTTCCCGGAGGATCCTGATCCAGGATGCCCGCGGGAGAGCCGGCGATCTCCTCTATCTCCCGCAAGGTACGCACCTGATGTTCTTCAGAAGTCTTCGTGGAATCTTCTCCAACGATCTATCGATCGATTTGGGTACGGCCAACACGCTCATCTTTGCGCGTGACCAGGGGATCGTCCTCAACGAGCCGTCGGTGGTCGCAATCCGTCACGAGCGCAAAGGCGGAGGCAAGACGGTCGTCGCCGTCGGCGAAGAGGCCAAGCTGATGCTCGGTCGCACGCCGCAAAGCATCACGGCGATTCGCCCGCTCAAGGACGGCGTGATCGCGGATTTCACGATCACCGAGAAGATGCTCCAGTACTTCATCCATAAGGTGCACGCGTCGCGCCTCATCCGGCCCAGCCCGCGCGTGCTCATCTGCGTGCCCTGCGGCTCGACCCAGGTCGAGCGTCGCGCCATCAAGGAGTCGGCCGCCGGTGCCGGGGCGCGGGAGGTCTTTCTGATCGAGGAGCCCATGTCGGCGGCGATCGGTGCCGGGCTCGCGGTCCACGAGCCGCGTGGTTGCATGGTGATCGACATCGGCGGGGGCACCTCCGAGGTGGCGATCATCTCGCTCAACGGCATCGTCTATTCGGCATCGATCCGGGTCGGCGGCGACACCTTCGACGACGCCATCATCAATTACGTCCGGCGCAACTACGGCACCCTCATCGGCGAGGCCACGGCCGAGCGGATCAAGCACGGCATCGGCTCGGCCTTTCCGGGCAACGAGGTGCTGGAGATCGAAGTGCGCGGGCGCAACCTCGCCGAGGGCATCCCGCGCAGCTTCACGCTCAACAGCAACGAGATCCTCGAAGCCCTGCAGGAGCCGCTGGCGGCGATCGTCGGCTCGGTGAAGATGGCGTTGGAGCAGACCCCGCCCGAGCTCGGCTCCGACGTGGCCGAGCGCGGCATCGTGCTGACCGGCGGAGGCTCGCTGCTGCGCGATTTCGACCGGTTGATCGAGGAGGAGACGGGGCTGCCGGTGGTCGTGGCCGAAGACCCCTTGACCTGTGTCGCGCGCGGCGGCGGCAAGGCGCTGGAGATGATCGACGCACGAGGAATCGATCTCTTTACGACCGAGTGATCCCATCAAACCGCTCTTTCTTCGCGGTCCGTCGCCCACCCTCCGGGTCATCCTGGCGGTGGTATGCGCACTGGGCCTGATCATCGCCGACCACCGGTTCGACCATCTCGACCGCGTGCGCTCGCTGTTGTCCGTCTTGGCCCATCCGCTGCATTTGGCCGTGAACGTGCCGTCCGCACTCATCCGCTCCGCGCAGGGGCAGCTCACGGACGCGGCACAGCTGCGGACCCTGAATGCCGTACTGAATCGTGAAAACCTCTTGCTGAAGGCTCGCCTGCAGCAATTCGAGTCGCTCGAGGCCGAGAACATGCGGTTGCGCGACCTGCTCGGCTCGTCGTTCAACATCGGCGAGCGGGTGCTGATCGCGGAGATCCTCGCGGTGGATCTCACGCCCTCGCGGCAGCTGGTGATGGTGAACAAGGGGACAAGCTCGGGCGTCTTCGTGGGGCAGCCGGTGTTGGATGCCAATGCCGTGATGGGGCAGGTGATCCGAGCCAATCCCTTCTCGTCCATCGTGCTGCTCATCACCGACTCGGATCATTCGCTCCCGGTGGAGGTCAATCGCAACGGTCTGCGCAGCATCGCCGCCGGATCAGGCGTGGGGCAGGAGCTGGAGCTGCTCTACATCCCCAAGAATGCCGATATCCGCGAGGGCGATCTACTGGTGACGTCCGGGATGGGCGAGCGCTTTCCGCCGGGCTACCCGGTCGCGCGGGTCACGACGGTGCGCCAGGATCCGGACAACCCCTTTACCACCGTGCTGGCCGAGCCGACCGCCCGGCTCGACCGCAGCCGCGAGGTCCTGTTGGTCTGGACCCTGGACCCGCAGATGCGCCAGCACGCCCTCACCGACGCCGAGCCGGGCGCCGAGACGCGCAAAGGCGCCGTACGATGACCGACGCCCCGCCACGCGGCGGCTGGCTGATCCTCGCCGGATTGCTGGTCGCCCTGTTCCTTTCAATCCTGCCCATGCCGGCCGGGATCGATGCCTTCAGGCCACCCTGGGTCGCGCTCGTGACACTCTACTGGTGCCTGACCGTGCCCGAGCGCTTCGGGGTCTTTTCGGCCTTCGCCGCGGGTTTGGCCTTGGATGTCGCCTCGGGATCCTTGTTCGGACAGCATGCGCTGGGTTTCTCGCTCGTCGCCTATGCCGCGGTCGAGCTGCATCAACGGATCCGACTGTTTCCCCTGTGGCAACAGTCGCTCTTCGTGTGGATCCTGTTGCTGGTCGAGCGGCTGCTCAACCTGTGGGTCCTGGCTGCCACCGGCCAGCCGATACCCTCCTTGGTCTACTGGGTGTCGACCCTGCCGGGGCTGCTGCTCTGGCCCTGGCTCTTCGTGATCCTGAGCGATCTCGGTCGCCGCGCCGGTTTGGTCTAAACCGCGCCCGGTGCGGTATGCGATGTTTTTGGATGGGATCGGCCCCGGCGGATTTCAGAACCGCTGGAGCCGGCGCGGTTTAAAGTATTAAAAAGATAAAATTTTAAACCGCGTCACCACAAAGGTCGGAAAAATCCTTGAGCCCGACACAAAATGACAATGAAGCATGTCACTCCGGACGCGGTTTAACGCGGTCTAGAATTATGAATTTCATAAACTTAAACCGCGCCAACTCCAACGCGTACCGAACCCGAAAAGTCACGGACCCCCTCCCGCCGTCGACGGCTAAACCACCGAGCGCGGTTTAATGCTCGAAGCGAATCTGGAAGACCGCAAACGCGAGGCCCGCCTGGTCTCGACCAGAGCGCTGATCGCCGGGCTGCTGGCGATCGTCGCCCTCTCGCTGGTCGTGGTGCGGTTGGTGCACCTTCAAGTCGATCAACACGACCATTTCACCGTCCTGTCCCGCGACAATCGGGTCAAGGTCCAGCCTTTGCCGCCGGCACGCGGACTCATCTACGACGCCAAGGGCGTGCTGCTCGCCGACAACCACCCGTCGTTCTCCTTGGAGATCACGATCGAGAAGGTCGGCGACCTCGAGGCCACGATCGAGGGACTCTCCCGGTTGATCCGGATCGAGCCGCAGGATCGCAACCGCTTCGAGCGTCAGAAGCGACAACGCATGCGCTTCCAGGGCGTACCGATCAGGCTCAATCTGACCCAGGCGGAGGTCGCGCAGTTCGCGGTCGACGGGCACCGCTTTCCCGGCGTGGACATCCGCGCCGAGTTGGTGCGCACCTATCCGCTGGGCGAGCACACGGCGCATGTGCTCGGCTATGTCGGCCGGATCAACGAGCAGGAGCTCGCCCGCATCGACAAGAGCAACTATGCCGGGAGCCAGTTCATCGGCAAGGGCGGCTTGGAGAAGGCTCACGAGGCGCTGCTGCACGGTCAGGTCGGCTACCAGCAGGTGGAGGTCAACGCCCGCGGCCGGGTGATCCGGACCCTCGAGAGCCGCCCGCCGGTCTCCGGTCAGGATCTGCATCTGTATCTGGACATCGGCCTGCAGCAGGCGGCGAAAGAGGCGCTCGGCGAGGAGCGCGGTGCCGTGGTCGCCATCGATCCACGCAACGGCGGCGTCTTGGCCCTCGTGAGCAACCCGAGCTTCGACCCCAATCTGTTCGTGGAAGGGATCAGTCAAACGGACTATCAGGCCCTGCTGAGCTCGCCGGACAAGCCCTTGTTCAACCGAGCGGTGCGCGGACAGTATCCGCCGGGGTCGACCATCAAGCAGTTCGTCGCCCTCGCCGGCCTGGCCTCGGGGGTCACGACCTCGCGACGCGCGACCTATTGCTCGGGCGCATTCAGCCTGCCCGGACACTCCCATCGGTTTCGCTGCTGGCGTCGCGGCGGTCATGGCGCCATGAACCTCGAGCAGGCGCTGGTGCAGTCCTGCGACGTCTACTTCTACGATCTCGCCAACCGGATGGGGATCGACCGACTCTCGGGCTTTCTCTCGGACTTCGGCTTCGGCGCCTTGACCGGGATCGATGTCGCCGGCGAGCTGGGCGGGCTCATGCCGACGCGCGAATGGAAACAACGGGTCCGCAAGCAGGCCTGGTATCCGGGCGAGACCCTGATCGTGGGCATCGGGCAGGGCTCCTTCCTGGCGACACCGCTGCAACTGGCGGTTGCAACGGCAGCGGTCGCCAATCACGGCAAGGTGATTCGTCCGCAGGTGGCGCGCGCGGCACAGGCTCCCGGTGCGCCCGCAGCCGAGCAGCTGCCGATGCTCTCGCACACCATCGAGCTCGGCGAGAAACAGCAATGGGACCAGATCGTCAACGCCATGGCCAAGGTCGTGGAATCCGGCACCGCCCGGCGCATTCGCAGCACCGAGTACCGCATCGCCGGCAAGACCGGGACCTCCCAGGTCTTCAGCCTCGCCCAGAACCAACGCTACAATGCGGCGACGCTCCCCAAGCACCTGCATGACCACGCCTTGTTCGTCGCCTTCGCACCGATCGAGGATCCGCGTATCGCCATCGCGGTCATCGTCGAGAACGGCGGCGGGGGCGGCGCCACCGCGGCACCCGTCGCGCGTCGCATCATGGATGCCTACCTGGGCGGCGCGACCGTCCTGACCGATGTCGGAGGCGAGGGTGGCGATTAGATCGAGCAGCTATTTTCCGGATGACGCCCTGTATCGGGGGCATCGCGGTCTGTGGCAACGGATTCACCTGGATGCCCCCCTGCTGGTGGCCCTGTTGGCGCTGTGCGGTTTCGGCCTGATGGTGCTCTTCAGCGCGAGCGATCAGGATCCCGTCGCGATCGAGCGGCAGTTGATTCGGCTCGGGATCGCCTTCGGCCTGATGATCGCGGTCGCACAGATCCCCCCGGCGCGGCTGCGCAGCTGGTCGCCGCTGCTCTACGGGGTCGGGGTGGCGATGCTGATTGCGGTGCTTCTGTTCGGAGATATCGGCAAGGGGGCACAGCGCTGGTTGGATCTCGGCGTCGTGCGCTTTCAGCCCTCGGAGCTTCTGAAGCTCGCGGTGCCCATGATGATCGCCTGGTTGCTCAGCGCCCGTGCCTTGCCGCCGAAGCTCTTGTGGGTCGTCCTCTCGGCCGTGCTGACCCTGATCCCGGTCGTGCTGATCGCCAAGCAACCGGATCTGGGAACCGCGCTGCTGGTCGCCAGTGCGGGCGTGGTCGCGCTCTTCATGGCCGGCATGGGGTGGGGCATGATCCTCGCGCTCGCGGTCGTCGTCGCCGCCGTGACCCCGCTCGTCTGGATCGGTCTGCATGATTATCAACGCGATCGCGTTCTGACCTTCCTGAATCCGGAGTCCGACCCCCTTGGATCCGGCTATCACATCATCCAGTCCAAGATTGCGATCGGCTCGGGCGGGATCGACGGCAAGGGCTGGCTGAACGGCACCCAGTCGCACCTGGAGTTCCTGCCCGAGCGCAATACCGACTTCATCTTCGCGGTCATCGGCGAGGAATTCGGGTTTACCGGGATCCTGGCCCTGCTCGCCCTTTATCTCTTTATCATCCTGCGCGGTCTGGTCATCGCCGCGCGGGCGCAGGATCGCTTCGGGCGTCTGTTGGCCGGCGCTCTGACACTGGTGTTTTTCGTCTACGTCTTCGTCAACACCGGGATGGTCACCGGCTTGCTGCCGGTCGTCGGTGTTCCGCTGCCCTTGATCAGCTATGGCGGCACCTCGATGGTGACCCTGATGGTAGGATTCGGCATCATCATGGGGATACAGACCCATCGTATACGCTCTCGCGGGTGACGCTTGCGATGACGCGGGGAGTCTCGGACGGCTCGGCGCAGGCGACGTGTCGCGTCCGACGTCAAAACCATTCAACGAGGTGCCTTCCATGCCCATCGCTCGTCAATTTCTCGTCGCAGGATGCCTCGTCGCAGGATGTCCGGCGCTCGTCACATCGCAGCTGCACGCCGAGCCGGCCCGCTATGCCGCGGAGGCCGATGTGTTCGCGCGCGAGATGGTCGAGCGGCATGGGTTCGATTCGGCCGAGCTAGAGGGCATGCTTGCGGATGCCCGCTACAGTCAGGCCATCATCGACGCCATGAATCGACCCTACGAGGCGAAGCCCTGGCGCGACTATCGGGCGCTGTTCGTCACGCCCGAGCGGATCGCCGGGGGTGTGACCTTTTGGCGCGACAACGCCGATCTGCTTGCGCGCGCCGAGGCCGACTACGGCGTCGCCCCGCAGATCATCGTCGCCATCATCGGGGTCGAGACCAACTACGGGGCCAATGTGGGCAAGCATCGGGTGATCGATGCGCTGACCACGCTCGGGTTCTCCTATCCACGGCGGGCGGCGTTCTTCCGCCGGGAGCTGGAGGCGTTTCTCGTGCTCAGTCGCGAAGAGCAGCTGGATCCGCTCGGGGCCGTCGGCTCCTATGCAGGGGCGATGGGCAAGCCGCAGTTCATCTCCTCGAGCTATCGCAACTATGCGATCGACTTCGACGGAGACGGTCGGCGCGACCTGTGGGGCAGCAACGCGGACGTCGTCGGGAGCGTCGCCAATTATTTCAAACAGCACGGCTGGCGTTCCGGCGAGCCCGTCGCCTTTGCTGCGGAGCTGCGCTCCGGCGTCCCGGCCGGGATCGCATTGGTCGAGAAGACCACCGCCCCGCCCGACACGACCGCGGGCGACCTACGCGCCGCGGGGGTCGCGTGGGACGAGCCCCTGCCGGCCGAGGCCCCCGCGAACCTGATCCGCCTCGACGGGGTCGAAGACGAATATTGGGTGGGGCTGAACAACTTCTATGCCATCACCCGGTACAACCACAGCAACCTCTACGCGATGGCCGTCCATCAGCTCAGCGAAGCGATCCGTGCACGACGGTCGGAAGCGGCAGCCAGCGGGACGGCCGGTGACTCAAGCGCTGCGGACGCTCGCGAGTCAGCTGAGAATGATTGAACCTAAACCGCGCCGGCTCCAGCGGTTCTGACATCCGCCGGGGCCGATCCCATCCACAAACATCGCCTACCGCACTGGGCGCGGTTTAGGTTCAACGCCCGAATTCGGCCTGATCCCGCGGCAGCTGAACCCGGACCGCGAGCCCTCCTTTGCTCGCACGCGCGAAGTCGAGCAGCCCACCATAGGCATCGACGACGTCTCGGGCGATCGCGAGTCCGAGGCCGTTGCCTTCTCTGCGCTCATCGAGACGCAACCCACGCTCGCCGAGCCGCGGCGTCTGCTCCGCCGGGACACCGGGACCATCGTCCTCGATGCCGATCTCGATGCGATCGCCGACGCTCACCCGGATATCCACCTCGGTCCGCGCCCATTTGGCGGCGTTCTCGAGCAGGTTTCCCAGCAGCTCCAACAAATCGTCGCCGATAACCGCGGCCCGGGCCTGCGCGGGGGCGACCAGCTGCCAGTCGAGCCGCGCGCCCTCCGGGGTGCGTTGCAGCGTGCGCAGCAGTCGGTGAAGGGTCTCGACCACATCGGCGCCGGCCTGATGGATGTCGGCCCCGGAGCGCAACCGGGCACGCACCAGCTCGCGCTCGACCCGCCGTCGCATGCCCATCGCCAAGTGCTCCAGGTCATCGGCGAGCGGCGCGTTGCCCTGCGCGCGCAGACGCTGCGCATCGGCCACCAACGCACTCAGCGGGGTTTTGAGTCCGTGGGCAAGGTCCGCGGTCCAGGCCCGCGCGCGCTCGATCGCCTGCTCTCGGGCCTCGAGGAGTCCGTTGACCTCGCCGACCAACGGCATGACCTCGTCCGGGTAGACCTCGGCGAGCCGTCGTGTCCGGCCGGTGCGAATCTCGCCGAGACCACGTCGCACCGCATCGAGCGGTGCGAGACCGGTCTGGATCTGCACGAAGGTCGCCAGCGCCAGAACAAGCCCGATGAGGGCAAGATAGGGCAGCATGTCGGCCGCGAAGGCATCCCGCGCCGCGATCAACTCCGCCCGATCGACCCCGACCATGAGGCGCAGGGACATGAGCCCGCCGGCCGCCTGCAGGCGAATCCGACGCTCGCGCACCAACAACGTCTGCGCGTCCGGCCCCATAACCTCGTGGGCGTGGACGGTGCCTGGGGCCAGGTCGTCGTCGGTCAGATCGACCAGATGATCCCAGAGCGAGCGCGAGCGCATCAGACCCGGCCGCGTCGGGCCGTCGATCTGCCAATAGAGTCCACTCAAGGGCTGAGCGAAACGCGGGTCGGCCGGCTCGCGCGCGAGCTGAACCTCCCCCTCCGGCGTGATCGTCATCGCCGCGGCAAGCTGGTTGAGCTGCGCGCGCAGCTCCTCGCCGATGCGCCGCTCGACATGGCGCTCGAAGAGGGCCAGAAGACCGAGCCCGGCCACCGCTAGGGCCAGAGTGATCGAGAGTGCGGCACCGATCCAAAGACGGACGCGCAGCGAGCGGCGGGTCATATTAGACCGCGTCTCGCGCAACGCATCGGGACACAGGGCAAACCAGCACGCGTAGGGTGCGGTGAGGTACGAACCGCATCGTGCGACGACCGGAGCCTCCATCGGTGCGGTTCCGTCCTCAACACACCCTACACCGCTGTTCGGACAGGGCACATCCGGGCGAGGCAAACGGTTCAATCATCGGCGACATCCTCGATCAAGTACCCGAACCCACGCCGCGTCTGAATCAGATCCACGCCGAGCTTGCGGCGCACCCGCCCGACCAGAACCTCGACGGCGTTGGACTCGCGCTCGAAGTCCTGGGCATAGAGCTGCTCGGTGAGCTCGAGCTGGGAGACGACACGTCCGGCATGCTGCATCAGATAACTGACGAGACGGTATTCCTGCGGGGAGAGATGGACCGGGACGCCGTCGACCGTCACGGCCATCCGGCGGGTGTCGAGTACGAGCGGGCCGTTGACGAGCACGGCGCTGGCTTGGCCCGCAGACCGGCGCACCAGGGCACGCAGACGCGCCAGCAGCTCCTCCATCCGGAAGGGCTTGGGCAGATAGTCATCGGCCCCGGCGTCGATGCCCTCGACACGCTCGTGCCAATCACCCCGCGCGGTCAGGATGAGCACCGGAAAACGCTGCCCGTTCGCCCGCCATTTGCGCAGGATCGAGAGCCCGTCCATGCTCGGCAGCCCCAGATCCAGGATCGCCGCGGCATAGCTTTCGGTGTCGCCCTTGAACCAGGCGGCCTCGCCGTCGGCCTCGTGATCCACGACAAAACCCGCAGCCGTCAGCGCGGCGGCCAAGCCCTCGGCGAGACGCACGTCGTCCTCGACCAGGAGCAGACGCATCAGTCGTCCTCCACCGCGAGGATCTCGGCCGTCGGCGCATCCACCAACACCTCCAGCAGTCGCCCGTCCGGCGCGATCAGTTTGATCTCGTAGACCCAGCGCCTCTTGCCGAGCCATCTCTCGCGCTCGAGCTCCACCTCGATGACCTCGCCCGGAACCTCCTCCGCGACCCGTCGCAGGATCTCGGCGATCGGGCGGACCTCGCCCTGCTGCAGGGCGTGTCGGGCACGATCGTGATCGTGACGCGCTTCGCCATTGCCTTCATCAACGCTGGAGTCCGCGAGAGACAAGGCCGGGGCCAGAGCGCACGCCATGAAGGCGGCCAGGAGTCGACGACGGAATGTTTGGGTGTGCATGGAACCCATTATGGACCGAACCAAGCTGACCGATTGCTGACAAGGGCGCACAGGGTTTCGTCAGGCTGGCCCCCGTACTCTGCACCCGGGCCACGATCGATCGAGGCCAAACCATCCTCAACGCAGAGATCAGGAGAGCAATCAGATGACCACCGAGACCATGGTCACACCGACGATCACCCAAGCGGATCGCCCGGAACGCATCCGCGTCTGGGATCCTCTCGTCCGAATCTTCCACTGGGCACTGGTCGGCGGTTTCGCCACCGCCTTCATCGTCGAGGACGACCTCCTCGGCGTGCATATCTGGGCCGGCTACTTGGTCTTGGCCCTGATCGCCGTACGCCTGGTCTGGGGCCTGATCGGCACCCGCCACGCCCGTTTCAGCGCTTTCGTGCGCAAGCCGAGCGAGGTCTTGGCCTATGTGCGGGACGCACTGCGGCTGCGCGCCCCACGCTATCTCGGCCACAACCCGGCCGGCGGTGCGATGGTGATCACCCTGATGATTGCGGTCGTTCTGACCGGACTGAGCGGGCTCGCGGTCTACGGCGCGGAAGAGCTCTCGGGTCCGCTGGCACCGATGATGAGCAGCCTTCCGGGATCCTGGGGCCACTTCTTCGAGGAGGTCCACGAGGTCATGGCCAATCTCACGCTCGTCCTCATCGTCGCCCATGTGGCCGGCGTCATCTTCTCCAGCCTGTCCCATCGGGAAAACCTGATCGGCGGCATGATCACCGGATTGAAACGGAAGGACATCTGATGAAACGCGACATGACAGCAACTCTGGCCATTCTGATCCTCGTGTCCGGCGCCACAGCCCTTCCGACCGCGTCCTTCGCCGGCGACGCCACGGCGGGCGCCGCGGGTTGGACAAAGGAATACCCGCAAACCGACGGCTCGCCGGCGCGCAGTTGCGTGACCTGCCACAACCGTGACCTGACCAAGCCCGGCCGACACGCGGTGACCAACAAGGTCATCGAACCCTTGGCGCCATCGGTGAATCCGCAGGGCCTGACGGACCAGGCCAAGGTCGAGAAATGGCTGCTGCGCAATTGTCGCTGGACCCTCGGGCGCGAATGCACAAGCGATGAGAAGGCCGATTTCATCAGTTACATCGAAACCCAGTAATCAGGAGCTAACTCCCATGCGGACATCGACCAAAACGATCGCCATGCTGGCTATCACAATCCTTTCATTGGGCGCCGTCGGCCTGGCCGTCGGCGATTCCGACGACGACGATTACGAAAAACACGAGAAAGGCGGCGGTTGGGTGAACCCGCGCCCCGATGTCGCCCCGGTCGTGAATGCGACCTACAGCGAGGAATGCGGCTCCTGCCACATGGCCTATCAACCCGGTTTGCTGCCGGCCCTGGACTGGGCACGGATCATGGGACCCGATGCCTTGGCGGACCATTACGGCGACGATGCCTCTTTATCCGACGCGCTGCGTGGCGAGATCGTGAGCTACCTGGTGGCCAATTCAGCGGACCAAGGCACCCATTCGCGCTCGCGCGCCTTTTCCTTCGTGGACGACGCCGCTGCGGACGCCGCACTCCCGCGCATTACCCGGACCCGCTATTTCGTCAAGAAACACGACGAGATCCCGGAAAAATGGGTGGCCGGGAACCCCGCGGTCGGCAGCTTCAGCCAATGCAACAGCTGTCATCGCGGCGCCGACAAGGATATCTACAACGAAGAGCAGGTCTCCATCCCGGGTCACGGACGCTGGGAAGACTGAGGTCTCCCTCGGGAGGCGTCTAGATCCGGACCGCGTCCTCGGCGACGGGGTGCGGCATGAACGCCGGTCGGCCGGCGAGCAGGGTCCGGCCGACAACCGAACCGCACGTTCCGGGACGCGCCGGCGCAATTGCGTTGCCTCGATGTCGGGGGTACAAATCGGAGAGCGACCCGCACGCAGGATACGCGAGGGCTCTTCACCAGGGCAGCGCCGATCCGAGCCACCACAACAATAACGATGACCACCGGAGGAACCCGAAGATGAATGCGAACCGAAAAAGACAGACGACGGCCTTGTCGGCCATGCTCGTCGCCACCTGCGCGTTTTCCGCTCCCGCGCTCGCTGCCCGCGCACTCGAAACGGTGACGGCGATCACCTTCGACACGGCGCCGACCCTGGACGGCGTTGCCGACGACGCGGTTTGGAACGCAGCCGTGCCGGCGAAACTCCATTTCAAGAAGGGCGCGAACTTCGGTGAAAAGGGCAAGACCGACGGCACCATTCGCGCAGCACGCATCGGCGACGAGCTCTTTGTGCTGCTGCAGTACGAGGACCCGACCCATTCCGAGCAGCGCTCGCCCTACGTCAAACAGGCCGACGGCTCCTGGAAGAAGCTCAAGGATCCCGAAGACGTCGGCGGCGACAACAACAGCGTCTACGAAGACAAGGCGGCCCTGATCTGGCCGATCGACAACTCCATCCCTGATTTCGAGGCCGATGGCTGCTTCGCGGCCTGCCACGACGACGAGCCGCCCAAACCCTACGGCAACAAGTACACCGAGAACGACGGCGAGCGCGGCGATATGTGGCACATCAAGAGCGTGCGCACCGGGCCGGTCGGACAGGTCGACGACCAGTGGCTGGACCACACCCGCTTCGACCCGGAGACCGCGAAGAACGCCGGGCGAAAAACCGATGCCAAGACGGGCGGTGGCTATACCGACATCGCGCTGCTCGATGGAATTCCCGAGCTCATGGCCGGCGACGGCAAGGCCGCCAACAAGGGCGGGGCTTATTGGGTCATGGCTGACGATAAGGTCCCTTTCGACGACAGTCGATTCGAGCCCGGCGACGAGGTCGCATCCATCATGATTGCCCCCTTCGAGGGCGACCGCGGTGATATCGCGCTCGGGTTGGCTTGGAGCGACGGCGTCTGGACGATGGAGATGCGGCGCAAACTGGTCACGGACAGCGAGACCGACGTGCAGTTCGCGGATCTGACGGCGGCCTACCCGTTCGGCGTCTCGGTGTTCGACAATGCACAGGTCAGGCATGCCTTTAT
Organism: Thiocapsa sp.; assembly: GCF_018399035.1. Lineage (GTDB taxonomy): Bacteria > Pseudomonadota > Gammaproteobacteria > Chromatiales > Chromatiaceae > Thiocapsa. The sequence continues at coordinate 3,626,841 of NZ_CP073760.1, forward strand.
GCAGAAGCCGATCGCGCTGGTGTTCGAGGACTAGGGCGCGCGGCGTCGGCTTTCTCGAGAGAGCCTCCTGCCTCCTGCTTCGAGTCGCAGTTGACCGGCGTGGATGTATGACCCGGGCGGGGACAATAACCCCGGCCAGGTCCGAGCCAGACCTCCGGCGCCTAAGGCTGATAGCCGGAGGCTTCTGTCACCCTAAACCGCGTCCAGAGCGAGATGCTCACTTTCGAGTGAGTTCGAAGTTTGGTGAATCCACGACCCTTAGCGGGGTGCGCGGTTTAAAATTTTATATTTTTTAATACTTTAAACCGCGCCGGCTCCAGCGGCTCTGAAACCCGCCTGGGCCGATCCCATCCAAAAACATCGCATACCGCACTGGGCGCGGTTTAAGCGACAATTCAGAAACAAGGCGAACACCTTGATGAACGCGTAGGTAGGGTAGAGCGTCAGCGAAACCCATCCTCCAAACCACCGCGCTGCCGGGTCTCGGTCCGAGGCCCTTGGCGCGGACTGGATGGGTTTCGCTTCGCTCTACCCATCCTACGTGTTTCGGTTGTTTTTGAATCGTTGCTAAAAGGAGCAGCCAGTGGGGTCTCCCGGATGACGTCACTGGACGGCCGAGCGAGACTTTGCGGGATATCGGGCACAGGCTCGGCGATATCACCTACTCTCTCCTGTCTCCGATCAGTAAAACCTCGAATCCCGGCAACCGGGGAAAGAACTTGGATAGGCTCCTCCGCCAATCGATTACACAGGCGAGACGCGCGGAGGCACATCCAATGAGCATAATAAGATTAAGGTCTTGGAGTCATCGACTCCCGAGCCAAGGCACGAACCCGGCGAGGCTCCAGGTCGCGAACGAGACAGGGATACGGCCGCCGAGAAGAGCGCCGCTCTGCAACCAGATCACCGCCGGGACCGGTGTCCTGATCGTCATGCTGGCGGGGCTCTCGGTCGCGCTCCGGGCCGAAACGGCGACCGCGCAAACCGCAGACGACGGCGGCGTGGTCCTGCCCGAGCTGGAGGTGACCGCGGACCGCCCGGATGACCTCCCGCCCGCGACCTTCGTCGCACCCATCGTCGAGGTCGCACCCGGCCTTCCGGCAGACGGCGGCGACCTCCTGCGCTCCGTCCCCGGCGTGAGCGGCTCGCGGATGGGCGGTTTCGGCATCGACCCCATCATCCGCGGCCAGACTGCCGGGCAGCTCAATATCCTGATCGACGGCGCCTATGCCTTCGGCGGCTGTCCCAACCGGATGGACCCGCCGACGGTCTATGTGGATCTGGACAACTACGACTCGGTCACCGTCATCAAGGGCTCGCAGACGGTCCGCTACGGCGGCGGCGGAACCGGCGGCACCGTCCTGTTCGAGCGCGACACACCCCGTTTCGAGCCCGGCGAGGTCTTCCGCGCACGCTTCACCGGCGGCATCACCGACAACTCGCACACCGGCAACCTGGGCGCCGACGTGACGGTCGGAACCCCCGAGGGCTTTGCCCGCGCCACCGGCCAGTATCGGACCGCGGACAATTACGACGACGGCAACGGCAACCCGGTGCGCAGTGCCTACAACACCGAAGGCGCCGGTCTGTCGCTCGGTCTCACCCCGAACGACGACACCCGTGCCGTTCTGAGCTACGACCACACCCACGACTGGGATGTCCTCTACGCCGGGGCCGGGATGGACGGCATCTACAGCGACAGCGACCAGTGGCGTCTACGGCTGGGTCAGGACACCCCGCTCGGCCCCTTCGCCGCGGTGAAGGCGGAGCTCTACAGCGTCTCGGTCGATCACCTGATGGACAACTACAGCCTCCGGCCACTCAACGCGATGTTCAAGATGCGTGCCCCCAGCACCGCCGATACCGCAGGCGGGCGTCTGACCGCCGATCTGGAAGCGATGGGCATGAATTGGACACTCGGGACCGACTATCTCCAGGTCGATCGCGACGCCACGCGCTTTTGGAACTACCGCTCCGCGGCGGTCGATGTCCCCAACTCGTATCTCTGGCCGGACGTGGTGAATTCAGACCTCGGCCTCTTCGTCGAGATTGAACGCCCTTTGACCGAGCAATCCCGACTCACCGCCGGGCTGCGCTACGACCGTACCGAGGCCAGCGTCTCGCGGTCGCGTGCCGCGCTTGTCCCCGTTGGCCCGGCCTGGGTGCGTTCCGCCGAGCAGTTGTATCGCGCCTACTATGGTATCGGCGCCGAAGACACGGACGAGGACAATCTGGGCGGATTCCTGACCTACGCGCACAACTTGAACGACGGCCTCTCCTTTTCGGTCGGGCTCAGTCGCACCCTGCGCTCGGCCGATGCAACCGAACGCTATATCGCCTCCAATGCCGCACCCTCGACGGTCGCGAGCAATCAACGCTGGGTCGGCAACCCGGGCCTTGATCCCGAGGCGCATCATCAGATCGGCGTGACGCTGGCCAAGGACGCCGAGCATTGGAACACCCAGCTCGATCTCTTTTACGATCGGGTCGACGACTACATCCTACGCGATCGCGCCCATGGCCAGCCGGGGATCTTGCTGGCCGACGGCACCTTCATCTATCGGAATGTCGATGCCGCGCTCACCGGCGGAGAATGGACCGGCTCGATCGAATTCGCCCGCCACTGGCGCGCCGGCGCCTCGCTCGCCTATGTCTACGCACAGAATCGCACCGATTCCACACCGATCGCCCAAACCCCGCCGCTCGGCGGCACCGTCAGCCTCGACTACCTCGCCGAACGCTGGTCCGTCGGCACCAGGTTGAACTGGAACGACACCCAGGACCGCGTGGACGACGCCCCCCTTACCGGAAGCGGTCTGGACGTCGGCCCGACGCCCGGCTGGTGGATCCTCGACCTCTATGGTCAGGCGCGGATCACCAAGTTCGCGACGCTCAGTCTCGGCGTGGACAATCTCTTCGATCGCGCCTACGCCTATGCCGTGAACCGCGCAAACGTCGATCCCTTCAACCCGGGTCCGGTGCAGGTCAACGAGCCTGGACGGCAGCTGTGGGCGCGGGCGTCGCTTGCATTTTGACGGGCCGAGCCACTCTTTCGGGATCGCCGGCGGCTCCGGGTGGTGGCTCACCGCATCGGCACTCACTAGGAATACAATGCCGTGGTCGCGGAAACCGTTGACACCGCCTAATCCACCAAGAGCACACCATGGACATCCGCCCGATTCACACCGAAGCCGATTACAAAGCGACCCTCGACGAAATCTCGGCTCTGATGGACGCTGATCCGGATTGGGGTACTCTCGAGGGCGATCGACTGGACATCCTGGCAACGCTCGTTCAGACATACGAAGGCAAGCACGCTCCCATCGATCCTCCCGACCCGATCGAGGCCATCAAATTTCGGATGGAGCAGAGTGGCCTGTCCGTCAAAGACCTGGAACCCCTCATCGGCAAGAGCAACCGGGTCTACGAAATTCTCAATCGCAAACGCCCGTTAACGCTCCCCATGATTCTCAGGCTGCACCGGCACCTCGGGATTCCCGCCGAGGTGCTGATCGCGGAGACGGGTGACCAGGTAAGTTACGATTCAGAAACAAGGTGAACACCTTGATGAACACGTAGGATGGGTAGAGCGACAGCGAAACCCCTCCAGCCCGCGCCAAGGGCATCGGACCGAAACCCGGCAACGCCACGGTTTGGAGGATGGGTTTCGCTGTCGCTCTACCCATCCTACATACTTCGATTTTTTTGAGTCGTTCCTAATCGAATCGTCAACGCAGCGGCAAAACGTATGACCTTGGCGTAACCTTGGAACGCCGAGGCGCTGACACACAACCCACCCGCGCTCACCTCCTCGCTCGATTTAAACTCCAGTTCAGCGCCAATTCAGTTTCGGGAACGAGACTGCATCCGGGTCGAAGACGACACATGGGTCGCCTTCGACCGAGTCGGCTTACTTTGCCTCCAAGGCGCAACGAGCGACCAAGAGCACCCATCCAAACCAAGGGGACCACTCATGCAGAGACTGCGGCTGACGGCCATCACCGTCGCGATTGGACTCCTGTCGGTCACGGGCGGCGCCTTCGCCGGTGATCGGCTCGACCACGACGAGATCAAACAACTGCGCGAGACCGGGCAGATCCTGCCGATGGGCGAGGTGATGGCCAGCGCCCAGACCGTGCAACCCGGCCAGCTCGTCGAGGCCGAGCTCGAGCGCGAGCGCGAGGACGGCGGCTATCTCTACGAGATCAAGATCCTGGCCGCGGACGGGACGGTCCACAAGCTTTATCTGGACGCCGCGACCGGTGAGGTCATTAAGCGGAAAGAGAAGTAATCCTTGCTGAACCGCGTCCGGCACAACATGCGCTCATGTACCCTTAGGCGACGTTCCGATCAACAACCAAGGCCGCGGCAGACGCGGTTCAGAATATTGAATTTGATGATCTTAAATCGCGTCGACTCCAAGGCTCTCCTGCTGCTCCAGAGTTGGAGAGCCGGGCCGACGCCGTTTGTCGCTCCGGACGCGATTTAATGCGCCTGCTGCTGGTTGAGGATGACCTGCCCCTCGCGGCCGAGCTGCACAAGGCGTTCAAGTCCTCCGGCTTTGTTCTGGATCACGCCGCCGACGGCGTCACGGGCGAGGCGCTCGGCGCCGGCGAGCCCTACGACGCCATCGTCCTCGATCTCGGGCTCCCCGGGCGGCCCGGATTGACGGTGCTGCGCAACTGGCGCGTGCGTGGCGTGACGACACCTGTGCTGGTGCTCACCGCTCGCGATGCCTGGCACGAGCGCGTCGACGGACTCAAGGCCGGGGCCGACGACTATCTCGGCAAGCCCTTCCACATGGAAGAGCTGATCGCGCGGCTCAATGCCCTGACACGACGCGCGGCGGGTAATCTGCGCAGCGGCCTGGAGGTCGGCGGACTTCGTCTCGACGAAGACCTACAGCGGGTCGTCCTTGCCGACGGCAGCACCCGGGAGCTGACCGGCACCGAGTTCAGGCTCCTCCGCTATCTGATGCTCAATCCCGACCGGATCCTCTCCAAGCCCAAGATCATGGATCATGTCTATGAGCTCGAGGCCGACCGGGGCAGTAATCTAATCGAGGTCTATGTGCGGCGTCTGCGCGAGAAGGTCGGCAAGGACCGCATCCAGACCCTGCGCGGTCAAGGCTATCTGTTCCCGCGCCGATGAGATCGCTGGAGGGTCGTCTTCAGCTCGGCTTGGCCGCCAGCCTGGTGGTCCTGATCGGGGCGGTCTGGTGGGTCGGTCACGCGGCCCTGCACCGCACCGCCGACGCCTTCGTGCTGTCGCGACTGGCGCACGATGCCGAGGCACTGGTCGGCGCCTTGGCCCGAAACGCGGACGGAGGACTCGAGCTCGGCCAGCAACGGCTGACGCCGGTCTACCGCCAGCCCTATTCCGGGCACTACTTCGTGATCGAGACCCAAGACGGGCAACGCATGCGATCGCGCTCGCTCTGGGATCAGGATCTCGCCGGTCGGCCGCTTGCAACGGGCGTGTCGGAATATTGGCGCGCCGTCGGCCCGGTCCGGCAGCGACTGCTGGTGCTGGGAGGCGGCTACCGGTTGGAGGGCGACGACTTCTCCCTTGCGGTCGCCGAGGATGTCACGCCGCTCGATCATGCCCTCGTGCACTACGAGCGGCTCTTCGCCGCGATGGCGCTCGGCGGGCTGATCCTGATGTTGCTGGTGCAGCGCTTCGTCGTCCGCCGGGCCTTCGCGACCCTGATCCATGTCTACCGCGACATCGGGCGTCTGGAGTCCGGCGAGACCGTCACCCTGACCGAGCAAGTGCCGAGCGAGATCCTCCCCCTGGTGCGCAAGCTCAACCGGTTGCTGCTGCTGTTCACCCAGCGCCTGGAACGCTCGCGGACCGCCGCGGGCAACCTGTCGCACGCGATCAAGGGTCCGCTCGGTCTGTTGCGACAACAGCTTCTCGACCCCGCGCTGTCGGTCGACCCGCAAATGCGTGAAGCACTGATCGAGCAGGTCGAGCGCCTGCACCGTCTCGCCGAGCGCCAGCTCAAACGCGCGCGCCTCGCCGGGGCCGGCGGGGCCGGACTGCGCTTCGACCCGAGCGAAGAGCTGCCGACCCTCGCCCGGCTCCTCGGCCGCATCCATGCCCCGAAGGCCCTCGACATCCAGCTCGACATCCGCACCTGCGGTCCGCTCGATGCCGACCGGGAGGACATGCTGGAGCTGCTCGGCAACCTGCTCGACAATGCCTGTAAATGGGCGAACGAGCGGGTGAGGTGCAGCCTACTGACGGAGGGCAAGACACTGGTCTTCAAGGTCGAAGACGACGGGCCCGGCTGCTCCGACACCGAGATCGCCGACATCACCGGTCGTGGGGTCCGACTCGACGAGGAGGTCAGCGGCCACGGACTCGGCCTGGCGATCGCCAAGGAGATCGTCGAGGGCTATCGGGGGCACATCGCCTTCGGTCGCTCGTCCGCGCTCGGTGGCTTGTGCGCAGAGGTCAGATTGCCGGTGCGTGAATGAGGCATCGACGGCGCGACAATACCATCGACGACGCCGACCGACGTCGAAGGCCCAACGGCGATCGCGACCCCAAGCCATGGAGCAACCTGAGCCGAACGTCGCTGGATGAAAACTTGCCTACTCATCTCTACCGAGCACGCTGCGGTCAGACGATCTAAACCGATTCGTTAGGTCAATGCTTGATTGCAAAACTTGACCCCAATGTTCCGTTCATGTTAGCCAACTATTCATCGGCCGTACTTTTCTTGGTATTCATTTTTCAGGTGAAGATATAACTCATGGAGCATAAGATACCCTTCATCTTCCTGGTCCGGGTATTCATTCTCATCGTTAAGAACCGCATCAAGAACATCTAAAATGCATTCTAAATCCCAACTATATAACGATATTGGTCTTACGCCTTTATAATTATCTATTCTTGTGTCTAGCCCAAATGCTTCAATCATATGCCAGGAGTGTCTTTGCAATTCGTCCAATTGCCTTCCTGATATCTTTATCTTTACAGGTATGTCTCTTTTTCCGGGCTTCATTTTCTTTTCACCGGCCGTTACTTTCTGTGATGTAAATAGTAAACGTTGACTTCAATTATCGTAAAGTTAAAAATCACAAGATGTATTTCAAGTCTTGGCGAATGGTCCCCAATGTAGCGGTCCCAATTTACTTTTCCATCGAAAAATAATACACCATCGGATAAATCACGTAGCTTATGAAAAACGGTTATCTCCCAACCGTAATCACCACTGATTTTTCCGCCGGTTGTAATCATCGTATTTCGGCTAAGGGCCAGTGAGCGAAAAGGGGCGAGGCTCAATTTCTGATAGGCCTTGTTCATAAGCCCGACCAAGGCCCACTGGACTGCTGGGATATCGGGGCCAAAGCCCTTGCATTATCAGAGTCTTGCCTTAGATGCTCGGCAAGCGACTCGCCCGGCGGACGGAGTTATGAACAAGCCCTTCTGATATGTTTTTGGCATGCCCCGCGGCGGCCCCGTCCATCTCGATGGAGTCCCATTGCAAACTGTGCAGCGGGGTCACAATCGTCAGCCGTACATTTTCGACGAACAGGACTACCATGCCTACCTGCAGTGGATCGGCCAGTCGCTGGCGCCCGAGCACTGCGCGCTCCACGCCAACGCACTGATGACCAACCACGTCCTTTTGCTGATCACGCCCGCAAGCGTCGGATCGATTCCGCAGGTCACTATCACTGTGCGACGCCGCTACGTGCAATACATCAACCACAGCTACCGGCGCACGGGTACCCCTGGAACAGCAGGTACAAATCCTACCTGATGTAGGCCGAGACTTATCTCTTTCGGATTCTGGTGACAGTTTACTCAAGATGGGCGTTGTTCATAAGCCCGTCCAAGTCCGAGTCCGGGGCTTGGTGACGGATGTGCGGGGATTTGGCAGGACCCTCGAAATTTCATACCCTTGGAAGTGCAAACTCACCGAGGGTTCGAAAAGATGTTCGAAGATCCTGCCGAGAGTGACTTTAGACCAAGCGCGGGTGCTGCGCTACCCGGACGTTCGAGACCGGGCCGGAGCATCGGCTCATGACGCGACGCACACGCTTGGAGCAAGCCGAGCACATCGCGGCGGCCGAAGCACGGCTGGCGGCGGGGGAGACGCAACGCGCCGTGGCCACCGAGATGGGTATTGCGCGCAGCACCTTGCGCGACTGGTGCGGGGAGGTTCCGCGCGGGGATCCGCCGACGGGCTTGACGGCCTTCGCACGCACCCCGGAGGGGATCGATTGGTTGCATCGGCTGGTGTTGGCGGCGCATTTCAGCATCACCTTGCGGGCGGCGGGCGGAACCCGGCTGGTGAGTGAGTTCCTGGAGCTGAGCGGACTGTCGGCCTTCGTCGGGGTCAGCGACGGCGCGCAGCACGCGCTCAATGTCGCCCTGGAAACGGCCGTGGTCGCGGTGGCCGCGGAGCAGCGCACGGCGCTTGCCGAGGGCATGCCGGCGCGTGCGGTGACGGTGTGCGAGGACGAAACCTTTCATCCGGGGATCTGCTTGGTCAACATCGAGCCGGTGTCGAACTTCATTGTCCTGGAGCAATACGCCGCGGATCGCACCGCGGCGACCTGGACCGCCGCGCTTCAGGACGCCTGCACGGGGCTCGCCGTGGAGGTGATCCAGAGCACCGCCGACGAGGCCAAGGCGCTGCGTCGCCATGCCGAGACGGACCTCCGTGCGCATCATTCCCCGGACCTCTTTCACGGCCAACACGAGGTCTCCAAAGCCACGTCCTTGGCGTTGGCGCGCGACGTGCGCCGGGCTGAAGCCGGCGTGGCGGCCGCGCAGGCGCATTGGGAGGCCGAGCGCGCGGCGCAGCAGGCATTCGAGGCGCGCATGCCCCGCCCGCTCGGGCGTCCACCGGCCTTCGAGACCCGCATTGGCGCCGCCCTGAGCGCGCTGGTCGCCGTGGAAGCCGAACGCGACCGCGCACGGGAGCGGCAGAGCGAGGCGCGCGCATTGATCCGCGAGCTCGGCGTGCTGTATCACCCGTATGATCCGGTGGATGGACAGACGCAGCCGGTGGAGCGCGTGGCGGCGCGCTTCACCGACGTCTGGACACGCCTGAAGGGATTGGCCGAGGCCGCCGAGCTGCCCGAGCGCGCTCGCGAACGCCTCGCCAAGGCCGAGCGCCTGACCGTGCAGTGGCTCGCCACGCTCGCGTTCTTCTTCGCCACCGTGACCGCCAGGGTCGAGGCCCTCGCACTATCCCCGGAGCTGGAAGCGGCGGTCCTCGAGCAGCTCATCCCCGGCATCTACCTCGAAGCGCGTCGCCGCCCGCAGCACCGCGGCCGAGACCCGACACCGCGTGCAGGCGGCGAGTACCGCGTTGCTCGACGTCCTGCGGCGCGCCGATCATCCGCTGCAGCGTCTCGCGCCCGAGGACAGCGCTCGGGTCGAACAGGTCGCCGGCGCTTGCGCCGATCTGTTCCAACGCAGCAGCTCCTGTGTGGAAGGACGCAACGGCCAACTGTCGCTGCATCATCACGGGCGTCATCGCTTGAGCGACCGCAGGCTCGCCGCGCTCACCGCCGTGCACAACTTCCACATCCGCCGTCCCGACGGCACGACCGCCGCCGAGCGCTTCTTCGGGCGGACACATCCCGCACTGTTCGAGGAGCTTCTCCTGCGTGTGCCCTTGCCGCCGCGACCCCGACGCCGACGGCCACGCCCGCCGAAACTACCCTATCTGATGCCGGTCGCGGCCTGATGGCGGTGGCCGGGATAATGAACAAGGCCCTCAAGATGGATTCTGCGACCGGTGCGATTAAGTAAACTGTCACCGGAATTCCCCTAGCCTGCAATAGGTTGTTGTGAGCGGCAAAGGGATCAGACCAGTCGGGGAGTACCTTTCTTTGCGATTTACGCAACCTCGCTCATGGGGCGAACCCGTGGCGCCGGGAGTGCCCGACCCTCCGCTTTGAAATGTTTTACGACATCCTGCACGACGTCGCAAAGCTCACCATAGAGAGCGATGGGATCGTCGCCATGTATGCCGGTTATCAGATCAGGGCACTTTCCAATGTACACTTGATCCTCATCGCTCCACTCCACCCATTTGTGGTATTTGTCGAAATCTTTCATTTGCTCACCGTTTCGATTGCCTGCGCGACCTGCTTTTCTTGGTAGCGTTTTGCGTCGTCACCGGTCTTGCCGCTTACGGTTACCGCACCCGCATACTTTGGATGGACAAATTTTCGGTGGGAGCCTTTGCCTGCGCCCGGGATCTCTTCGAAGCCTGCATCCCTGAGGGCCGTCAAGAGGTCACGAATTTTCTGGGGCATCGATTCGTCTGGTGAAACCACGGCGCGCCTCGGTCGGTGGACGCGGGCAACCGGATCGCTTGAGCCAAGCGCCCGGTTTGGCCCCGCACACAGGCGCCCACGGGAAGGCCCGGATCATCAGGGCCTCGAGACCGCGGCCTCGATGCGCTTGGCGATCCACTGATTCAGGCTTAACCCTTCGGCTTCGGCTCGCGCGGCGGCGCGACGATAGACCTCGGGCGTTAGCCGGAGCGGTATCCTGCCTTTGAAGGTGCGGTCGGGCTGCTCACCTCGTTCCGCGCAGTCCGCGGGAACAGGGTCCGTGAAGATCCGGGACAAGATCAGTCGCTGGCGTCGGTTCATCTGCCAACGATATCAGATCGCCATATCACGCCTAAACCGCTTTTGGATTCAGTATCGATTCAGTTTAACCCCCTAGTCTCTCCCTCGTGCCCACCTCACGCAGGTCGCGATCGGAGCCATGTCTCGTCCACTTCTCATCATCCCGTTGATCGGTCTGCTGCTGAGCGGTGCCGGCAGTGCCTCGGCGACGACACTCGCCGAGGCGGTCGGCGCCGCGCTGGCGCTTGCCGAGCAGACGCCGCGGGTGACGGCCGCCCGGCGGGAGGCAGATGCGATCCGCACCCAGGCAGGGAGTCTCGTCGCGCAAGATCCGGCGCTGCGGGTGAAGTATTTGTCCGACGAGCTGACCGAGGGCGGTGGCGCAAACGAATGGGAGGCGATGGTCGATCTGCCGCTCTGGCTGCCGGGTCAACGCGGTGCCCGTCGGGAGGTCGCCGGCGCGCTCGACACCCAGGCTGGCGCACTGGAGCGTCTGCTGCGGTGGGAGATGGCCGGGCGGGTTCGACAGGCCGCCTGGGAGGCCGCCTTTGCCGAGGGACGGTTGCGTCCGAGCAGACCCTGGCCAGCGCCGACTTCGAGCGTCTTGGCGCGGCCGAGGCCCTGTCCGTTGCCGAGCACCGACACGCGCTCGCGCAGGACGCCTTGCGTCTGATGCGCCGTGCCTTTGATCTCGGCGAGACCGATCTCGCCGAGCTGCTGCGTGCCGAGGAGCGCGCTCGCGAGGCGAGCATGGATCTGGAGCTGGTGGACGCCCAGAGTCAGTATCTGGAGTCATTGACGCGGCTCGAGCTGATCGAGACCGAGCTGGCCCGCGACCGGACCCTGTTTCAAGAAGGCGTGATCGCCGAGCGGCGTCTGCTGGAAAGCCAGTCCAAACAGCGCGAGCTGACGACGTTGGTCGAGCAGCGTCTTCGCCGGCAACGCCTATCTCTTCGTCTCACGGGACGGCGGATTCGAAGCGCTCCCGGATGTCTCCACCACCCAGGTGAAGATCATCGTGAAGGCGCCGGGGATGACGCCCGAGGAGGTGGAGACGCGCATCACCAATCGGATCGAGCTGGAGATGCTCGGCATCCCGAACCAAACGATGCTGCGCTCCATCGCCAAGTATGCCCTGACCGACATCACCCTGGATTTTACCGAGGGTACGGCTATCTTTTGGGCGCGCCAGCAGGTCTCCGAGCGGCTCGGCGCCATCTGGGGCGAGAGCGCACCGAGGGGCCGGTCGCCATCTCGCGCGAGCGCGGCAGTCGCATGGCGGTCGCCATCGCCAACGTCGACGGGCGCAACCTGGTGGGATTCGTCGCCGAGGCACGCGCGGCGGTCGCCGAGCAGGTCGAGCTGCCGCCCGGCTATCGGCTGGAATGGGGCGGCGAGTTCGTGAACCAACAGCGCGCCGCGGCCCGCCTGGCCTTGGTGGTGCCGGTGGCGCTGGTGCTGATCTTCCTGGTGCTTTTCTCGACCTTCGGCTCGGTGAAGCAGGCCGCCTTGGTCTTGTCGAACGTGCCCTTCGCCATGATCGGCGGCGTCTTCGCGCTGGCACTCACCGGTGAGTATCTCTCGGTGCCCGCCTCGGTCGGTTTCATCGCCCTGCTCGGCATCGCGGTGCTCAACGGCGTGGTGATGGTCGCCTATTTCAACCAGCTGCGCGCACTCGGCCGACCCATGCAGGAGGTGGTCGTCGAAGGGGCAAGACGGCGACTGCGCCCGGTGCTCATGACCGCGAGCATCGCCGCCTTCGGGCTGGTGCCGCTGCTCTTCGCGACCGGACCCGGATCCGAGATCCAACGCCCGCTGGCGATCGTGGTCATCGGCGGGTTGGTCTCGGCCACCCTGCTCACACTCATCCTGTTGCCGATCCTCTACCGTCGTTTCGGTGCGGAACGGGTCTAAACCGTCGAGGACGATGCACTCGTCTCGAATCGGGGCGACCCCGGACAACAGGGATTCATACTCTTGCGGAGGACAACAACCATGCTGAAATCAACCGTCAATGCACTCGCGGCAGTATTCCTGATGACCGCAGCGGTCATCCCGACCCATGCGGCCGATCTGAAGCTGCTCCTCGACGACACGACATCGGTCATCCCGACCGACGTCACCTATCGACTCTCGCCCGAAGGACTCGAGGTCGAGGGCTGGGTCGCAAAACGCTCTGCGCACACCGGGCGGATGCAGGGCCATGTCGAGATCCGGCTGCTTGACGAGACCGGCTCGGTGCTCGCGCAGAAAGACACCTACATGGTCCGTTATTCACCGACGCGATCCAATCCGCAGAAGGCCAGCTTCAGCACGCTGGTGCCCGAGGTCCCGCCCGGGACCGCGGCAATCGAGGTGGCGCACCGGGTCGGCAAGACTTCGGCCGAGCGCTGAGCGGAATATCACGCCCGATCGGAGACCGACACATGCCGCACCAAATGCTTCATCTCATTATCCCTCCGCCGGCCGAGGACGCACTCGTCGAGTGGCTGCTCGAGCGCGAGGACATCCCCGGCTTCACCAGCAGCGCGGTCTCCGGGCACGGCTCGTCGGAGCGCTCCATGACCACCGCCGAGCAGGTCGCCGGGCGCAGTCGGCGGGTGATGTTCATGCTGCTGCTCCCCGAGGAGACCGCACACGCGGTGCTCGCGGGATTGGGCGGCGAATTCGGGGGCAGCGGCATCCACTACTGGCGGGTACCGGCCATCGCCCAGGGTCGATTGGTTTAAAGGGTTTCGACCTGCCGCAGGAAGCTCGCGAAACGGGGCAGGCCGTTGTTCGTGCGCCCGTGGTACTTGAAGTTGACGACGCTGCCTACGGGCGGCGGGGCGTCGCGCTCGACATCGCTGAAACCGGTGCCGAGCCGAAATCGGGTGCCGTCCGCCTCCTCGACCACAAGGGAGCCCATCCGCCCTTCATGCCGCCCTCGGCCCGGAAGATGGGCGATCACCCGGGCGTCGGCTTCCAGATAGGGTTTGACCTTGAGGATGTCGGCCGTACGTCCGATGCGGTAAAGCGAATCGCGTCGATGCAACATCAAGCCCTCGCCCCCCGCGGCCACCACCTGCTCCAACGCGACCATCAAGGCGTCGTGATCCGCAACGCGGGTTTGCTCGACCAGCGCGAGGAAGGGGCTCGGCGAGGCCGCAACCAGCCCTCGCAACAGGTTCAGCCGGGTCTCGAAATCGCCCGGGTGGTCGGGCAGGTCGAACACCATGTAGCGGACACGACGCCAAGCGTCTTCATCCGGCTCGGATCGCCGCACCGTCCCCGACAGGAGCGCAAAGGTGCCGCGGCCCATCCACAGCTCTCCGTCGAGGACCGCCGCGGGAAAATCGGCCGTAAACCAGGCGGGCGCCGTGATCGGAATCCCGCCGCGCGTGATGAGACGGCGGCCGTTCCAGTAGCCGCGCACCCCGTCGAGCTTCTCGCTGAGCAGGTAACCGTCGAGATCGACACCGGGACGGTAGGCCTCCCCCAGCGCCAGGCCGGGCACCGTCTGCGTCGTCGACGACGCGCTCGCCGGGGCGCGCGTGGCCGTCGACACATCCCCCGCAGCGATCGCCTCCTCGGTCGTTGCGGCGGCCGGGCCGTGAAGCAGGCCGAGAAGAAGCAGGGAGAGCCCCCATCGAAGACTGGACCGGTGCGGCATCGATCACGTTCCGTTGATATTTCGATGGCGACACTGTAGCTCACATCAGCAGCTACAACAAATCAACATACACGAAATGATCATGACGCGATCTTAGTATCGGCGCTGCACCATGCGCATCAACGGACCACGCAGGCTCTCTACGACGCCCTGGAGCGTCGTCCGCTTGACCCTCCGCAAAAACCCGATGGTTTTACTCAATACATTAAATCCGTCCTGCTGCATTCTTTCCTGTGCGGACATGGGCTAACGTGACGGCATTGTTGCGCTGCACAAAAACGTCCCGACAACCTGTGGACGTTTGACCCGAGCGCTCGGCCTCACGGCCGCTTGTCAGGACCACAAGACCATGACTGCTTCGACTCACTACGACGTCCTCATCGTCGGTGCCGGCGTCACCGGTACTGCACTCCTCTATCAGCTGGCGAAATTCACCGACCTGAACCGACTCTGCCTGATCGAGAAATACGACAGCATCGCCACGGTCAACTCGCACGCGCACAACAACAGCCAAACCATCCACTGCGGCGACATCGAGACCAACTACACCCTGGAGAAGGCGCGCGCCATCAAGCGCACCGCCTACATGGTGATCAACTACGCAACCAAGCTCGCGCCGCGTGATCGCGACCGCATCATCCACCGGATGCCGAAGATGGTGCTGGGCGTGGGCGAGACCGAATCTCGCTACATCCGTGATCGCTACGAGCGCTTCAAGGGGCTCTATCCGCGCATGGAGCTGCTCGAGCGTAAGGACATCGCAGACATCGAGCCCAACGTCGCACTCGTGGACGGCACCTGGCGCAAGGAGAAGATCGTCGCCACCGGCACACCGGATGACTATTGTGCCGTCGACTTCCAGGCCCTGGCTCAATCCTTCTCGGCCGATTGCGTGCGACTGGACCGGCAAACCTCCAAGCAGATCACCCAGTTATTCTCGACCAAGGTCGATAAGATCCGCCGTGACGGTCCGGATTACGTCTTGGAGACCAACCGAGGCTTGTTGAAGGCACGAGCCCTCGTCGTCTGCGCGGGCGGACACTCGCTCTTGTTGGCGCAGGAGATGGGACTGGGATTGGAATATTCCTGTATGCCGGTCGCCGGGTCCTTCTATTTCGCCCCCGAGGCGCTGAACGGCAAGGTCTACACGGTTCAGAATCCGAGCCTTCCGTTCGCCGCGGTCCACGGCGACCACGACATCAAGGAGAGCGGCAAGACCCGTTTCGGGCCGACCGCCTTCATGCTGCCGATGCTCGAGCGCTACAACCGCGACAGCATCCCTGAGTTCTTCAAGGTCCTGAGGTTCGATCGCCAGGTTGCCGCGGCCTTCTGGGCCATGCTCAAAGAGCGCGATATCCGCCACTACATCCTACGCAACCTCCTCTACGAGGTGCCTGGTCTGAATCGCCATTTCTTCGTGCGCGAGATCCGCAAGATCGTCCCCTCGATCAAGGCGGCCGACATCACCTATGCCGAGCGCTTCGGCGGTCTGCGACCCCAGTTAATCGACAAGACCTCCGGCAAGCTGCGCATGGGCGAGGCCAAGATCACCAACGGGTCCGGTCTCATCTTCAACATGACCCCGTCGCCGGGCGGCACCAGTTGTCTCGGCAGCGGAGAGACCGACATGCGCTCGATCACGGCCTATTTGGGTGCCCGAATCAACGAGCAAGCCTTGGCGCGCGAGCTTCTGATGGGGTACGAGGATACGCGCGGGCAGGGAGACACGACTGCGGGGGTGGAGACGGAATCGGAAGCGGTACCGCTCGCCGAGGCGGTCTAAAATGAATCGCGTCCTCGAGGGCGTCTGCTTGGTTTGAGGGCGGTTTCATCCTCGGCACAACCTGAAGCGTTTCAGCGGGACGCGATTCAGAGGTTAAAAGCGAGGAAAGATGTCCTAAACCGCGTCTCCACCAAGGTCATGGGCTCGCGCAACCGCGAGCCCAATCAAAAAACATTCCCTTTCGTACCGGACGCGGTTTAGCCGTGGTAGGCGCGACTGAGCTCATGCACCGCCGCGACCATCGCCCCCGCGTGCTCCGGATTCACGTCCGGCGTGATCCCGTGTCCGAGATTGAAGACATGGCCCGGACCCTTGCCGTAGCTGGCGAGCACGCGCGCCACCTCTTCGCGGATCCGTTCGGGTGAGGCGTAGAGCGCGCAGGGATCGAGATTGCCCTGCAGCGAGACGCGGTCGCCGGTCAGGATGCGTGCGTCGGCCAGATCCGTCGTCCAGTCCACACCGAGTCCGTCGCAGCCGGTGTCGGCCATGTGATTCAGCCACTGACCGCCGTTCTTGGTGAAGAGGATCACCGGTACAGCGCGTCCCTCCGCCTCGCGGTTCAAACCCTCGACCACGCGCTGCATGTAGGCCAGAGAGAACTCGCGATAGTTGGCCGGCGCCAGTGCACCGCCCCAGGTATCGAAGATCATGGTCGCCTGCGCACCGCGGGCGATCTGGGCGTTCAGGTAAGCGACGACGGCATCCGCAGTCTTCGCCAACAGGGCGTGAAGCAGATCCGGACGGTCGAACATCATCCCCTTCACATGCGAGAAGTTCTTCGCACCGCCGCCTTCGACCATGTAGGTCGCGAGGGTCCAGGGGCTGCCCGAGAAGCCGATCAAAGGCACACGTCCGGCGAGCTCGCGTCGAATCGTCGACACGGCATCCATCACGTAACGCAGCTCGTCCTCCGGATCCGGCACGGCGATCCGTTCCACATCGGCCTGCGTGCGCACCGGCCGCTCGAAATGCGGCCCCTCGCCCTCGGCGAAATACAGACCCAGCCCCATCGCGTCCGGCACCGTGAGGATGTCCGAGAAGAGGATGGCGGCATCCAACGGAAAACGCTCCAAAGGCTGCAGCGTGACCTCGCAGGCGAGCTCCGGGTTCTTGCACAGATCCATGAAGCTGCCGGCCTTCGCGCGCGTTGCACGGTACTCGGGCAGATAGCGGCCTGCTTGGCGCATCATCCAAACCGGCGTGTATTCAACGGGTTCGCGCATCACTGCACGGAGGAAGGTGTCATTGATGAGTGGCGTCATGAAGCAGGACCTGGGCAGTCGAGGAAGAAGGAGTCTCGGTGGTTCGGGCGCCCATTCTACTACGGGTTGCGCTCGTGACGAGGTTGCGAAGGACGCAGCCGCCTAAGTCCGCCGCTTGGGTACTGACGGCAGGCCGCTTGGAAGGCCGAGCACCGACCGTTCGTCGGGGGCAGGACAAGGATCGACCGTCTGTATAAGTCTGTTCACGGTAGGATCCACAAGTCTGTGGATAAGGTGTGGTCATTTTGACGGCTTCTTTTTGCACACCGCTTACCCACAGGTTGGACAGGTCTCGGGGAACAGCCAAGAATAGGTTCAAGTCATTAATTTTTAGTCTATTTTAGACGCGGCCGAGTTATCCACAGCGCTTATTATAATTACTGTCTTTTTATTTAAACTATTTTGAATAAGGATCCGGCCGGAAAACCGGCCGATCCCGCTCGCATGGCTGCGATGATCATCCAACAGACTGAATAAATAGGGTTTTCGGCTGCAGCCCTGGGTCCGGCCTTACCCCCTCCCCGTTTGGAGCGAGCCGACAACAACACATGTCATGCCGGAGCGGGTTTAGTAGAATCCAGGCGATGGATGTCTCAGCCCTTCTCGATCCCCTCAACGACGCTCAGCGCGCGGCGGTCGCCGCAGAGTCCGGTAACCTGCTCGTACTCGCCGGTGCCGGATCCGGCAAGACCCGCGTCCTGGTCCATCGCATCGCCTGGTTGATCCAGGTGCAGCAGGTGCCGTCCTACGCCGTGCTGGCGGTCACCTTCACCAACAAAGCGGCGCGCGAGATGCGCGGTCGAATCGAGACCATGCTCGGCGTACCGATCGGCGGGATGTGGGTCGGCACCTTTCACGGGCTGGCCCATCGCTTTCTGCGCGCGCACTGGCAAGACGCGCAGCTCCCGCAGCATTTCCAGATCCTGGATTCGGACGACCAATTCCGTCTGATCAAGCGGATCCTCAAGGCGATGCAGCTCGACGAGGCCCGTTGGCCGCCGCGTCAGGTGCAGGGCTACATCAACAAACAGAAGGACGAGGGTCTGCGGCCGAATCACCTGGACGGCGGCGGTGATTTCTTCACGGACAAGATGATCACGGTCTATCGTCAGTACGAAGAGGAGCGCGCACGCTCGGGCCTGCTCGACTTCGCCGATCTGCTGCTCAAGACGTTGGAGCTGCTGCGCGAGCGTCCGGATATCCTGGGGCACTATCAGCGACGCTTTGCCCATATCCTGGTCGACGAGTTTCAGGACACCAACGCCATCCAGTACGCCTGGCTGCGTTTGCTCGCCGGGGCGAACGACAACCTCTTCGCCGTCGGCGACGACGATCAGTCCATCTACGGCTGGCGCGGCGCAAAGGTTGAAAATATCCAATCCTTTCAGCGCGATTATCCCAACACGCAGGTCATCCGGCTGGAGCAGAATTACCGTTCGAGCGGCAATATTCTGGCCGCGGCCAACGCCCTGATCGCCCACAACCCGACCCGTCTCGGCAAGAACCTCTGGACCCAAGACGGCGAGGGTGAGCCGATCCGACGCTATACGGCCTTCAACGAGGTCGACGAGGCGCGTTTCGTCGTGGAGCGGATCCGCCGCTTCACCCAGAGCGAGGGTCATCGGCGCGACGAGTGCGCCATCCTCTATCGCACGACCGCCCAATCACGCCTGTTCGAGGAGGCGCTGATCCAGGCGCAGATCCCCTATCGGGTCTACGGTGGACTGCGGTTCTTCGAGCGCGCCGAGATCCGCGATGCACTCGGCTATCTGCGCCTGGTCGCCAATCCGGACGACGATGCCGCCTTCGAGCGCGTGGTCAACACACCCAACCGGGGCATCGGCGCCCGTACCCTGGATTTGTTGCGCCAGCAGGCGCGCGAGACACGGGTCTCGCTCTGGCGGGCGGCGGGCGATCTGACCGGGACCTCGGTCCTGGGTCCGAGGGGCGGTGCCGCACTGCTCGGCTTTATCGATCTGGTCAGGGATCAACGGCGCGCGCGGGAGGGTCTGCCGTTGCACGCGCTGGTGACTGCCTTGATCGAAGCGGCCGGCTTGCCTGATTTCTACAAAAAGAACAAGGACGGCAAGGGCCAGGATCGGGTGGAGAACCTGGAGCAGTTGGTCGACACGGCCGCGCGCTTCGAGGAGGACCTGCACGAGGAAGAGACCGACGCGCTTGCGGTCTTTCTCGCGCATGCCGCTCTCGAGGCAGGCGATACCCAAGCCGACGGCTTCGAGGACAGCGTCCAGCTCATGACCCTGCACAGCGCCAAGGGCCTGGAGTTTCCGGTCGTCTTTCTGGTCGGGCTGGAGGAAGGTCTCTTCCCCCACAGTCTTTCGGCCGAGGATCCGAGCCGGCTCGAAGAGGAACGTCGACTCTGCTATGTCGGCATGACACGCGCGATGCGCGAGCTCTATGTGACCCACGCCGAGAGCCGGCGGCTTTACGGTCGGGAGGAGTCCCCGTTGCCCTCTCGGTTCCTGCGCGAGGTCCCGCCGGGATTGGTCGAGGAGGTCAGGGCCCGCAGCACCGCTCGCCGCACGACCTCGAGTCCGGGTCCGATCCGGAGTCCGAGCCTGGCGTCGATGTCGAGCGGCGATGCCGGTCTGTTTAGGCTCGGCCAACGCGTCGTCCACCCGAAATTCGGCGAGGGCGTGGTCCTGAACAGCGAGGGTCGCGGCGCTGCGGCACGAATCCAGGTCAATTTTCAGAAGGCCGGAGCCAAATGGCTGGTTCTGGCTTATGCTCGGCTCGAGCCTGCAGGTTGACGCGCTGTGCTCGGGCTCGACACATCTCACTCCGGACGCGGTCTAGCCGCGACCCTCAACCCGACGACGGCACTCCGCAATCATGTCCGAACCCAGCTTTGAAGACCTCCTCAAGCAATTCGACCAAACCCATCCGCAGTCCGGTGCCGGGGGGGCGGCCGTCGGCGACAAGGTGCGGGGTGTCGTGGTGTCGATCGGCGAAGAGTTCGCCTTCGTCGATCTAGGCGGCAAATCGGAAGGTCGTCTCGAGGTTTCCGTCCTCAAGGATGCGGAGGGCCATCTGAAGTCCGCCGTCGGCGACACCATCGAGACGCATGTCACCGGCAAGGACGAAGACTCGGGGATGCTGCTGCTCGGCAGCCAGCACGGTCATCGCTATCACGGTATCGAGGAGGTCGAGGGTGCCTATCGGCAGGGGTTGCCGGTGCAAGGTCAGGTCAGCGCGGCCGTCAAAGGCGGCGTCGAGGTTCAGGTCGCGGGGGTGCGTGCCTTCTGTCCGGCCTCTCAGGTCGACATCCGCTTCATCGAAGACCTCTCCGAGCTGGTCGGCCAGCGCTTGGATTTCCGCATCACCAAGTTCGAGGGCGGCCGACGTCCGAATCTGGTCCTGTCGCGCAAGGTCCTGCTCGAAGAGGAGCAACGTCAACGCGCCGAGGAGACCCGTGCGCAACTGCACGAAGGTGCCGTGCTGTCGGGGGTCGTCACCTCGCTGAAGGACTACGGGGCGTTCGTGGATATCGGCGGTCTCGAGGGCATGATCCATATCAGTCAATTGGCCTTCGGTCATGTCAAGCATCCCAGCGAGATCCTCAGCATCGGCCAGCCGGTCGAGGTCTCGGTCCTGCGTATCGAGCCGGCGAGCGGTCCGAAAAACCGGGAGAAGATCGCGCTCTCGATCCGCGCACTCGCCCGCGATCCCTGGCAGGAGGCGGCGAACAGCTTCCCCGTCGGTCAGCGCGTGAGCGGCAGGGTGAGTCGACTGCAACCCTTCGGTGCTTTCGTCGAGCTCGCCCCCGGGATCGACGGCCTGGTCCATATCAGCGAGCTCGGCGCCGGGCGCCGCGTGAACCATCCGAGCGAGGTGCTGAACGTCGGCGACCCTGTCGAGGCAACCGTCCTGGGAGTGGATTCCGAGCGACGTCGGATCAGCCTATCGCTGGACGAGACCAAAGCCGGCGAAGCCGGCTGGCAGGCGCCGGCCTCCATACCCGGCGCGCCGGCCGCCGAGGCGCCCGAGAAGACCATGGGCAGCTTCGGCGCGCTTCTGCAGGCGTCGTTGAAAAAAGGCCAATCGTAAACGTCTCATCGGGTCATTGCGGACGCGCAGCGCCGTCAGGGACCGAACCGGCGTTCCGCCCTCGGTCCCTGATTCCGACAAGTAAAACATCAACAAGCAGACTGGAGGACGGGGATGCAACGCCGCGATTTCATCAAAGGGGTTGGTGCCGGCTCGTTGGCGGTCGGGGCGCTGGGCGGCGGCATGGGTTCGGCTCATGCCAAGGCCGAATACAAGTGGAAGATGGTCACGACCTGGCCGAAAAACTTCCCGGGTCTCGGCACGGGGGCAAACAATCTCGCTGCCTTGATCGGCGAGATGAGCGGCGGTCGGATCGAGGTGAAGGTCTTCGGTGCCGGCGAGCTGGTTCCCGCGTTCGAGATTTTCGATGCGGTCTCGCGCGGGACCGCCGAGATGGGCCACGGCTCGGCCTATTATTGGAAAGGCAAGAGCGAGGCCGCTCAATTCTTCTCCACCGTGCCTTTCGGCCTGACCGCGCAGGAGATGAACGGCTGGATCTACCATGGCGGCGGGATCGAGCTCTGGAACGAGCTTTACGCGCGGTTCGGCTTGGTGCCCGCGCCCGCGGGGAACACCGGCGTGCAGATGGGCGGTTGGTTCAACAAGGAGATCAACTCGGTCGAGGATCTGAAAGGCCTGAAGATGCGCATCCCCGGGCTCGGCGGCGAGGTGCTGGCGCGGGCCGGCGGCACCCCGGTCAACCTTCCCGGAGGGGAGCTCTTCACCGCATTGCAGAACGGTACGATCGATGCCACCGAGTGGGTCGGACCTTACAACGACCTGGCCTTCGGTCTCTACAAGGCGGCCAAGTATTACTACTATCCGGGTTGGCATGAGCCGGGCACCATCCTGGAGGCGATGATCAACAAGAAGGTCTACGACGGGCTACCGGCGGATCTGCAATCCATCGTCATGAACGCCTGCAAGGTGGTCAATCAGGACATGCTCGCCGAGTACACCGCGCGCAACCCCGTCGCGCTTCAGACGCTCATCACCAAGCACAACGTCGAGTTGCGACGGTTTCCGAACGACGTCATCCGCAAATTGCGGACACTCTCGGAGGAGGTCGTCGCCGAGATCGCGCAGAAGGACGAGTTCTCCTCCAAGGTCTACAGCTCGTACAAAAAATTCCTCAGCCAAAGCAAGGGGTGGAGCGGGATCGGGGAGTTGACCTACCTGCAGGCACGCGATCAGGCGTGACCGAATCCGCGAGCAGCGGCGGCGCGCCGGCGTTGCCGCTTGCGCTTTACGTGCATACCCCCTGGTGCGTCAGCAAATGTCCCTACTGCGATTTCAACTCGCATGCCGCGCACACCCCGCCGTTTGCACACTATGTGACACGCCTGCTGGCGGATCTGGACCTGGAGCTTGATCGGCCCGGTGCACGACGGCCGCTAAGCTCCGTATTCATCGGCGGCGGAACCCCCAGCCTGTTTCCCGGCCCGGCCGTGCGACGACTGCTCGACGGGATTCGGGAGCGCGCGGACCTGCTCCCCGAGATCGAGATCACCCTGGAGGCGAATCCGGGCACGCGTGATGCGGCCCGTTTCGCGGATTACCGCGAGGCGGGGGTCAATCGGCTCTCGATCGGGGTTCAGAGCCTTTCGGCCGCCCGCTTGCGTGCGCTTGGACGGATCCATGGACCCGACGAGGTTTACGAGACCCTGCGGATGGCCCGCGCGGCCGGTTTCGACAATATCAATCTGGACATGATGTTTGCCCTTCCCGAGCAGGACCTCGCATCGGCGAAGCAGGATCTTGAAGTGCTGATCGCTCTGGAACCCGAGCACATCTCCTACTATCAACTCACGCTCGAGCCCAACACGGCGTTTCATGCGCACCCGCCTCCCGTGCCGGATCCCGACCTGGCCGCCGACATCGGCGAGCAGGGCCTCGAGGACCTGGCGCGGGCCGGCTACCGTCAATACGAGGTCTCCGCCCATGCGCGGGTCGGAGCGCGCTGTCGCCACAACCTCAACTATTGGGAGTTCGGCGACTATCTCGGGATCGGTGCGGGCGCCCACGGCAAGCTCACGCAGGAGAGCCCGGGGCGAGGCGCCCTGCAGGTGTCGCGAACCGCGAAACACCG
This sequence comes from Thiocapsa sp., assembly GCF_018399035.1. GTDB lineage: Bacteria > Pseudomonadota > Gammaproteobacteria > Chromatiales > Chromatiaceae > Thiocapsa. The sequence continues at coordinate 3,650,305 of NZ_CP073760.1, forward strand.
TCATCCCGCGGCCTACCTGAACGCCTCCACGGACACCTTGGTCAGCAGCACGCGCAATCTGGACGAGCAGGATCTGATTTTCGAGTTTGCACTCAATGCACTGCGTCTCAGCGAGGGATTCACGTGCGCTCTCTTCACCCGCACCACGGGACTGCCTTGGTCGTGTATCTCGAACATCCTCCGAGACGCAGAGCGCGACGGCATGGTCCGGATCCTTGCCGACCGCGTCGAGCCCACCGACCGGGGTCGTCGTTTCCTCGACGACCTTGTCGCGCGCTTTGCGCCGGGGTCTTGAGCACCGCCTGTGCGCTGAGCCTGGGTCAGACAAAGATGGCCGAGCTGCAACATCAGGTTGCGGGGTTGTATCCGGGGTTGTATCCTACCGCGTTCCATTGATTTTTCAGCGCCCGATCGGGGCCAATGCCAACGCCAGGGTCATCATGAAAGAAGGAATCCATCCCAACTACGCCGACGTCAAGGTGGTCTGCAGCTGCGGTAACGAGTTTACGACCCGCTCAACCTTGGGCAAGGAGATGCACGTCGAGGTTTGCTCCTCTTGCCATCCCTTCTACACCGGCAAGCAAAAGGTCCTCGACACCGCCGGGCGCGTCGACAAGTTCAGGCGCAAATACGCGCGCTGATGCGCTTGCACCGGGCGCTCCCCGCCCGGCGCATCCCGGCTCGTCGACCGAGCCCCCTCCCCCGAGCGTGACGCTCAGCTGTCTCGGATATGCCGCTTGGTGCATCCGCGCTACTCGACTATCCCGCACGAGCACGATCCCGCGCAGCCGCGGATTGCGCGGGTATCTGCTTCGGTCGAATCTCCGCTGCACAACCGGTCGATTGCCTGATCCGATCGCGCGACCCTGTGCGTGGCGGGTCACGCAAGCGACTGCCGGTGTAAGATAGGCCCCGGGGTCCAGTCCGACTGATCCCCTCGAGGCCACGGCGACGGGGCTGGTCCGCGCGACCGTGGTCAACGGACCACTGATCGGAGAAACAGTCACGTGAACAAGATCACCATCATCGGCGCTGGCCGAGTCGGCGAGACAACCGCTCAAATCCTGGCCGAGGAGGAGCTCTGTCGCGAGATCGCACTCATGGATGTTCGCGAGGGGATCCCCGAGGGGGTCGCTCTGGACATCCTTCAAATGGCCCCCTTCTTCAAGTTTGATTGCTCGATCAACGGCAGCAACGATCCGCAGATCCTCAGGGATTCCGATCTGGTCATTGTCACTGCCGGGCTTCCGCGAAAACCGGGCATGTCCCGATCGGATGTGCTCGAGGCGAATGTCCGCATCATCGACGGTGTCACCGATCAGATCATGCAGTACGCGCCCGATGCCATGGTGCTGATCGTCTCCAATCCGGTCGATACACTCACCTACCGGGTCGCCCAACGCACCGGCTGGGACCGCAATCGGGTCTTCGGACAGGCCGGTGTGCTCGACGCCTCGCGCATGGCCAGCTTCATCGCTCAGGAAACCGGTTTTTCGGCGCTCGATATCACGACCATGGTGCTCGGCGGACACGGCGACACGATGGTGCCCGTGCCGCGTTTTTGCACCATCAACGGGATCCCGATCGCGCACTTCATCTCCGAGGAGCGTATCGCGGCCATCATGGAGCGCACCCGCCAAGGCGGCGCCGAGATCCTTGCCTTGCGAAAAACGTCGAGCGCCTACGACGCGCCCGGGGCCGCGGTTGCGGCGATGGTCGACGCCATCGTCAACAATCGCCGGCGGCTGCTCTCCTGTGTCGCGATGCTCGAAGGTGAATACGGCGAGAGCGACATCGCGATGGGCGTCCCCTGCGTCCTCGGCGAGCGGGGCATGGAGTCGATCGTCGAGCTGGATCTGAATGCGCGCGAACGCGCGGACTTCGACAGTTCGGCGAGCGCGGTGCGCGCCGACATCGAACGCCTGCGCAGCCTGTCCCTGTCATGACGTTGGGCCGATAATTGCTTAGGTCCTTCGAGCTCACCGGCGCCGCGTCGATGCGTCGTGTTCGAAACCGCAGCGCGGATCGGCACCCACGGATCATGTCGCGACCACCCCGGCACATCGACCTTGCTTGTCGTGACGCCGTCGTCGAGACTCGAGACCAATAGACCAACGCCGGACGGGGCGCGACGCCCCGAAGACGGCCAGGAGCGAGCTTATGGCGAACCAAACGATCACCATCACCAACAACGTCACGGGAGAGCGCTTCGATTTCCCGTTACGCTCCGGCAGCGTCGGCCCGTCGGCCGCGGATATCTCCTCGCTCTACAAGGAGGCCGGGATCTTCACCTACGACCCCGGCTTCATGTCCACCGCCAGCTGTCACAGCGCCATCACCTACATCGACGGCGAGGACGGGATCCTGCTCTATCGGGGCTATCCGATCGAGCAGCTGGCGACCAAGGCGAGTTTTCTGGAGGTCGCCTATCTCCTTCTATACGGCGAGCTGCCTGTGGAAAAGGAGTTGGTCGGGTTCGAAAAGCTGATCACCCGCCACACCATGCTCAATGAAAACCTGAAGGATTTCCTCAACGGTTTTCATTACGACGCACATCCCATGGCGATCCTGATCGGCGTCGTCGGATCCCTCTCCGCCTTCTATCACGACTCGCTCAGCGTCAACGACGCACGCCACCGCGAGATCTCGGCGCATCGTCTGATCGCAAAGCTCCCGACCATCGCTGCCGCGGCCTACAAGCACAGCATCGGCGAGCCGATCATGTATCCACGCAACGACTTGCGGTATTGCGCGAACTTTCTGCACATGATGTTCGCCACGCCCTGCGAGGTCTACAAGCCGACATTGATCGCCGAGAAGGCGATGAATCTGCTGTTCATTCTCCATGCCGACCATGAGCAGAACGCCAGCACCTCGACGGTGCGCCTCGCCGGGAGCTCCGGCGCGAATCCCTTCGCCTGCGTCGCGGCGGGCATCGCCTCGCTGTGGGGCCCGGCGCACGGGGGGGCGAACGAGGCCGTCTTGGACATGCTCCATGAGATCGGGGATGTCAAGAATGTGCAGCGCTACATGGAAAAGGCCAAGGACAAGGACGACCCGTTTCGTCTCATGGGTTTCGGACATCGGGTCTACAAGAACTACGATCCGCGCGCGAAGATCATTCGCGAGGTCTGCCATCAGGTCCTCGAAGAGCTCGCCGACACCAACAACCCCTTGTTTGAATTGGCGATGAAGCTGGAAGAGATCGCGCTCAGCGACGCGTATTTCGTCGAGCGGAAACTCTATCCGAACGTCGACTTTTATTCCGGAATCATCTACCAGGCGCTCGGGATACCGCGCAACATGTTCACTGTCATGTTCGCGGTCGCGCGCACGGTTGGCTGGGTATCCCATTGGATGGAAATGATGTCCGACCCCAACAACCGTATCGGCCGCCCCCGCCAGATCTACCATGGCCCCACCCAGAGGGACTATCTGCCGATTTCCAAGCGATAGAGAAGCCCCGCTTCGACGAGCGTTCTTTCAGCCGCCCATCGAGACGAGACGAGCCACCTCGTGACGATCCGCCCCGCGCTGCGGGCGCTCGGTCACCGGATCCAAAGGGGGGTTGCGCAAGGCCCGTCGCGGCAGCACCGTCAGCTCGACCGGCAGCTCCCCGGCCATGAAGCGAAAGACCGGATGAACGCAGCGCACGCCGCCGGGATAGCGCATCGATCGCTCGGCCTCGCGCCAGGGAATATGCAGCTCGAGCAGCGTGAAGATCACGTCTTCGGTGCGGTCTGCAAACAGCAACAGCTCGATGCCCGACCCGCAGCCGAGTGCACCGCTGAGAGCGCCGCCGATCAACCGCGGCGTGAAGGGGTCGAGCTGCTCCATCGCTTCGAGGGCCGCGGTCCGGAGGCGTTGCAACGCCTCCTCGTCGGCCCGGCCCATAAAGAGCCGACGCTGCGCGAGAACCGCGTCCTGCACCGCCGCGTTGCTCGGCCAATGACGCCGATCCGGCACTCCGATGCGTTCGGCCGCCTTCCGTCTGGCCCTGTCGTAATCCTCCATGCCTTGGTCGAGGACGATGCGAGCGGCCTCGTAGGCAAGTCGCTCGCGCTGGGCATCGATCCGTTCTCTCGTCGGCATGGCGTACCTCACTCACTTGCGCCCGGAATCGGTGCATCCTTCATGCGCTCAAACCCCGCGCATCGGCGTGGGGGGTGTCTATAATGGGGCCTAGTCAACGCTCGTCCCCAAGGCGGGTTTCGAGCGCCCCCGGCGAGGCCCCCCCGGCGGTTCGGGGACGCGCGCGGCGAGCCGAATTAAACCGCGCCGGCTCCGACAGTCGTCGGAGCCGGCGCGGCCAAGCCACTCCAACACATGACGCATAGCGCACCGGGCGCGGTTTAGAGCGGAAATCACCTGACGAAATGGCGATGTTCGGCCTCAGCAGCAAAATAAAACCCCTCATCGGGATCGATGTCAGCTCGACGGCGATCAAGCTCATCGAGCTGTCGCGATTGCCCGTGCAGACCGCCGCGACGTTTCGGGTGGAGCATTTCGCGATCGAGCCGCTTCCGCCGGGTGCCCTGATCGAGAAGAAGATCGCGGATGTCGATCGTGTGGCCGCGACCATCCGCAAGGCCGTCGGCAGCACCGGAACGCGCGCGAAACGCGCGGCGGTCGCCGTGGCCGGCTCGGCGGTGATCACCAAGGTGATTGCCATGGCCGGAACCCTCAGCGACGCCGAGATGGAGAACCAGATCCAGCTCGAAGCGGATCAATACATTCCCTATCCGTTGGAAGAGGTCAATCTCGACTTCCAGATCGTGGGCCCGACGAAGGGCAATCCATCGATGGTGGACGTGCTGTTGGTCGCCTCGCGTCAAGAGAACGTCGACGACCGGGTGGGCGTGCTGGAGGCGGCCGGTTTGACACCGGCCGTCGTCGATGTCGAGGCCTATGCGATGGAGAACGCCTGCTCACTGATCCTCGCCGAAGAAGCACAGGACCGGACCGAGCTCGAGGCTACTCGAACAGTCGCCGTGGCCGACGTCGGTGCCGCGACGACGACCTTGCATGTTATACACGAAGGGCAGATCGTCTATACCCGCGAGCAGAATTTCGGAGGCCAACAACTGCTCGACGAGGTCCAACGCCGCTACAGCCTGTCGCGCGAGGTGGCTCTAGGCAAGATCCTCGACGGCGACGTTGCGGAGGGCTACGAGACCGACGTGCTCGGACCCTTCAAGGAGGCATTGGCACAACAGATCGGGCGGGCGCTGCAGTTCTTTTATTCCGGGACCAGCTTCAATCGCGTCGATCGGCTCCTGCTTGCCGGTCGACCGGCAAGCATCCCGGGGATCGATCTGCTGATGGCCGAGCGTCTGAAACTGCCGGCCGCTGTCGCCAACCCCTTTCGTCGCATGTCGATCTCCCCGAACATCAACAGCCAGGAGTTGATGCGGGAGGCGCCCGGAATGATGGTCGCCGTCGGACTGGCCCTGCGAGGGTTCGACTAGATGACACGCATCAACCTCCTGCCTTGGCGGGAAGAGGCGCGGCAACGGCGACGCAAGGAATTTGCGGCCGCGGGAGGTCTTGCGCTGGTCTTCACGCTGCTTCTGGCGGTGTTGGTCCACCTGCAGATCGAAGGGAGGATCGGCGATCAGCTGGCTCGAAACCAGCTCATGGAGGGCGAGATCGCTCAATTGGATCGTCAGATCAAGGAAATTCAGGATCTCGAGAAGATCAAGGCGGATCTCCTGTCGCGCATGGAGATCATCCAAGAGCTTCAGGAGAGCCGCCCGGAGATCGTACGGCTGTTCGACGAGCTGGTGGTCGCGATTCCCGACGGAGTCTATCTCACCAAGCTCGAGCAGAACGGACGCGCCGTCGTTGTCGAAGGGCGTGCCCAGTCCAACGCGCGGGTCTCGGCCTTCATGCGAAGCATCGAGGCATCGCAGTGGATCGGCAGACCTCGTCTGCTCTTGATCGAGGACAAAACCAGGACCGGCCTGAGCCAGTTTCGGTTGGCCTTCGATCAGGTCAGCCCCGCGGCAAGCCCGGCATCGACGCAAACGGGCGCCCCGGAGAACAGAACGTCTGGGATGCGGCTCATGGCCGACAGTCGCCGATGACGAGCCGCGCGGAGATCTCCCGATGGACTTGAGCGAGCTCAACCAACTCGATCTCAACAGCGTCGGCGAGTGGCCGATCGCGGTGAAGGTGATTGCGATCCTGCTTGCCTGCATCGCCTTGGGCGGCGCGGTCTTCTATTTCGATACGCAGGAGCAGTTGAGTCGACTCGATCGCGCCGAGGCGACCGAGCGGGATCTGCGCGCGGCGTTCGAGACCAAGCAGCGCAAGGCGGCCAATCTGGAGGAGTATCGTCAGCAGATCGAGGAGATGAAGGAGTCCTTCGGGGCGATGCTCCGACAGCTTCCGAACCGAACCGAGGTCGCTTCGCTCTTGGTCGATGTCTCTCAAACCGGGCTCGCCGCGGGGCTCGAGTTCGAGCTGTTTCAACCGGGCAGCGAGCAGGGCAAGGACTTTTACGCCGAGCTGCCGATCCAGATCCGCGTCACCGGCAGCTATCACGACTTCGGGCGCTTCGTCAGCGGGCTGGCCTCCTTGCCGCGCATCGTGACCGTCCACGACACCAGGATCAGCGATGCCGGCGGCACGACCGGCAGCGGGGCGGCGAAGCTGTCGTTGCAGGCGACCGTGAAGACCTACCGCTATCTCGACGAGGACGCCGAACAGTGAGCCGGCGACTGCGCTCAGCCTGCGTACGCGGGTCGATGGTCTTGTTGGCGTTGCTCGTGTGGGGGTGCGATCGCACCGAGACGCAGGAGCTGCGGGCCTACGTCGACGAGGTCAAGGCGCGCCCGCCGAGGCCGATCGAGCCCTTGCCCGAGATCCAACCGGTCGAGGCCTTTTTCTTCGAGCCCGACGGACGCCGGGATCCGTTCGTGATCGACACGCAAACCGCCGCGGCGGCCAGGACGGACGACAGTCTCGCCCCGGATCCGCTTCGACCCAAAGAAGAGCTCGAGAGCTATCCCTTGGATGCGCTGCGCATGGTGGGTACGGTCCAGCAGCAAGAGACCCGATGGGCCTTGGTTCGAACGCGCGAAGGTTTGGTCTATCGCGTGCGGGTCGGGAATTATCTCGGAATGAACAACGGACAGATCGTGGACATCACCGACGACACCGTCCGGTTGACGGAGATCGTCTCCGAGATCCCCGGCGATTGGCGCGAACGTTCCGCCGAGCTCAAACTCACCCCGTGACAGGCAGAGGCATGCCGCGATGAACAGCCCCTATCGACCGAGCCCGCACGGATCACGCGGCATCCTCCGACGGGTGCTCCGGTACGCGGCCCTGCTCGGGTTGTTCATCGGCGCGGCGAACGTGGCCGCCGTCGATCTCACCGACGTTCAGTTCGCGGCACAGCCGGGGAATCGCGTCGAGATCCAGCTCCTCTTCTCCGGATCGGTCAGCGCACCGCAGACCTTCGACACCCTGTCTCCAGCGCGGATCGCGCTGGACTTCGAGGGCGTTGCGAACCGACTCGAGCGCAGGGCCGTTCCGATCGGCGTCGGTCCCGTCCATAGCCTGGTCGCGGTAGCGGCGAGCGATCGTACCCGTATCGTGATCAATCTGAACGATTCGGTCCCGTACCGCGTGACGACCGAGGGCAATCGCGTGCGCGTGGACATCGACGCACGGAATGAGCCGGACGCGGCACGACCCGCGTCACCGGCACCCGCTGCCGCGCGGACACAGGCCCGGGCGCCGGCTTCGGCGCCGTGGGATCGCCCCACCTCCGACGGCGGCGCGGCCCCAGGCCCGAGTGTTCGCGACATCGATTTTCGTCGAGGTCCCGAGGGCGAGGGGCGAGTCCTGATCAAGCTCCCGAACGCGACCACCCGCGTCACCGTGCGGGAGCAGGGGAGCCGCGTTTTCGTCGACATCATCGACGCGGCCTTGCCTCAGCGCCTGTTTCGACGACTCGACGTCGTGGACTTCGCCACGCCGGTCGTGGCGATCGAGTCTCGGCCCAAGGGACGCAATGTCGAGGTCAATGTCCAGACCGGCAGCGACTTCGAGTACATGGCCTACCAAACCGACGACCTCTTCACCTTGGAGCTGCGACCGCTGACGTCCGCCGAAAAGGAGCGACTTGCGCGCGAAAAGGTCGTCTACGACGGGGAGCGACTCTCGCTGAATTTTCAAGACATCGAGGTCCGGGCGGTTCTCCAACTGCTCGCCGATTTCACCGATCTGAACCTGGTGGCCAGCGACTCGGTGGCCGGAAATATCACCTTGCGCCTGAAGAATGTCCCCTGGGATCAGGCGCTCGACATCATCCTCAAGACCAAGAATCTGACCAAGCGCCAGGACGGCAATGTCATCATGGTCGGCCCCTTCGACGAGATCGTCGGGCACGAAGAGCGCACCCTGACGGCGGATCAGCGCCTCGAGGAGCTGGCGCCGATCCGTTCGGAGTTCATTCCGGTCAAGTTCGCCAAGGCGGCCGAGATCGCCAGCTTCATCCGGGGTGCATCCAGCTTGCAGTCGAGCGTTACCGCACAAGGGCGCAGTACCCCGATCGGCCGCGACAGCCGAACCTTGGATCGCACCGTGAGCGAATCCACCAAAGACTCGATCCTGACACCCGGGCGCGGCAGTGTGACCTTCGACGAGCGCACCAATACCCTGCTGGTCATGGATACCTCCGCGCGTCTGGACCAGATCCGCGAAATCGTCGCGCGTCTGGACATCCCGGTCCGGCAGGTCATGATCGAGTCGCGGGTGGTCATTGCCAACAACGACTTCGCGCGGGATCTGGGCGTACGCTTCGGTCTCGCGACATCGATGGGCGCCTTGTACAACAACGAGATGCTGATCGGCGGCGGACTACCCGGCAATCTGGTCGGACGCGGCAACTATGACGCCGGACCCTTCGGGCTCAACACCGCCGGCCAACCGAACAACGCGATCATCCTCAATCCGGTCGGTGAGAATCCGGCCCCCTCCCTATTGGTAAACCTCCCGGCGACGAACCCGGCGGGTGCGGTGAACTTCCTGATCGGCAAGGTCGGATCCTATCTACTTCAGTTGGAGCTCTCGGCGATGCAACGCGAGGGACGCGGCGAGGTGATCTCGAGTCCGCGCGTCATCACCTCCGATCAGAAGCAGGCGAGGATCGAGGTGGGCAAGGAGATCCCGTACGCAATTGTTGTCGAACAGGGCGCAACGCCAGAAACCGACTTCAAAAAAGCCGTCCTCAGCTTGACGGTAACTCCAGCGATCACTCCGGACGACCGCATCATTATGGACTTGATCGTCACGAAAGATGAGCCGGATTTCAGTGAGGTCGTCCTCGGGCAACCAACCATAAATACACGCGAGATCGAAACACGGGTCCTGGTCGACAACGGCGAAACCGTCGTCTTGGGCGGTGTTTACGAGCGTACCAAGATCTTTGCCAAGGAGCAGGTTCCGTGGATCGGCGATGTCCCGGTCCTCGGGCGACTCTTCAAGCGCGAGGCTCGCGAGGACAACAACTCCGAGCTCCTGATCTTCGTCACGCCCAAGATCCTCAAGGGCGACCTGGTTGGAAACTAGTGGAGCCGTGCAGAGATTCCGAGACCGTCCGCGATTATTATGTCGTTGTCGTTGTCGTTGTCGTTGTCGTAATCCTGGTCGTATCGATGGTCGACAACGACAACGACAACGACAACGAACGGTCTCACATCTGCCGTGCTGCACTCGCGGAGCCCGCCCCGTCGAGCGGCAACCTCAACCCGCAGTGAATACTCGATGGAGCTCGGAGGGGTTGCGGTTGATCTCGCGTTGTCTCGATCGGGCCGTGATCGAGCGCTCCGGCGTTCGTTCCGCGCTCGCGTCGTCTTCCATACCGCGCTTGGGTCGGGCATCGTTGCCCTTGCCCGCGCGCCGAAAATCTGGCATACCTTTCCTATGATGCGCGCACAGAACATTTTTATCGTCGGGCCGATGGGCGCCGGCAAGAGTACCGTCGGACGGCAGCTCGCCGAGACGCTGTCCTACACCTTCAAAGACAGCGATCAGGAGATCCAGCGCCGCACGGGCGTGGACATCCCGACCATCTTCGAGTTCGAGGGCGAAACGGGCTTTCGTGCCCGCGAGCGCCAAGTCATCGAGGAGCTGGTGAGCGAGGAGCGGATCGTGCTCGCGACCGGCGGCGGGGTCATCTTGTCGGCGGAGAATCGTCAAGACCTCGCGGCGCGCGGCGTCGTCATCTATCTGCATTGCAGTCCCGAACAGCAGTATGCCCGTACCGCTCGCGACCGAAATCGCCCCTTGCTGGACACGGAGGATCCGCTCGCGAAACTGCGCGAGCTGATGGAGGAGCGCGAGCCGCTCTATCGCCAGGTCGCCGATATGGTCGTTTCGACCGAAAAGCGCGGCACCAGCTCGGTGGTAAAGGAGATCTCTCGACGCTTGGAGTCCGAAGAGATCTAGACCGCGTCCCGAGGAAACCCTCGATGTTGATCGGATGAGTGCCTTCACCCCACACCGACGCGGCGCACAGGGTTCAGGATGCCCTGACGGATTCGCTCCCGATGCCGCCCTGGTTCACCCGCTCCCCGAACACCTCGACGTGAGCACCGCTCGCGTCGAGGCAGCATGATCGGAGAAACGCCATGACCTGGAGCCTCACCGTTGCCCTCGGGGCGCGCGCTTATCCCATCCACATCGGATCCGGCCTGCTCTCGGATCCGGATCTCTACCGGCCGCATCTGCTCGGCTCGCAGGTCATGATCGTGACCAACGAGACGGTTGCACCGCTGTATCTGGAACCGGTTCGCTCGGCGCTGGAGGGTTATCAGGTCGGCGAGGTGGTGCTGCCCGACGGCGAGCAGTACAAGACGATGGAGGTCTGGAACCGGATCTTCGATGCCTTGCTCCAGGCGCGTTTCGGGCGCGATTGCACCCTGGTGGCGCTCGGCGGAGGCGTGGTGGGCGACATGACGGGGTTCGCCGCCGCCTGTTATCAGCGCGGGGTCGGCTTCATCCAGGTGCCCACGACCCTGCTGGCACAGGTCGACTCCTCGGTCGGCGGCAAGACCGGCATCAATCATCCGGCCGGGAAGAACATGATCGGGGCCTTCCACCAGCCTCGGGCGGTGATCGCAGACACCTCGACCTTGGCGACATTGCCGCAGCGCGAGCTCTCGGCCGGGCTGGCCGAGGTCTTGAAGTACGGGCTCATCCGCGACCCGATCTTCCTCGCCTGGCTCGAAACGCACATGGCCGAGCTGCTCGCCCGCGATCCCGATGCCTTGGCCTACATCATCCGCCGCTCCTGCGAGATCAAGGCGGAGATCGTCGCCGAAGACGAGCTCGAGGCCGGGCAGCGTGCCCTGCTCAACCTCGGGCACACCTTCGGGCACGCCATCGAGACCGCAACCGGTTACGGCACCTGGCTTCACGGGGAGGCGGTCGGGGTCGGAATCTGCATGGCAGCCGATCTCTCCGCCCGCATGGGTTGGCTCACCGACGTGGATCTCGAGCGGGTCCGCCGCCTCGTGGCCAGCGCGGGCCTTCCTGTTGCCGCCCCGAACGATCTGTCCGCCGATCGCTTTCTCGAGCTTATGGCGGTCGACAAAAAGGTGCAGGACGGTCAACTGCGCCTGGTTCTTCTGCAACACCCCGGAGACGCACTGGTGACTGGCGACGTCGATCCGAACCTTCTGCGCGCGACCCTCGACGCCGCGGCCTCCTAGGACCGCGTTCTCTTGCACTCGTTTGGGGTGGCTCGGACGCCTCGCGCACGACGGTGGTGCGCCCTGCGTCCGGTCGGGCTCGCCCGAGCGGCCGATACGAGAAAGCCTTCGCAGAGGGATGAACGACCGCGGTTTCGGTACGCTGAGACCGAGAACGGCGGTGTCGAGCGCACTCGGTGAGGACGCAGTTGATTTCGGGAGATGTGGCACAGCATCTGCTGAGCCGGTATGCTTTGGGGTTTTGCGGTGACCCGGCCAAGATCGTCGTCTCTCCTGCTCGATGGAAAACGACGTCTCCCGTTCGGGATGACGACACGATTGTGATGTCGGGCCTCGGTTGCGACAATCACACACAGGTTTGAAGGTGTAAGCGCGCGGGTCGCGACTGCACAATCCCCGGCAACATGTTTTTCGTATCAGCGAGGTCAATCATGAGCCTTCGTGCCTATCCGCCCGCACAGGGTCTCTATGACCCGAACAACGAACGCGATTCCTGCGGGGTCGGCTTCGTCTGCAACATCAAGAACACCAAGAGCCACGCGATCGTCCGGCAAGGGCTGGAGATCCTGGAGCGTCTTGCCCACCGCGGTGCGGTCGGCGCGGATCCCAAGGCCGGCGACGGTGCCGGCATCCTGGTGCAGATCCCGGACGCCTTTCTGCGCGCGCAGGTCTCGTTCGACCTCCCGCCGGTCGGCGAGTACGGCGTCGGCATGGTGTTTCTGCCCCGCGACGCGGATGCGCGCGGCTTGATGCAGGACATCATCGATCGCCACGTGCGCGAAGGCGGTCAACGGGTACTGGGTTGGCGGGATGTTCCGGTCGACAACAGCGATCTGGGCAAGAGCGTGCTCCCGACCGAGCCCCTCGTCCAGCAGGTGTTCATCGCCCGCGGCGAGAGCTGTGCCGATCAGGACGCCTTCGAGCGCAAGCTCTTCGTGATCCGCAAGCGGATGGACAACGAGATCCGCGGCTCCGGATACGATCAGACCTCCTACTACACCGCATCGCTGTCCTCGCGCACGCTCAACTACAAGGGCATGCTGCTCGCCGACCAGGTCGGCAACTATTATCTGGATCTCTCCGACGAGCGCTTCGAATCCGCCATCGCGCTGGTCCATCAACGCTTCTCGACCAATACCTTCCCGACTTGGGATCTGGCGCAGCCGTTCCGCATGATCTGCCACAACGGCGAGATCAACACCCTGCGCGGCAACGTCAACTGGATGGCCGCGCGCCGACACACCATGCGCTCGGACATCCTCGGCGAGGACCTCGACACCATCTGGCCCCTGATCCCGGAAGGCCAGTCGGACTCCGCGTGCTTCGACAATGCCCTCGAGCTGCTGGTGATGGGCGGCTACTCGCTCGCGCACGCCATGATGGTGCTGATCCCCGAGGCGTGGACCGGCAACCGCTTGATGGACGAGAAGCGCCGCGCCTTCTACGAATATCACACGGCCTTGATGGAGCCCTGGGACGGTCCCGCAGCGGTCGCCTTCACGGACGGGCGCCAGATCGGCGCGACGCTGGATCGCAACGGTCTACGTCCGGCGCGCTACCTGGTCACCAAAGACGACATGGTCGTGATGGCCTCCGAGATGGGCGTGCTCGACATCGCCGAGGAGCGCATCGTCAAGAAGTGGCGTCTGCAGCCCGGCAAGATGCTCCTGATCGATCTGGAGCAAGGCCGCATCATCGACGATGCCGAGATCAAGACCCAGCTCGCCGAGGCCAAACCCTACGGCGAATGGCTCAAGAAGACGCAGATCCGACTCGACGAGCTGCCGACGAGTGTCGGACCCATGTCGCCGGACGATGCCACCCTGTTGGACGCACAGCAGGCCTTCGGCTACACCCAGGAAGACATCAAGTTCCTCTTGAGCCCGATGGTCCTCACGGGTCAAGAGGCGGTCGGCTCGATGGGTGCGGATAATCCGCCGTCGGTGCTTTCGAGCCGACCCAAGCATCTCTCCAGCTACTTCAAGCAAAATTTCGCGCAGGTCACCAATCCGCCGATCGACCCGATCCGCGAAGAGCTGGTGATGTCGCTGGTGTGCATGATCGGGCCGCGTCCGAACCTGCTGGGGATCAACGAGGCCGGCAAGCACTGGCGTTTGGAGACCCCGCAGCCGGTGTTGACCAACCAAGACCTGGAGCGGATTCGGCACATCGAGTACAGCGCCGGGGCGGCGTTCAGGACCCGTACGCTCGACATGGTCTACCCGGCGACCGAGGGCGCGCAAGGCATGGGCGCGGCGCTCGATCGCCTGTGCGAGCAGGCCGAGCAGGCGGTCTTGGCCGGCTACAACATCCTGATCCTCTCCGATCGCAACACCAATCTCGACCACATTCCGATCCCGGCGCTGCTCGCCACCTCCTCGGTGCACCACCATCTGATCCGACGCGGCCTGCGCACCAGCTCGGGCATCGTGGTCGAGACCGGTGCGGCCTTGGAAGTACACCACTTCGCCACGCTGGCCGGCTACGGCGCGGAGGCGATCAACCCCTATCTCGCCTTCGATACGATTCAGTCGCTGCTGCCGCACCTCGCCGAGCCACTGACCTTCGAAGAGGCCCAGAAGCGCTACATCAAGGCGGTCGGCAAGGGGCTGCTCAAGGTCATGTCGAAGATGGGCATCTCGATGCTCGAGTCCTATTGCGGGGCGCAGATCTTCGATGCGATCGGGCTGAACACGCCCTTCATCCAGCGCTACTTCACCGGCACCCAAACGAAGGTGGAAGGGATCGGTCTGAAGGAGGTCGCCGAGGAGGCGGTGCGCTGGCACGGGCAAGCCTACGGGCGCGAGCAGATCTACCGCAAACATCTGGATGTCGGCGGGGATTACGCCTATCGACTGCGCGGCGAGGATCATGTCTGGACCCCCGAGACCATCTCGAAGCTGCAGCACGCGACCCGCGCGAAGAACTTCGAGACCTTCGGCGAATATTCACGCCTGATCAACGACCAGTCCGAGCGGCTCCTGACCTTGCGCGGCCTCATGGAGCTGAAGCTCGCGCCCGAGCCGATCCCGATCGAGGAGGTCGAGCCGGCCAGCGCCATCGTCAAACGCTTTGCGACCGGCGCCATGTCCTTCGGCTCCATCTCGCCCGAGGCCCATTCCACACTCGCCAAGGCGATGAACGCCATCGGCGGAAAGTCCAACACGGGTGAAGGCGGCGAGGAGCCCGAGCGCTTCCAGCCGTTGCCCGACGGCTCGCCGAACCCGGAACGCTCGGCCATCAAGCAGGTCGCTTCGGGCCGTTTCGGCGTCACGACCGAGTACTTGGTGAGCGCGGACGACATCCAGATCAAGATCGCGCAGGGTGCCAAGCCGGGTGAAGGCGGCCAGCTGCCGGGCCATAAGGTGAGCCCGCAGATCGCCAGGGTCCGTCATTCCACGCCCGGTGTCGGACTCATCTCCCCGCCGCCGCATCACGATATCTACTCGATCGAGGATCTGGCGCAGCTCATCCACGATCTGAAGAACGTCAACCCGAAGGCCCGCATCTCGGTCAAGCTGGTCTCCGAGGTGGGCGTCGGGACGGTTGCCGCGGGCGTCTCCAAGGCCCACGCGGACCACGTCACCATTGCCGGCTATGACGGAGGCACGGGCGCCAGCCCGCTGACCTCCATCAAGCATGCGGGCTCGCCTTGGGAGATCGGTCTGGCCGAGACCCATCAGACGCTGGTGCTCAACCGGTTGCGCGGGCGTATCGCGGTTCAGGTCGACGGGGGCATGCGCACCGGTCGGGACGTGGTGATCGGGGCCTTGCTCGGGGCCGACGAGTTCGGTTTCGCGACCGCGCCCTTGATCGTCGAGGGCTGCATCATGATGCGCAAGTGTCATCTGAATACCTGTCCGGTGGGTGTCGCGACGCAGGATCCGGAGCTGCGCAGGCGCTTTACGGGACAGCCCGAGCATGTGATCAACTTCTTCTTCTTCGTGGCCGAAGAGGTCCGTCAGTTGATGGCCAAGCTCGGCTTCCGTACCTTGAACGAGATGATCGGCCACTCGGAACGCCTGGAGATGCGGCGCGCGATCTCGCACTGGAAGGCCCGAGGTCTGGATTTCTCGCGTCTGCTGGCGCGCCCGGACGTCGGTGCGGACGTGGCGGTCTACAACAGCGAGCGCCAGGATCACGGCATCGACAAGGCGCTCGATCACGAGCTGATCCGTCAGGCCGAGCCGGCACTCGCGCGCCGCGAGCCCGTGCGGATCGAGACCGCGATCAGGAACTACAACCGCTGTTTCGGCGCCATGCTGTCGGGTCGGGTTGCCGAGCGCTTCGGGCATGCCGGGTTATCCGAAGACACCATCTACATCAAGGCCAAGGGCACGGGCGGTCAGTCCTTCGGCGCCTGGGTGGCCGCGGGCGTCACGATCGAGCTCGAGGGCGAGGCCAACGACTATGTCGGCAAGGGTCTTTCGGGCGGACGGCTCATCATCTATCCTCCGGCCGAATCCGCCATCGAGCGCGCCGAAGACAACATCATCGTCGGCAATACCGTGCTGTACGGTGCGATCAGCGGCGAGTGCTTCTTCCGGGGTGTGGCGGGCGAGCGCTTCTGTGTGCGCAACTCCGGGGCCATCGCCGTGGTCGAAGGCGTCGGCGATCACGGGTGCGAGTACATGACGGGCGGTATCGCCGTCGTGCTCGGTCCGACGGGGCGAAACTTCGCGGCAGGGATGTCCGGCGGTGTCGCCTATGTCCTGGATGAGGACGGTACCTTTGCCGATCGCTGCAATCTGGCGATGGTCGAGCTCGAGCCGATCACGATGGAAGACGACATCCTCGAGGCGCTCGACCACCAGGGCGGCGACCTCGAGACCCACGGTCTCGTGGATCTCAGTCAGGACATGAGCCGTTACGATGCCGCGCGGCTCAAGCAGCTCGTCGTGAACCACCGGCACTACACCAACTCTGACGTGGCGCGACGGATCCTCGACGATTGGGAACACTATCGCACACGGTTCGTCAAGGTCATGCCGGTCGATTATCGCCGGGCGCTTGAAACCATGCAGACGCGCCAAAGCCGTCCGCCACAGACGATCAAGCAGTCGAAGGGGATTGTGGATCATGGGTAAGCCAACCGGATTCATTGAATTCGACCGACGCGACCGGCGCTATCAGCCGGCCGCCGATCGCGTCGTGCACTACAACGAGTTCGTGATCCCGATGGCGGATCGCGAGGTCAGCGAGCAAGGTGCCCGCTGCATGGATTGCGGAATTCCCTTTTGTCATCAGGGTTGCCCCGTCGACAATCTCATCCCGGACTGGAACGACCTGGTCTATCGAGATGATTGGCAGGCCGCGATCGACGTCCTGCACTCGACCAACAACTTTCCGGAGTTCACCGGACGCATCTGCCCCGCACCCTGCGAGGCCGCGTGCACCCTGAATCTGAACGACACGCCGGTCGCCATCAAGACGATCGAATGCGCCATCGTCGACAAGGCCTGGCAGGAAGGCTGGATCAAGCCGTTGGTCCCGGAGCGACGCACCGGCAAGCGCGTCGCCGTGGTCGGCTCCGGCCCGGCCGGTCTGGCAACCGCCCAGCAGCTTGCGCGTGCAGGCCATCAGGTGCACCTGTTCGAGAAGGCGGATCGCATCGGCGGGCTGTTGCGCTACGGCATCCCCGATTTCAAGCTGAGCAAGTCGCTGATCGATCGGCGGATGGCGCAGATGCGGACCGAAGGCGTCGAGTTTCACACCAACGCCCATATCGGAGTGGACATTCCGGTCGAGCGGTTGCGCGAGGAGTACGACGCCGTGGTCCTCGCCGGCGGGTCGGAGAAGCCGCGTGATCTGGAGGTGCCCGGGCGCGAGTTGTCCGGGATCCATTTCGCGATGGACTTCTTGACGCGCAACAGCAAGCGCGTGCAGGGCTCTTACGTCCCCGAGGACGATTTCATCAGCGCCCACGGCAAGCATGTCGTCGTGATCGGGGGCGGGGATACCGGCTCGGACTGTATCGGAACATCCAACCGACACGGTGCAAAATCCGTCACTCAGATCGAGATCCTGGACAAACCGCCGGAGAAGGAAGACAAGGGATTGACCTGGCCGGATTGGCCGAACCGACTGCGCACCTCCAGCTCCCAGGAAGAGGGCTGCGAACGGCTGTGGAACGTCGCATCCAAGGCGTTCGTCGGCGACGAGAACGGCCGCGTCAAGGGACTAAGCTTCGAGCTGGTGCGCTGGGAGCGCACCGACGGCGGGCGTTGGCAGATGCAGCCGGTCCCGGAGAGCGTCGGCGAGCTCAAGGCCGACCTGGTGCTGTTGGCCATGGGCTTCGTGCATCCCGTCCATGAAGGCATGATCGACGAGCTGCGCGAGAACGCCGGCCTCGCGATGGATCCGCGCGGCAACATCAAGGGCACCACGGATGGCCCCGCCGCCTATCACACCTCAGTCGATGGTGTCTTTTGCGCCGGAGACATGCGACGCGGTCAGTCGCTCGTGGTGTGGGCCATCCGCGAAGGCCGTCAGTGCGCAAGGGCGGTGGACGAGTGGTTGATGGGCCGCTCCGATCTGGCCCGCTGATATTCTTTTAGATCGCGGAGCGGCTCGGATTCGGTCGGGCCGCTCTGCGTCTCCTCATGAAGGCCGCGTCGCGTCGAGAGGGCGAGATTAGAGATGGATCGTCAGCAAGCCGCCCATTTCATGCTCGATTGTCTGCGCAAGATGATGGCCAAAAAGGGGTCGGACCTCTTCGTCTCCGCGGGTTTTCCGCCGGCCTGCAAGATCGACGGGCGCATGACGCCCATCAGCGAGCAAGCCTTGACCTCCGCCCAGACCAACGTGCTGGTGCGCTCCATCATGAACGACCGGCAGATTCGCGACTTCGACGCCTCCAAGGAGTGCAATTTCGCGATCAGCCCGCAGTCGATCGGTCGGTTTCGGGTCAACGCCTTCATCCAGCAAGGTCATTGCGGCGCGGTCCTGCGCACCATCAATGCGACCATCCCGGAGCTCGACGGACTCGCGCTTCCCCCGGTGTTGAAGGACATCGTGATGGGCGAGCGCGGCCTGGTGTTGGTCGTCGGCGGCACGGGCTCCGGAAAATCGACGTCGCTCGCGGCCATGCTGGGTCATCGCAACGAACACAGCTACGGACATATCATCACGATCGAGGACCCGGTCGAGTACGTCCATCCCCACCGCCATTGTCTCATCACCCAGCGCGAGGTCGGCGTCGATACCGAGAGCTGGGAAATCGCGCTGATGAATACGCTGCGCCAGGCGCCCGATGTCATCCTGATCGGCGAGATCCGCAGCCGAGAGACGATGGAGCATGCCATCAACTTCTCCGAAACCGGCCATCTGTGCCTCTCCACACTCCATGCCAACAACGCCAACCAGGCCCTCGACCGCATCATCAATCTGTTTCCCGAGGAGCGGCGTGCTCAGTTGCTGATGGATCTTTCCCTGAATCTCAAGGCGGTGATCTCGCAACGTCTATTGCCCTGCACCGACGGTGGTCGCATCGCCGCAGTCGAGGTCTTGATCAACACGCCCTTGATCCAGGATCTGATCTTCAAGGGCGATGTCGGGTCCATCAAGGCGATCATGAAGCGCTCGCGCGAGCAGGGCATGCAGACCTTCGACATGTCGCTCTTCGATCTTTACGAGGCCGGGAAGATCAGCTACGAGGATGCGTTGCGCAGCGCCGATTCCATGAACGAGCTTCGCTTGGCGATCAAGTTGGAGGGCCACGAAGCCCAGGGCAGGGATCCCTTCGCCGAGACGGACGGACTGACCATTCTCGGGGACGACGATGGCGATTCGTTCGACTCGACCCTGTTCAGCGAGACTCTGACGAGCTCCACGATGATCGACGGATTGCCTGGTTCGGACCGCGGGCGAAAATCTTAGAGTCGCAATGGACATCAACCCTTATCTCGAGATGATGATTCGACACAAGGCGTCGGATCTCTTTTTCGTGCCCGGAGCACCGGCCAAGATCAAGATCGAAGGGGTGATCCGCTCGATCGGCGAGACCCCTTTGACGGCGACCTTTTGTCGGGAGGCGATTGCTTCCCTGCTCGATGCGGACCAGGAGCGCGAGCTCGCGGAGTCGCTCGAGCTCGATTTCGCCGTCGCGTTGGAGGATCGTGGACGCTTTCGGGTCAACGCCTATCATCAGCGCGGACACCGGGCGATGGTCCTGCGCTACATCCGAAGCACCATCCCGACCCCCGAGGAGTTGGATCTACCCCCGGTGTTGAGCCAATTGGTCATGCACAAGCGGGGGATCATCCTCATGGTCGGCGCGACGGGCTCCGGCAAGTCCACGACACTCGCCGCGATGATCGGCCATCGCAATTGCACGGCGCCGGGTCACATCATCACCATCGAGGACCCGATCGAGTTCGTGCATCCCCACCAGCAATGCATCGTCAGTCAACGCGAGCTCGGGCTGGATACCAAGGACTACCGGCGGGCGCTGAAGAGTGCACTGCGCGAGGCGCCCGATGTCATCCTGATCGGCGAGATCCGGACCCGCGAAACCATGGAGGCGGCGATCGAGCTGGCCGGGACGGGTCATTTGGCCATCTCGACCCTGCACGCCAACAATGCCTATCAGGCGATGGAGCGGATCGTCAACTTGTTTCCGCATGAGATGCACAAGACGCTCTACACCGACCTCTCGGCCTATATGCGCGCCATCGTCTCGCAACGCCTGGTCCGCACCACCACCGGTGCGCGCTGTGCGGCCATCGAGATCCTAGTCAACACGCCGCACATCGCAGATCTCATTCGAGACGGGCACATCGAGTCGATCGAGGAGGCGATGCAGGGACACGGCGAGGAGGGGACAACCACCTTCGACGAGGCGCTTTTGAAGCTCTACCACAAGGGATCCATCACCTTGGATGAGGCACTCACCAACGCGGACTCGGCCCCCAACCTCGAGGCCAAGATCAACTTCGGGTGATGACGGCACTGCCGCACGCGAGCGGAGCCGATCAGAACTTCATCTGAAGACCGCGGACCTTGTTGCGGAAGTCGCGGGTGACCGTCTCGGCGTCACGGTCGCTTGCGATCACCTTCGGCGTCAAAACAACCACGAGCTCGGTCCTTCTGGAGACCTTGGAGCGCTGCCCGAACAGCGGCCCGGCGAAGGGGAGATTGTAGAGCCCGGGGACGCCTTGATTGCCGTCGCTTCGTTCGTTTTGAATCAGGCCGCCGAGCACCACGGCCTGGTTGGAGCGCACGGCAACCGAGCTGGTGATGTTGCGTGTCGAGAAGGTCGGCGAGTCCAGTGCCGAGCCGCCGCTGCCGGCCGCGTCGACCGTGCTGACCTCCTGCTCGATCTCCATCTGCACCAGACCGCCGGGGGTGACCCGTGGTTTCACCGACAGCATCACGCCCGTGGGCCGATATTCGATGGTGTTGACGACCCGATCGTTGTTCGTCAGACCCTGCTGCTGGCTGGTTGCGATCGGGACCTCTTTACCGACCTGAATCTTCGCCGTCTGATTGTCCAAGACCATCACCGACGGGGACGACAGGACGTTGATCAGGTTGTCCTGCGCCAAGGCGCTCAGGGTCGCGCGGATGGTATCCGGCCGGCTGATGACGGCCCAGTTGAAGCCGGGGAAGCTCAGACCGACGCTGGTGTCGAGCGTATTGCCCGAGCCCAGGGTAAATTGGCTGCGCTGGTCCTCGGTTGCGAGTCCGAAGAGATTCCACTGCACCCCGTACTTGAGATTGCCCTCCAGGCTGATCTCCACGATGGTGGCCTCGACCAAGACCTGCAGCGGCAGGATATCCAACTGTTTGAGTGCGTCGAGGATCTTCTTGTAGTCCCTCGGGCTCGACCTGACCAGCAGCGAATTGTTGGTCGCGTCGGCAACGATACTGACCGGCGAGGACAGCTCGATCTCGCGCGAAGAGCTGCGACGCGGTGCCGACTGCCCGCCGACGCCTCCGCCGTCCGCCCCGCCGTCGCCCGTCGAGCCGATCGAGGAGCCGCCCAATCCGGGCGCAACACCGCCGACGGACGACGATCGCTGCGACCCCTCCCCCCCAAAGAGTTGGGAGAGGGTGTCGGCAAGATTCTCCGCATCGCCGTGGCGCACCCGATAGACGAAGAGGCGCTCGGCGGCATCGCCGGTCGCCTCGGCCATGTCGAGGCGCTCGATCCAATTGCTGGCCTGTTGGAGATAGCTGGCTTGAGGAGACACCACCAGCACCGCGTTGGCGCTCTCGACCGGGACGAACCTGAACACACCCTTGAGCGGGTTGCTGCCTTCGTCGCCCAACAGCGTCTGAAGCTGGGTCACGACCTCGTTGGCCTTGGCGTACTCCAGGACAAAGAAGCCGACGGAGAGCCCCGCCATCCAGTCGACATCGAAGACGCGGATGGTGTCGAGCAGGTTGCCCATTTCCGGACTGGTCCCGGCGATTACGACCAGATTGCGGAGGTTGTCGACACGAATCACGCTCCCTTCGGGTGCCAGCGGCTGGAGGATATTGCTCATCTCCTCCGCACCGATGTATTGCAGGGGCACGACCTGAACGCTGTAGCCTTCGGGGAGGGCTCGACCGGACTCGCCGAGCTGGGGAACCACGCGACCCTGAACGGCATTCGCGAGCGGAACCACCTCGTAGGTGCCGCCCGAGTAGACGATGGCGGCGTTGTTCATGCGCAGGAGTGTTTCGAGGGTCGGGATCAGGTGGTCGCGCCGCAGCGGGCGACCGGTCTGCAACGAAGTGACACCCTGCACCGCGGGATGCAGAACATAGTTCACCTGCAGGAGATCGCCGAGGATGACCTTGACGACCTCGCGGATGTCTGTCCCGTCGAAGTTCAGGGTGACGTCGCCCGGGGTGGTGTCGACGCTGGGCGGTGATATCTCGCGGACAAAGGTCCCGGTACCGCGCTGGAGTGACTCGACGGCGGGACCGCGCGCGTCCTCTTCGCCCAAGGCGATGCTCATTGCTTCGGTCGTGCCCGGCGAGATCATGCCGCGGCCTCCGCCCTGCAGGGCGCGGGTCCCGTCATCTCCCATGTCGTCGATTCGGACCGTGGGATCCCAGTAGGCGCGCTCGCACGCCGTGGAGACGACCGCAACGATCAAGAGGGCGGCGAGTCGAGGCAGGTGACCGGCGAGCGACCGGGCACCGAAATGGCGCGATGGGTCCATCGATATCGTGCTCGAGTCGGCTCGGCTCGGCCGGCCGATGCGGTCAGTGGTCCTGGGTGTCATTGGTCCGGGGATCCGCGGGTTGAAGCACCCGGGGCGGACGCCGCGGGACCGGCATCGGGGCAGCCGGGCTGGGTGTTTTTCCGTAATCGCGCAATATTAGCGCATCCTGCTCGCCTTGTCGCTCCAGTAGGATACGATCCGGGAGGATGGTCTGAACGGACCAGCCCTCCAGATCATCGCCGATGCGCAGACGTCTGAGCCGGGGTTGATTCGGATCCTGGACCCACGCCGAGACCAGGGTCGGCGTGATGATCACCGCGCTCAGGTTCATGCCGTCGAGCGAGGTCAGCACATCCGGCTCGAGCTGTGACTGCGCGTCCGGATCGACCTCCTCTTCCGGTCGGCGCTGGGGACGAAACAGCGGTCGGTCGGTCACGCTCGCGTAGGCATCTTTCGGATCGGGGGGCGGCAATTGCGCTGCGGCGTCCGGCTCGCTCCCGACAGGCGCGCTCGAAGCCGCCGCGGATGACGCATCGAGTCCGGCGCGCGACGGACCGGGCGGCCAATCCTTCCATTGCAGGGCAAGCAACAGGATCAGGGCGAGCACGAGGAATCCGGGGAGCCACTTGATCAAGTGTCACCTCCGAGGGTAAATCCGAAGATGTCGATCCGGACCGTCAGCTCGCCAGCCGGATTGACGGGCGGGCGACGAATGGCGCGTCTGCGCGGATCGGCAGCAGGCTGCTGAGGGCGGGCCGAGGAGCGCACCGAGACCTGATCGACGAACAGAAAAGGCCGCGCCTGCTCGAGATCGTAGAGCACATCCAGAAGGGTCTCGGTCGACCCTTGAATCTGGGTGCGCACCCGCACCCGAGGGGGACTTTCCTCCGGCGGCCCGGGCAGGATCTGGGTACTGATCAGACGGCCGCTGGCCGCGGTGACGATATCCTGGACCTGACGCTGAAGTTCGGCACCCGCCAAGGCCGCTGTCGGTGCATCGAAGTAGAACGCCTTGAAGCTCTCGTTGGCGCGGACCCGCTCGAGCTCCTCGCGCAACTCGGGTAGGGTGGCGATCATTCGCCGATAGCGCACGAGCTGATCCTCGCCGTCGGCGATCCGGGCGGAAAGACCGCTCATCTCGCTGCTCCACGCCATTGCCAGGCCGCCGATCACCAGAAGCGGAACCGACAAAAGCACAACCCACGCCAGAACACAGAGGATCTTCGGATGCGATAGGGCCTTCATTCTCCCCTCGCACGCGTGAACAGCAGCGAAATATTGAAGCGCTCCTTGCCGGTCTGCGGGACCTGCGTTACGGGCGAGCGAAACGACACCTCGTCGATCCCGGGAGCCTCCTCGAGCAGTGCGATCAAGGCGGTCGCTTGTCCGGATTCGCCGCGCAGCTCGACCTGCCCGTTGTTGTAGTCGAGGGTCTGGATCCAGGTGTCGTCCGGGATGCGGTCGCTCAACTCGCGCAAGAGGACGAGGATGTTTGGTTCGTCACGTTTCTGTTGAAGCACCGCCGTGCTTCCCAAGCGCGCCCGCTCGAGCTCTTGGCGCAAATCGTCGACCGCGACCGCCTCGACGCGTGCCCGCCGCACCTCGGCATCGAGTGCGTCGGCGGTCCGCTTCTGCTGCCACAGCGGTCCGACGAGGGCGACCGCGAAGAGCAGCACGACCGCTGCCCAAAGCAACTTGTCGGCACTGAAGAGGTCGAGACGGCGCTTCGGGCGCTCTGCCGCCGGCAAAAGGTTGGCCGAGGGCCAAGCCCCTTCCCAAGCGATCCGATCGATCGGCGCCCCCGCATCGCGCATGCGCTGGACCCAGGCCGCTGCAAGATCGCGGCGGCACAAGGCGAGCTCGACTTTTAGGCGCGGGGCGCCTTTCGGGCCGGGCTTGGCGAGGAAATCGTAGAGGACGTCGCCTGCTTGGAACGGCGAGAGGCGATCGAGCTCGAAGCGTATTACCTGCGGAAGATTGGCACGCACCTGCGACGGCAGCGAGACGGTGCGGGTCAGGATGTCCTCGCGCGGCATCATCAAGATCCGTGTCGGGGAACGTTCGGGTCCGGTTCGTGCGATCTCGGGGAGCGGAAACGCCATATCGAGCCCGAGCTCACCGACAGGCTCGCGCTCCTCGCCGGTCATCAGGAACAGATGCGCGGTCGATGCCTCGGGCTCGATGATCAAACGACGGTCGCGGCGCGCGAGAAAATGTCGAACCGGGATCGGCAGACAGGCCACGAGCGAGCGGCGGACGATGCGGTAGATCTCGTCGAGATCCGCCACGGGGCCGCTCGGGAGCTGGCCGAGGAATTTGAGTGGGTCGCTGAGGGACATGAGTGCCGGTCGGAATGGGGTTATCGATCCGCGTCGGATGCCGCAAGCTTGTACTTGCGGTCAGCCGACCCCTTAAGTGTACGTCCACCGGTCGCCGAGACGCCAGTCAACCGGCATCGGCTTCGATGTCGATCGGCGCCGACGGCGCACCGGGCAGACCGTAACGGCGCCAACGCAACTGATAAGGCGGCTGCTGTCCGGGTGTGGTCTCGATCAGCGCCTCCATCCTGCGTCCGCCGGCGCCCGCACCGGTTTCCGAGACCTCGATCCGGTAGAGCGGTCCTGCCCGATCGACGAACCGAGGTCCGCTGCTGTCTTCGAACAGAGGCGAATCGCGCTGGACAACGCGAAGCTGTGCATCTTCGAACGGGATCCCCTGGCTCGCGGCGATCGCGGCCGCGGAGGCGAAGCGTTCGTCGAATCCGGCCCCTTCGAGATCGACACTGACCTCCGCGGCCAAGCGCGCGTAGATCTCGGGTGTCATCCCGAGAACCTGCATCAGCTCCTCCACGGCCTCGAAGGGCGCATCCTTTGCCCCGAGGGTCCGGCCGGCATCGCGGTAGTCGCGATCCTCCGCACCGTTCAGGAGCGACAGATCGTCCTCGTCGCGCCAATCGACGATAGCTGCCGCGAGCGACGTCGCCGGATCCTCCTCCATGCCGAGCGTCACGAGGAGCGCCGAGAGCAGCTCGGGCGGCGCCTGGTTCAGATCGATCCGCGAGCCCTCGTTGAAGACCCGGATCGCAAGATCGACCCCGCCGAACCGCCAAGGCACCGCCACCCCGTTGGGCAACCAAGCGGAAACGTCCGGATCGGTCGCATCGGGCGGCGGCATCGCAAAGACCAGGACCGTGAAGGCGATGGCGGCATCCGCGGCGGCCCGAAAGCGTGCTCCCGAGACATGATTGTCGCTCAGCGCCGTCTCGGTTCGCTGCGCCGCGGTCATGCCGACCGCCATGACGGTGAGCAGGGTCAGCACCCAGAGCACCAGGACCAAGGCGATGCCCCGCTGACGCGGGGCGCGCCGGCGCACCCCGGTCAAAAGAGGCGTACCGGCAGGCTGACCAGCAGATCCGGCCAGGACTGCGCGGGCGTGGCCATACGAATTTGCAGCAGGGTCGGCATGGTGGATTGTCCGAGCCACTCCTCATGCCAATCGGGCTCGATCTCCCCGTCGGCGGTCCCGAAATAGGCGATCTGAAACGCGGCGACGCGATCCAGGAGCAGGGTCCGGCCGAAGGCGCCGGCTGCGGCATCCGTGTCGAGCGGAGTCGAGTCCAGTGCGAAGCCCGAGTCCGCCTCCAAGGGCTCCCAGGCCGGGATCTCGTCGGTTCCCTCGAGCACCTCGGGATGAACCAGCCAGCGCGTCAGGACCAGACTCACGTCTTGACCGATCGGCACAAGCCCGAGACGCAGGATGTAGAGTCCGGGCACGCCGACCTGCGTGGACAGCGGTGCGACAAACTCCAAGCGCTCGCTGTCGCCGGCGAAGACACTGATCATCCGGGCGTCGAGCGTCAAGGTCGTCGCCCGCGTCTGACTCAGGGTCGACATCAGAAAGTCGCGCGTGACCCGAACCTCGGAGACGCGCTCCGAGACGGCGTCGACGCCTTCCCATGCGCGTGAACCGAGGCTCAGGCCGGAAAAGAGCATCAGCGTGATGAGACTGACGATCGCAAGGGCGATGAGCAGCTCGATCAGGGTAAAGCCCTGGGTGTCCCGCAACCGACCCCGGACTCTCGTTGCAGGCGTCCTAGGCCAAGCCGCGGCGAAGACAGCGATCCGACAGGGGCCCGTCTTCGCCGGGAAACCGGGGCGACCGGGGCGACCGGTGCCGACACGTCCAAAATCACTAAGACGCAGACTCCTGAACCGCGTCTGCTGCGACGATCGCTGACTCATTCGAGGCCGATCACGGTTGAAAACGCTCCATGGCATGGCGGACGCGGTTCAGAACCGCTCGCCGAGACGTAAGGTCGAAAGCGTGAGGCTGCGGACCTGGCTCCCGTCCTCCCAGAGTGCGGTCGCGTTGACACGGTAGGGCGTGGCTGGCGGCTCGGCACCGAATTCCTCGCCCAAGGTGACCGGGAGGATGGTGATCTCCCATGCGATGCCGCCCTCGGGGTCGCCCGAGACGGCACCTTCCTCCAAGGGGATCGCCGTTCCGACCGCGTTCAGCTTGGACTCGGCCAACGACGCGGCGCGGCTGTACTGAGAGGACAACAGGGTGGTCCGCGCGGCTTGCGAGAAGATCTGCATCAGCACCCCGAGCGATACGGAGAGGATGGCGAAAGCGACCAACACCTCGAGCAGCGAAAAGCCGGACTGCCGTCTTCTTCGATTCCGCAAGGTCTTCACCGCGCGCTCCAAGGTGCCATACGGATGCGCCCCGTCAACCAAACAACGCCGACCTGGTACCCGGAATCGTCGCTCGCCAGGATGATGCGGCCCCCCGTCGAGCTCCCGTCGGGAAAGAAACGAATCGCCCCGCGCTGCTCATCGAGCATCTCGCGATCGGCGGCCTCGAGCGTGACATCCAGACGCTTGGGCAGCGTCAGGCTACGGTGCCCGGCAAGCTCGAGACGGCGTTGCTCGACGTCCACGACCAAGGCGACCTCCGCTCCCTGACGGATCGCGGTTTCCCGTGCCAGGCGGAGGCTGCTCACGGTGCGGCGCGCAGCGGCCTTCATCTCCACGCCCGGCATGGCCGCCGAGAAGAGCGGCGGCACCGCAGACATGGCCAACGCGGCGATCGCCAGGACCACGAGCAGCTCCACCAGGGTGAAGCCGCGGTGCCCACGCCCGGATGGGGAGCTCAACGGGGTATCCGCGCGAGACGGCGAGTCCGTACCGTCGTCAATCCCAACTGCGGATGTCAGCGTTCTCGCCGTCGCCGCCCTCGCGGTTGTCCGCGCCGAGCGACCAGATATCGAAGGCGCCGTGCTCGCCGGGGAAGCGGTACTGATAATCGAAACCCCAAGGGTCTTGCGGGACGTCGCCCTTTCTCAGGTAGGGACCGTTCCAGTTCTGGATGTTCGCCGGTCGCTCCACGAGGGCTTGCAGACCCTCGGTCTGGGTCGGATAGCGCCCGACCTCCAAGCGGTACATGTCCAGCGTCGCGGCAAGGTTTTCGATCTGGAGCTTGGCCGTCTTGCTCTTGGACGAGCCGAGGAAGTTCATGACTTGCGGACCGACCAGCCCCGCCAGCAGGCCGAGGATCGCGAGGACCACGAGCAGCTCGACGAGCGTGAAGCCACGAAGACGCTTTGAATGATTCGATTGCATAGACAGGCTCTGATGACGTTGAAAATTTGTGGTCATTGTAGGGGGCGGATGCTGCAGGGCCAAGGCGATCCGGACGCGCGGACGGGTCAGGGACGAGCGGGTCAGAACACCAGCTCGTTGGCTCCGAGGATGGCCATCAGGATCGAGATGATGATGCCGGCGACGACCACGCCGAGCCCGATGATGAGAATCGGCTCGAGCAACGTCAGCATACTCTGGACGCTGTTGCGGGTCTCCCGATCATAAATGCTCGCCACCTTCGCCAGCATCGCATCCAGACTGCCGGACTCTTCCCCGACGCGGATCATCTGCAGCGCAAGAGCGGGCAAGACCTCGAGACGGGCCAAGGGTCCGGCAAGACCGCGGCCGTGCTTGAGGTCATCGCCGGCCTCGTTGAGCAGACCCGAGAGTTTCCGATTGGAGACGACCTCTTTGGCCAGCGTCAGGGCACTGAGCAGGGGCAAGCCATTCTTCAGGAGCGTCGCCAGGGTATGGCAGAGTCGCGCCGTCTCCATCTTCCAGATGAGATCTCCGAACAGCGGCACGCCCAGCACCTTGTGGTCGAACCGGTCGCGCACCGCCGGATCCTGAAACCAACGCTCCAGCACCACGGCGATCAAGGCGATGCCGACCAACATGGCCCACCAATAGTTGCGGAAGAGATCGCCGGTGGCGACCACGATCCGGGTCGGCAGCGGCAGGGCCTCGCCCATGTCGTCGAAGAGCACCGTGAACTGGGGCACGACGAAGACCAGCAGCATGATGACCGACAAGGCCGCGACCACCAAAAGGATGGAGGGGTAGACCAGCGCGGAGGTGATCGTCTGGCGCAGCTCGGCGAGTCGTTCGAGATAATCGGCGAGCCGATTCAGGACCTGATCCAGGGCTCCGCTGGCCTCGCCCGCGCGCACCATATTGATGTAGAGCCGCGGGAACTGCCCGTCCTGCAGGTCGAGCGCGCTCGAGAAGGTCGCGCCGCCGCGCACCCGTTCCTGCAGGTCCGACAGGACCTGGATCAGGTGCTCCTCCTCGGTGAGATCCACCAGGATCTGGAGCGAACGGTCCAGCGTCATCCCGGCCTCGAGGAGCGTCGCCAGCTCGCGGGTCAGGATGCCGATCTCCTTTTGATTGATGCGCCGACGTCGTGTCCGCACGAAGCGCGCACGCAGGCCCGCCGAGGAGCGCGTCTCGATCGGGATCAGTCCTTCGGACTGGAGCTGGCGCACCAGCGCGGCCTCGTCGACCGCCTCCTGCTCGCCCTCGACGCTCTCACCGTCGAGCTTGACCGCCTTGTAGAAATATTTCGGCACTTCAGTCCTCGGTTGAACCGCGTCGCGTGCGATATGCAGCGGATTCGCGTTGGATCGGCGTCGAGCGACTCAATCGATGTCGCAGGAGACGCGGCTCAGTCCACGCTCGGCTCTTCGCCTGCCTCGGCGACACGCAGCACCTCCTCGATCGTCGTACGACCGTCGAGCGCCTTGCGCAGGCCATCCAGGTACATGGTCTCCATCCCCTCGGCGACCGCGATACGGCGGATCTCGGTCGCGGTCGCGTGGTTCAGCACCGCCTTGCGGATATGATCGGTCATGAGCAGAACCTCGGTGATGACCAAACGGCCGCGATAGCCGGTCCCGTTGCAGGCGTCGCAACCGACTGCCCGGTGCAGCTCGACGTCCTCGGGCGCGGCCCCGATGGCCTCGAAACGCACCGCCAGCTCGGGGATCGCCGGATAAGCCTCCTGGCAATGCGGGCAGAGTTTGCGCACCAGGCGCTGGGCAAGGATGCCGTTGATCGTGGAGGTGAGCAGATAGTCCTCGACACCCATCTCGAGCAGGCGGGTGACGCCGCTGGCCGCGTCGTTGGTGTGCAGGGTCGAGAGCACGACATGCCCGGTGAGGGCCGACTGGACGGCGATCCGGGCCGTCTCCAGGTCGCGCATCTCGCCGACCATAATGACGTCGGGATCTTGCCGGACAATGGCGCGCAGGGCACTGGCGAAGGTCATGCCGATCGCGCTCTTCACCTGGATCTGGTTGATCCCGGCCAACTGGTATTCCACCGGATCCTCGACCGTGATGATCTTGCGCTCCTCGGTGTTCATCCGACTGAGCGCCGTATAGAGGGTCGTACTCTTGCCCGAGCCGGTCGGCCCCGTCACGAGCAGGATGCCGTAGGGTTTCTCGAGGATGAGCCTGAGGCGCTCGCGCGGGGAGCCGTCGAAGCCGAGTGCATCCAGGTCGAAGCGTACGCTCTCCTTGTCGAGCAGACGCATGACCACGCTCTCGCCGAACATGGTCGGAACGGTCGAGACACGCAGATCCAGCTCCCGGCCCTGGATGCGGATCGGGATGCGTCCGTCTTGGGGCAACCGCCGTTCGGCGATATTGAGCTTCGCCATGATCTTCACGCGCGAGATGACGGCGGCGGTCGAGCGCACGGGCGGTGCATCGACCTCCTTGAGGATCCCGTCGACGCGATAACGCACCTTGAGCTGGTCGGCGAAGGGCTCGATGTGAATATCCGATGCGCGCGATTCGAGCGCCTTTTGGATCAGCTGATTGACCATCCGGATGACCGGTGCCTCGCTGGCCAGGTCCTTGAGGTGCTCGATGTCCTCCTCGTCGAAATCGCCCAGTGCCGCGTCGGTGCTCTCCGGGGCGTCTTCGACCTTCGCATAGAGGCGTTCCAGGGCCAGCTCGATCTCGCTCGGCAGCCCCACGAGTGCCTTTACGGGTTTGCCTGCCGCCATCTGCATGGACTCGACCGCGAACCGATCGATCGGATGGGCGAAAGCGATCTGGATGCCGTCCTCGTTCTCGGACACGGGGAGAACCTTGGCGTCCTTCAAAAACCGCAGACTGAAGAGATCCTCGCGCAACGGCTCGGACGGGAAGGTGCTCGCGTCGGCCAGGGGAAGCTCGAGCACGTCGCACATGGCCTGCGCCATGTCGCGCTCGGAGATGAGTCCCAAACGAACCAGCATCGGCAAGAGGGGGTCGCCCGCCTCGTCGGCGAGACGCCTCGCCCGCGCGAGATCGCCGGGCGAGAGCTTCCCGGACGCGTGCAGGTGGGCCACAACTCGCCCTTCCGGGGGCGGCTGCGCATAGACGGCGGCCTTCGGGGTGGGATCGCTGTCGGGCTCCGTGGACATGTCTGCGGCCGGAGCAACAACGTCGTCGGGGGTTTCAGCGAGCGTTTGCGACCCGGCAAACATCCCGTCGAGATCATCGCGCCTCGCCCTGATGCTCGGTGCCTCTTCGAGGACGGCGTCGTCATGCATCGGCATTTCTCCGGTCTTGAGCGGCCTCTGTCGAGAGGATTTGGTCGCGCGATTCAGGGTGCCATTCAGGCAAGACGTTCGCCATCGCGGAGCGATCGTCGACGGCTGCAGCCTGCTCGATTTGGCGACTGAACAGCGGCACCACGCTGCCCGCGGATCCGAGGACATTGCCGAATCGCACGGTGATGTCCTGCGAGAAGGCGGCGGTACACCCGCGCAGACGGTCGAGCAGCGGATTCATGAGCGCTCCGTCGAGGCGGTGCGCTCGACCAGTCGTACCTTCAGATGGATCAAGGCATAGATCATCGCCCAAGCCCCGATCAGCAACCACTGCTCATGCGGCGGGAGGCGCGGCGCGGCCACCGCGCAGGCCGCTGCGGCGGCCATGAGGGGATAGGCCCTCGACAGGGTTCGACGATGGCTCCATCCGGCCAGAACCAATCGCTGATAGTGATGCGAGCGATGCGGCTCCCAGATGCGCTCGCGCCGCGCCAAACGGGCCAACAGGGTCCAGGTCGCGTCCAGGATAAAGGGCGAGAAGGCGAGCCAGGCGCTCCACAGCGGGAAGAGTCCGAGATGGGCGCCCCACAGCGAGAAGGCAGCCACGAACAACCCCAGACTCGACGAACCTGCGTCCCCCAAAAAGATCCGTGCCGGCGGAAAATTGCCGGTCAGAAACCCGGCGCCGGCCAAGGCTATACAGGCCGAAGCCAGCGCAAAGAGGGGTTCGCCTCCGGACCAGCCCAGGATCGCGAACGCTGAGAATCCGAACAACGCCATCCCTGCGGCGAAGCCGTCCATCCCGTCCATGAAGTTGTAGAGATTGATGAGCCAAACGACATAGACGAGGGTCAGCACGACGGCGACCCATCCCGGAAAGACCAGGACCCATCCCGGCAGATCCAGCAGAGCCCAGCGCAGTTCGCCGCTGATCAACAGGAGGGCCGCGCCGAGCTGGACGACGAGCCTCAGGCGACGCGACACCTCGCCGAGGTCGTCGAGATAAGCGATGCCCGCGACCGGCAGCAAGGCCGCCGCGATCCATCCCAGCTCGGGCGCGGAGATCCCGAGTGCGGCCAGCACCAAGAGCGGCGCACTCGAGCCGATCAGAACGGCCAGACCGCCGCTGCGCGGAACCGGTGTACTGTGCAGCGAGCGCGCGTTGGGGTAATCGAGCGGTCCGCGGCCGGCAGCCCCGTGCGAGGCCAACCAGCGGGTTGCGCCGACACTCAACAAAAACGAGGCAAAGGCTACGGCAGCCGAAATCGGTGGGTCGAGGGGCATAGTCCTTGTGTCCTGGGCTCACGGGTCTTCGGGCCGGCAGCTTCGTTATCCCGTCAGAGGGTTCGGACCAATCCGCGCTCGACTTGGTCGCGCGATTCGCGCCCGAGCAAAAGCTCGATCAGTTGCAACGCGAAGTCCATTGCCGTACCCGGGCCGCGCGAGGTCACGAGGGTTCCGTCGACAACGACTGCGGCGTCGCTGAAGTCGACCGTCGGATAGGCCGCTGGATCGACAGCTCCGGGGTAGGCGGTCGCCGATCGCCCGTCGAGCAGTCCGGCACGCGCGAGAACCTTGGGCGCGGCGCAGATCGCCGCGGTGAAACGGCCCGCCGCATGCTGACTCCGAAGCAAGGCGATGATGCGGGGATCCGCCGCGAGATGGTCGGCTCCCGGCAGCCCGCCCGGCAGGACGATCATGTCGAAGGTCTGTTCCAGTACATCCTCGAGTCTGGTGTCCGCGATCAAGAGGGTTCCCCGGCTCGCGGTCACCGGCCGGTTATCCAGCCCGGCCGTCACCACATCGATTGCGGCACGGCGCAGCAGATCGATGATGGTCACGGCCTCGAGCTCTTCGCATCCCTGAGCGAGGGGAACGAGTACCCTTGGCATAATCCACTCCGAAGTTGACCGAGAGCGCCTTGGCGGACGTCACTCGAGGGCACCGACTAGGGAGTGCCCAGCTGGCCGAAAATATTCAATGCCTTCAGAACATTGAGCGCTTCTGCGAGTTGGAAGTCCTCCGCGACGAGCGACCCCTTTTGGGCGGCGTCCTCGGATGCGGATTCCGGGGCCTCGTCCCCGAGGTGACGAACCAGATCGGACTCCTTTAGGTCCGCCACGCCGTTCGCAGCCAGAGGTTTGAACTCCCCGCGCTCGAGCTCGATGTCCGGAGTAATCCCTTGGGCCTGAATCGAACGCCCGGAGGGCGTGAAGTAGCGGGCGGTCGTGAGCTTGAGCGCAGTGGAGTCGTCGATCGGCACGATGGTCTGGACCGAACCTTTGCCGAACGTCTGGTTACCCATGACGATGGCGCGTTTATGGTCCTGTAGGGCACCGGCGACGATCTCGGACGCCGAGGCGCTGCCGCCGTTGACCAGCACGACGATCGGAGCACCGGACAGGATGTCGTCGGGTCCGGCCTGGAACTGGAGCTTGCTGTCTTCCTGACGACCCTCGGTGTAGACGATCAGACCGCCGGTCAGAAAGGCGTCGCTCACCCCGACCGCGCTGTTGAGCACGCCGCCGGGGTTGTTGCGCAGATCGAGCACGAGACCCTTCAGCGCGCCGTCGTTTGCGCCCTTGAGGGCGCCGACCGCCGCGAGCAGGTCCTCGGTGGTCCGCGCTTGAAAATGCGAGACCCGAATGTAGCCGAAGCCGGGCGCGAGTGTGCGGCTGCGCACGCTGGCGACCTGAATGATTGCCCGCTCGAGCGTGACGTCGAACGGAGGCTCGTCGCCGGAACGCATGATGGTCAACGCGATGCTCGTGCCGGGCTCGCCCCGCATCAAGGTCACCGCATCGTTCAGACTCATCCCCTTCACCGGCTTCTGGTCGATACGCACGATGGTATCGCCGCTCTGAAGGCCCGCGCGTTGTGCCGGCGTGTCGTCGATCGGCGCGATCACCTTCACGAAGCCGTCTTCCATTCCGACCTCGATCCCGAGACCGCCGAACTCGCCGCGGGTGCCGACCTGCAAATCCTGAAACTCTTCGTTGTCGAGATAAGCCGAGTGCGGGTCGAGGCCCGCGAGCATGCCACGGATCGCTCCCTCCAGGAGGAACTTGTCCTGGACACCCTCGACGTATTCTTCTTTGATGCGCCCGAAGACCTCGGCAAAGGTTCGAAGCTCGCCGAGCGGGAGCTCACTCGCGGTCTCGACCGTCGTGGTCATGGTCTCGGGGATATCCGGGCTTTCGATCGTCTCGGCGAAGGCGCGATCTCCCGGCGCACCGGGCCAGACAAGACAAATCCCGAGAATCAAGGTCGAGGCAAAAGGTAGGGGTCGGGTCATGGCATGCATCATGGAGTCACGTCGGTTGGAATCGACACGCCGCTCGGCGGGGCGTGCATCGCGCGGCCGGAACCATCCGATCCGCGATTGCGGAACGATGACCTAGCATCGCATGTTTTCGCTGTTTTCGTCAGGTTGATCCGGACGCTTGGTTGCAGGCGGTCGCGCCGAGGGATGGCCTTCGTTGCGGTCTGCGTTGTGATTTGATCGGTTCGGCGCCGACGCGTTCCCGCAGCCCGTAAAGATCGCCCCGACCCGCGCCGGAGATGGATCCCTGCCGAGCCGCTCCGCCGCACCAGCCCACGGGGTCCTCCGGCTTGCCGTTGTGACGAATTGCGAAGTAGAGCACGGGCTCGTCTCGACCGCCGCTGTCGCCGCTCAGAGCGATGACCTCGCCGGTGGCCACCCACTCGCCGGACTCCTTCAGAAGCGCCTCGTTGTGGCCGTAAATCGACATGTAGCCATCACCGTGATCGATCACCAAGAGCAACCCGAACCCACGCAGCCAATCGGCGTGGATCACCCTCCCGTCATGCACGGCGCGCACCTCTTCGCCGTGTCGCGCCGCCAGCAATACGCCGTCCCAGCGCAGCTCCGAATCGGGTTTGAGCGTTCCGAACTCGGCAAGGACCTCCCCGTGTAGTAGAGGCCACGCCAAGCGCCCTCGGCGCTCCGGAAACGGATCACGCCGGATATCGAGCTCGGCACGGATCTGAGCACGCTGACGCAGGTGCTCGACCAAGAGCCGCAGCGCCTCGGCATCCCGCTCGAGGACCTCGAGATTCTCCGTTTGGCCGGCGATGCTGGCTTCCAATCGATCCAAGACTGCGGCGCGTTCTTGCCGCGCGGCCTCCAAGCGAAGCCGCGCCGTCTCTTGGCGGCGTGCGAGATCGATCAGGCGCTCCGCCTCCCGCTCGGCATCGTGGGCCAGGCGCGTGAGCCGCTCGACGCGCGCCTGGATGGCCGTGATCCGACGTAGCTGTTCTCGATTCAGATACGCGAAATACGATAGGATACGGCTCGCTTGAGCGGTATCTTCTTGATTCAAGAGAAGACGTAGGCGATCGGCCCGACCCATGACATAAGCGGTGCGAACCAGGTCCGCCCAGAGCGCGAGCTCCTGCTCGAGAGCGGCGTACTCCTCGAGGTGACGCACCCGCAGCGCCTCCGCGACGCGGGTCTGCTCGGCAACGGCGCGCGCCGACTCCCTGCCGCTGACGGCCGCCTCGGCAACCTCGCGCTCCCGAACCTCGAGGTCCGCGATCAAGGCACGGCGGTCCGCGTGCTGCTCGATGAGCTCCCGACCGACCGACTCGACCTGCCGCTGAATCTCCTGAAGGTCCTTCGCGTGCGTATCCAAGGTCTCGTCGGACGCCGTCTCCGCCGACGCCGCAGCTGCCGACGCCAAGACGCAGGCCAGCGCCAAGCGCGCAACGCGGTGCCCGATCCAATCGAGCGCACGGTGACGCCTGTGATCGAACGGCTCGCGGTGAAGCCGCTCGGGATGTCCTGTTGCGACGGTCCTGGGCACGGCGGTGAGGGAGTGAGTCGTGGTGCGAATCGGTCGTCTGATTATACGCATCGTCCGAGGCCCGATCGGAAACCCTGGAAAGAACCGACAGCCGACCGTGCGGCACCCTCGGCCTTCGGCAGCGCGACCCTCCTCGTCGGGCAAGCTCCGGCTACGGGGTACATGTGCTTCGCACTCTGCCGGAAAGAGTTTATTATTGTATGCTTAACAATTGATGAGACAGGATCCGATGGTGAGCAATCTGAGCCAGCCTTCCCGCCCGGTCCTGAACGACCCGGTCGACAACCCCGACGCGAGCAACCTGTTCGCGGACGATGCCGACATCGAGCGAGCGTCCCGATCGCTGAAAGCCATGTCGCATCCCTTGCGTCTGAAGATCCTCTGTACCCTGGGTGACCAAGAGGTCAGCGTCCAGGAGATCGTGGACCACGTCGGAACCTCGCAGAGCAACATCTCCCAACATCTGGCGATTCTGCGGGACAAGGGCATACTGGCCTCGCGCAAGGATGCCAACCGCGTGTATTACCGGGTGAGCGACGGCAGAACCCTCCAGCTGATCGGGATGATGCGTGAGGTTTTTTGCCAGCACACCCACTGAATCGATGCACTGCGGGATGACGCCCGCGTCCCTCCTCCTTATAATTCGCCACCTTAATCATCCCGAGGGCAGTCGCGGGCAACTGCAGCCCCGGTGTGCTCGACCTCGGGGTCGAGGCGCCGGTCGCGGCGTTCCCGACGTCTCGCCCAATCAATGAGATCGCAGAGCGATGCTGTTAGACCAAATCGTGGAGTTTGTCGGAAGCCACTGGTACCTTTTCGTGGCGTTGTTCGTCATCTTGGGGTTGCTGACCCACAACATCATCGTGGGCGGTAAAGGGAGCGTCGAGCCTTTGGCAGCGACCGAGATGATCAACCACCAGGACGCGGTGGTCATCGACGTTCGTCCGGCGGCCGATTTTGCAAAGGGCCACATCATCAACGCGATCAACGTCCCGATGAACGGATTCAAGAACCAGATCGCCACGCTGACAAAGCACAAGCCCAAACCGATCATCATCAATTGCCGGTCCGGGGCTCAGTCGTCCATGGCCTGTAGCCAACTGCGAAAGGAAGGGTTCGAGCAGGTCTTCAACCTGCACGGCGGCATCATGGCGTGGGAAGCCGCGAGCCTGCCGCTCACGCGCAAAAAACGCTGAGGCGGTCACCCGTCCCCGGTACCGGGATCGACCGCGCCGGCGCCCGACCCCCCGTCTTCGATCCAACCGTCGATCCATCCTTCGATAAGGAACCACAACATGGCCGAGAATGCGCAAAGCAACGACCCCCGCACCCAACCGGAGCGACAGTTCTCCGTCCAACGGGTCTACGTCAAAGACGCGTCATTCGAATCTCCCAATGCGCCGGACATCTTTCGCGGCGAGTGGAAGCCCACGCATGAGCTCAATGTCAGCACCAAGGTCAATCGGATCCAGGACGACCTTTTCGAGGTCGTGCTCTCCGTGACCGTTTCGGCACAGCTCGGGGAGAAGACGGCCTTTATCGTCGAGGTCCAGCAAGCCGGGATCTTCGGCATCGCCGGTTTTGCCGAGCAGGAGATGGGCGCCATGGTCGGTGCCTACTGTCCCAATCTGCTCTTCCCCTACGCCCGCGAGGTCGTCTCCGATCTCGTGTCGAAGGGGAGCTTTCCTCAGCTCGTTCTGCAACACGTCAATTTCGATGCGCTCTTTGCGCAGCATCAACAGGACGCGATGCAGCGCGTCAAGGGCGACGCCGCCGAGCCGCCGAGCCAGCATTGAGCGCGACCATGCCGGCCGATACCCTAGAGGCCGATTCCACGAAGGCCGCAATCGCGGTTCTGGGTGCCGGATCCTGGGGAACGGCTCTCGCCATCCTGCTGTGCCGTAATGGACACCGCGTGCGGCTGTGGGGTCACGAGATCGAGCAGATCGACGCCTTGCGTCGCGATGGCGAGAACCGACTCTTTCTGCCGGGAGTCCCGCTTCCCGACGGACTGTCTGCGACTGCGTCGCTGGACGACGCGCTTGCCGGGGCGAGCGACTGCCTGATCGTGGTTCCGAGTCACGCCTTTCGACGCGTAGCGGAACAAATCGCGCGGCAACTTCCCGCTGCGATGGGCGTGGCTTGGGCGACCAAGGGTCTCGATCCGGCAAGCGGGGAGCTGCTCCACGCCGTGGCCCGGGAAAGCCTCGGCGCCCGCGCGCTCGCGGTGGTGTCCGGGCCCAGCTTTGCTCAGGAGGTCGCGCACGGACTTCCGACCGCCGTGACGGTCGCCTCGTCCGATGCCGCGTTCGCCGAGCGGATTGCACGGCTGCTGCACGGGGAGCGGTTTCGCGCCTATACGAGCTCGGATATCGTCGGTGTCGAGGTGTGCGGAGCCGCCAAGAACGTGCTCGCGATCGCCACCGGGATCGCCGACGGTCTCGGGTTCGGCGCCAATACCCGCGCCGCGCTC
Organism: Thiocapsa sp.; assembly: GCF_018399035.1. Taxonomy (GTDB): domain Bacteria; phylum Pseudomonadota; class Gammaproteobacteria; order Chromatiales; family Chromatiaceae; genus Thiocapsa. The sequence goes on from NZ_CP073760.1 coordinate 3,689,396, forward strand.
ATAACGCGTGGGCTTGCCGAGCTAATTCGGGTCGGCACCGCCCTGGGCGGTCGCAAGCAGACCTTCATGGGTCTCGCCGGCATCGGCGATCTGGTCCTGACCTGCACGGACAACCAGTCGCGCAACCGGCGGATGGGTCTTGCGCTTGCTGCCGGCGCGAGCTTGGCCGATGCACAGTCCAAGATCGGCCAAGAGGTCGAAGGTGTCGTGACGGCGCTCGCCATGCATCGGCTCGCGTCGCGCTTGGGCATCGAGATGCCGATCAGCGAGCAGGTCTACCGGGTGCTTTACGAAGGCGTCTCGCCCGAGAGCGCTACCCGCGCCTTGCTCGAGCGCGAGCCGAAGGCGGAGTTCGGCTGAACCGCGTTCTTTGTGACGGCCGCCGTCTCGGGGCATGAGAAGAGCCTCGTCTCGAAAAAGGGCCATGTCGGGATACGGTTTTGGCGCGAACATGGCCATCCTGCCTTGGATCGGTCATGTCGGCGGCGCCTGGTAGCGGCGCGGATCACCCTTCTCGCACGATAGCCCCTTCGAACCCTGTTTGACGCCATGCCTCGAAAGCAACGACCGCAACGGCGTTCGAGAGATTCAGGCTGCGATTGCCCGGACGCATCGGGATATAAAGGCATCGATCGGTCGGGAAGGTGTCGAGCAGGGCTTGCGGGAGACCTCGTGTCTCCGGGCCGAATACAAAGGCGTCGCGCGCTTGATAGTGCGGCGTCGTATAGGCGGTCGAGCCTCGGGCCGTGAGCGCGAAGAGCCGCTGCGGGCGGATCGCCGCAAGGCAGGCTTCCATCGTTTGATAAACTTGGACCTCGGCCCATTCCCGATAGTCGAGCCCGGCACGCCTCAGCAAGCGATCCTCCAGCTCGAAACCGAGCGGCTCGATCAGGTTGAGTCGCAGACCGCTGTTGGCGCAGAGCCGCATGACGTTGCCGGTATTGGGCGGGATCTCGGGCTCGTAGAGGATGACATCGAACATCGCTGATCCAGGTGGGCAGGGCGTGGGCGGGAAGGTCGGTCGCGGCCGGAATCGATGGACCCGCGAACAGTTTCGGCGGTTGACCGAGGCGTCTGGCTGCATGCTATATTAAGGTTTGTGAAAGTTCTAACTTCGCCGCTCCAAGGCGGCTAAAAACCCCATGAGGACACCGACATGAGCGATATCGCCGCGCTGAAGAAGGAAAAGCAGGAGTTGATCGAGAAGATGCTCGGGATGCAGAAGCAGTTCATCGACCACGAGCATGAGCACGGGGTTTCAGGCAAGGATTACTGGGCGGCGACGGACGGCTTGCTGGTCAATTATCGGCAGGACTACCAGGATATGGCCAACCGCGTCATCGACATTGCCCATGAGATCGTCGGCTCTGCGCGCAACTGAGCAGATTCGCTCGCCATGACTGAAGTCCGCGTCCGAAACATCGGACGCGGCTCACAACAAAAAGTGGCTCCGGGAAACGCCGATCAGCGTAGATGCTCGATGTATTTGGGTGTTTCCCGCATGTCCAGTCTGATCGCCGTTCCCCGAGCAACGAACGGATCCGCAACCCCCTCGAAACTCAGCACACAGCGCGCATGTCCTCGACTCTCGAGCGGGATCGGGACCATATCGCGATAGGTGAAGATGTTGTCTTCGATATCCCCTCCCCGACAGACGAGCGGGCCGCCCGGAATCGTCGAGGTTTCCTCGACGCCGTCGATCACGAGATCCCCTGCCTGCCGCCAACGCGTCCGCTCGCTCGAGCCCGTCATCGTCTTCACGAGATAGGCCCGCGAGAAATGCAGGCTCAGACGTCCGTCCTGCAAATCGATCGACGAGATCTCCGAGCCCTTCAGGTCGATACTCATACTGTCCAAGTCTTTCTCCGAATCTGTAATGCGCTACCAAGAGTGGAATCATCGAGCCGGTGGCCGCCGAGCCTGTCCCTCGATCCGCCTACCCGATTTGGGGGCGCCGCGCTGAATCCTCATCGGCCGAGTGCTCCTCCGGGTCGATCTCGATATCCAGTTGCAACTCCTTAATCTTACGCGTCAGGGTGTTGCGTCCCCAGCCGAGGAGTCGCGCAGCCTCTTGCCGACGCCCGCCGGTATGCTCCAAGGCGGTCTGGATGAGGATTTGCTCGAACACCGGCATGGCCGTATCCAGCAAGGCACCCTGTCCCTGTTTGAGGCTCTGACGGACCCAACGGCGAAACACGGTCTCCCACGGCTCGTCGCGAACCGGCTCGGAAAACGAGGCATTGAGCTCGGGCGGCAGATCCTCGGCGTGAATCTCTTTGCCCGAGGCCATGACGGTCACCCAGCGGGCGGTGTTCTCGAGCTGGCGGACATTGCCGGGCCACTCAAGCCGCTTCAGGTGATCGATCGCACTCGGCGCGAGCACCTTCGGCTCGCACGTCAGCTCCAGGGCCGCTTGGGCGAGAAAGTGCCGCATCAAGACGGGGACGTCTTCACGCCGATTGCGCAGCGCGGGGAGATGAATCCGGATGACGTTGAGACGATGGAACAAGTCCTCGCGAAAACGTCCTTGCCGAACCAATTCCTCAAGGTTTTGGTGCGTCGCCGCGATGATCCTCACGTCCACCCGCGTCGGGGCAACGCCGCCGACTCGGTAGAACTCGCCGTCGGCGAGCACCCGCAGGAGTCGGGTTTGAAGCTCGGCGGGCATATCCCCGATCTCGTCCAGGAACAAGGTTCCCCCGTCGGCCTGCTCGAATCGCCCTTCGCGACGACTTTGGGCCCCCGTAAAGGAGCCCCGCTCGTGACCGAACAGCTCCGACTCCAGAAGATCCCTTGGGATTGCGGCCATGTTCAAGGCGATGAAGGGGCGATCGCTGCGCGGACTGTGGCGGTGCAGTGCGCGTGCAACCAACTCTTTCCCGGTTCCGGATTCGCCGTTGATCAGAACCGTGATGTTCGAGCGCGCAAGCCGGCCGATCGCCCGAAAGACCTCCTGCATGGCAGGGGCCTCGCCGATGATATCCGGCGCCTTGGTCATCACGATCTCTTCGGGGCGCTCCTCGCGACCGCGCCGGCAAGCCCGGTTGACCTGTACCACGGCCTCGTCGAGATCGAATGGCTTGGGCAGGTATTCGAAGGCACCTCCATGAAATGCCGACACCGCGCTGTCGAGGTCGGAATGTGCGGTCATGATGATCACGGGCAATCCGGGATAGCGGGCCGAGACCTGTCGCAAGAGATCCAGCCCGTCGATCCCGGGCATACGGATATCGGTCAGGATGACATCCGGCTGCTCGCGCTGGAGTGCTTCCATGACACCGACCCCGTTGGAGAAACAGGTCACGTGCATCTCGGCCTTGCGCAGGGCGCGCTCGAGCACCCACCGGATGGACCTGTCGTCGTCGATGACCCAGACCTTGGGCTCGCGATTATTCATAGTCCGTCTCCAACGGCAGATAGACGTAAAACGTGGTCTCGCCCGGCCGACTCTCGCACTCGATGAGGCCTCCATGTTGGCTGATGAGCTCTTGGGCGATGGGTAGGCCCAGCCCGGTACCGCCTTGGTGGCCCGAGACCATCGGAAAGAAGATTCGATCCTCGATCTCCAGCGGGATTCCGGGTCCGTTGTCGCGGATCTGCGCCTGCAGCACAAGGCGATGACGACGGTTTCCGATCGTGAATTGACGCAGAACTCGGGTGCGCAGCTCGATGCGCCCCGTCATTCCCGCCGCGGCGGAGGCGTTGCGAGCCAGGTTCAGGAAGGCTTGAATCAAGCGGTCCTGATCGGCCATGAAATCGGGGATACTCGGGTCATAGTCGCGCTGCACGCGCGGGCCGGTCGGCGACTCCGCGAGGATGAGTCCGCGGACATGCTCCAAGACATTGTGGATATTGACCAAGGCTCGGCGGGGCATGCGACTGGGCCCGACCATCCGGTTGACCAGGTCCTGGAGTCGGTCGGCCTCGTCGATAATGATTCGCGTGTATTCGCGCAACCCCGGGTCGGGAAGCTCCTGCTCGAGCAGCTGCGCAGCGCCGCGCAACCCGCCGAGCGGGTTCTTGATTTCGTGCGCTAAACCGCGGATCAAGGCCTGGGTTGCCTGGTGCTGAGAAAGCAGATGCTCCTCACGGGTGATGCGGAGTTGACGGTCGACCTGCGCGAGCTCCACGAGCACTTGATCGTGCGCATCAAAGTGGTGCAGCGGCAGGACGGTGCAGTTCACCGTCTTGGTGCGTCCGTCGCCGGCAACGACGTTGATCTCACGCTCGGTGAAGGGGTGACGCGACTCCAAGGCGGCCTTCAAACGCGCTTCAACCTGCTGGTCGGGGCAGGGAAGCAGGTTGAGTGCATGGTGTCCGATCATGTGTCGTGCACTGATCTCAAAGAGCATCTCGGCCGCGGGATTGATATAGAGAAGACGTAAGTCCTTATCGAACAGGAGGACGGCCGTGTTCAGGTGATCGAGGATCGTCCGCTCTAGGGCCGGCTTCGGCGCTGGCTGAATACTCATAATCTCTCATCCGAACGGCTGACAAGGTCGCGCGTGACCGTGGGCGCACGCGAAGACGGAGGGTTTGAGGTCGACGCTCGGGCTGCGGGAGGCTTACGCAGACAAACGGCGCGACACGCGGACTCTGGCGTGCATTTCGACACCGACGACATGCGAAAAGCATACCATCGCAGCTCGGCTCAGTCGTTCGGGAACGACAGTTCAATCAGGCAGGCTTAGGGCAATACCCCGGGGGGGACGGATTGGCGCAGCTCAAGCTCGAGCGACGAAGTGGTCGCGACCACCGTGCCGAGCGCATCCTGCACACGCGCCTGGATGCGGTGTGCCTCGAAGCCGACACCCTCGACTTGAAATCGCGTCGCTCCCGCCTCGACGGGGACCGCACGATCATCGAGCATGAGATCGAGACGATGTCCTTCGAGCAGCGGCGGATCCAGCTCGAGTTGAATCTCGAGTGTGTCGGTCTGCTGAACCAGGACAGCGCCGGCGGACGGTGTCAGGATGTCGAAGGCCGCGTAGGGTCCGAGAAACGGGGCATCATCCGACGGCGCCGCGCCATCGGAGTCGCCGGCTGGACCCGTCTCGGGAACAATGCGCTGCGCCTCCGCATCCGGAGGCCGTCGATCCGAGAAGTGGGTGCGTCCGTCGGCGTCGACCCAGCGAAAGATCTCGGCACTCCAAGCGAAGGGCGTCAAGAGAGCGAGGACTATGAACGCGTGTCTCATCATGGTCGAAGAATAGTCGACCCGGATTTCGGGCTCAACCGGAAACGACAGAGGCCCCTGACGGGGCCTCGTCGGCACGCTCGAGAGCAGCCCTGGTCTAGAGGCTGTAGTACATGTCGAACTCGACCGGGTGCGTGGTCATCCGGATGCGTGTGACCTCGCCCATCTTCAGAGCGATATAGGCGTCGATCAAATCGTCGGTGAAGACTCCGCCGGCGGTGAGGTATTCCCTGTCTTGGTCCAGATGCTCCAAGGCCATGTCCAGAGAGTGGCAGACCGTCGGGATGGCCTTGGCCTCTTCGCGCGGCAGATCGTAGAGATCCTTATCCATGGCATCGCCGGGGTGGATCTTGTTCTGGATGCCGTCCAGACCGGCCATCATCATCGCGGCGAAAGCCAGGTAGGGGTTGCAGGTCGAATCCGGGAAACGGACCTCGATCCGACGGCCCTTGGGACTGGCGACATAGGGAATACGAACCGAGGCGGAGCGGTTGCGCGCCGAATAGGCGAGCATCACGGGGGCCTCGAAGCCCGGCACCAAACGTTTGTAGGAGTTGGTGGAGGGGTTGGTCAAGGCGTTGAGAGAGCGGGCATGCTTGATGATCCCGCCGATGTAGTAAAGCGCCGTGTCGGACAAGCCTGCGTACTTGTCGCCGGCGAAGATATTCTGGCCGTCCTTGCTCAGCGACTGGTGCACATGCATGCCGCTGCCGTTGTCGCCGACCAGGGGCTTGGGCATGAAGGTCGCGGTCTTGCCGTAGGCATGGGCGACGTTCTGGACGACGTACTTGGTGATTTGGTTCTTGTCGGCGCGCGATACGAGGGTATCGAACTGGGTGCCGATCTCGCATTGGCCCGCAGTTGCGACTTCATGGTGATGCACCTCGACCGGCACACCCATTTCTTCGAGCGCAAGACACATGGCTGCGCGAATATCGTTCAGCGAATCAACCGGCGGGACCGGGAAGTAACCGCCTTTCGTGCTCGGGCGATGCCCCATGTTGCCGTCGGCGAAGACGCGCTCGGAATTCCAGCCGGCCTCCTCGGAATCGATCTTGTAGAAGGCGCCGCTCATGTCCGCGCCCCAGCGTACATCGTCCAGGATGAAGAACTCGGGCTCCGGACCGAAGTACGCCGTGTCGGCGATGCCCGTGGACTTCAGGTAGGCTTCCGCGCGCTTGGCCAGGGAGCGCGGGTCGCGCTCGTACCCGGTCATGGTGTCGGGTTCCAGGATGTCGCAGCGGATGATCAGGGTGTTTTCGTCCGTGAAGGGGTCCAGCACGGCGGTGGAGGGTTCGGGCATCAGGACCATGTCCGACGCCTCGATGCCCTTCCAGCCCGCGATCGACGAGCCGTCGAACATCTTGCCGTCCTTGAACAGGTCTTCGTCGACCACCCTGACGGGCATGGAGACGTGCTGCTCTTTGCCGCGTGTGTCGGTGAAGCGAAGGTCGACGAACTTCACGTCGTTGTCCTTGATCATTTTGATCACGTCTGTCATTTGGGATTTCTCCGCTGCTGTGGGTTCTTGGGAAACATGGCCGGACGACGGCATGAAAGGTCTGTCGCCTTCGGGCGCACCGAGGCCGCTCGGAGCCTAGCAGGTCGCCCTTCAGGCTGCACGACTCGCGATGTGTCTGCGGGTCGCGGTGATTCGGTGTGTATGGATGTCCTCCGGGTCGGGTACGGAGACCGGGGACGACCGGCGCTATCGATCACCTCGGGGCCGTGTAGCATCTACCGAGCCAAAACATCTTTCGGGGTCTCATGCTGGCTGGATCGGTGCGTAGCCATTGCTCCGGATCACTCTCAAGACGTTGTTTAAATAAGGGTATCTCGGGAGCGACAAGAGTCTCTGGTTGGTCGCGGCAGCCCGAGACCAACCGATAAGGATCGGGCGGCAAGGCGATCCCCCGCATGCGTCATCATCGGCGCACCTCAATGAGGCTCGCCGGGAAAGAATGCACCGATGTAGTGCGTAGGCTACCCGAACAGGATTCGCACATCGCGGAACACCGGCTCGTCCTTGATCGCTGCGGAGAGCCGCTCGTGCAGAGCGGCCACATCCGCACCCTGTCGCCGACACGCGGCAAGCGGAAAATGGACCTCGATGTCGATCTGGCCCCGGAGATAATGGAAGACCATCCGTTCGCGCTCGTTCGCCTCAGGAATCGCCGACCAAAGCGACGCGAGACGGGCGAGCGCCTCGGCTCGCAGCGGGAGGCCGACTGGGGGAGGGAAGTGATCGTCGTCTTCGGGATCGATATGCACGGTCACATCGGTGATCTCGTCGATCTCTCGCTTGAGTCGTTGCTCGACCAACAGACTGATCATATGCCCTTCGGAGACGCTGACGAGGGGATCGACCAAGACGTGCACGTCGGCCGAGACCTGTCCGGCATAGCGGCGCGTGCGCAGCATATGGATATCACGCACGCCGCCGACCGACCGAATGGTCTCCTTGACCGCGCTCAGCCGCTCGGACTCCATGCCGGTATCGACGAGTTCGTTGATGGCCTCCCAGCCGAGCTCCCAACCGATCTTTGCGATCATAATCGCCACTACGACCGCCGCGATCGCATCCAGATAGGCCAGGCCAGCCATGGTCCCGGCAATGCCGACAAGGACGACCACCGAAGAAACGGCATCCGTTCGGTGGTGCCAAGCGTTGGCGCGCAGCAGATCCGACTTGACGCGTTTGGCATAGCCGAGCGTCCACCAGTAGAGCCATTCCTTGACCAGGATCGATGCCAGGGCCGCAAGCAGGGTCAATGGCTCCGGCCGGAGCAAGGCCGCCGGCTGAAACAGGCGCTCGATGGAATCCCAGGCGATGCCGACGGCCACCGCGATCAGCAGCAAACCCAACAGGAGGGTTGCAACCGTTTCGTACCGAGCGTGCCCGTATGGATGATCGTGATCGGGTCCTTGGCTGGCGCGGCGGCCGGCCAACAGGACCAGTAGATCGGACAAGAGATCCGAGAGCGAATGGATCCCGTCGGCAACGAGCGCTTGAGAGTGTCCGAACACCCCTGCGATGATCTTCACGACGGACAACACGAAATTAATCACGGCCCCGACGACGGCCGTGTGCGTCACGGCGTGGCGGCGTTCGGCTGACGCGTCTGTGGGCGTGCGCATGGTGGGAGGAATCAAGGTTGCGTTTGGAGGCCGGCTCGGGGCCGAGGATTCGAGCCGTCGATGGCGCTAGGGTACCAGGCGATGGCGCGTTTTGCGCGGACGGACGGTCGTGGCGACACGCCCTTCCGAGTCGGCCGCGCCGATCGGACTGCATCGGCGATCGCTGTAACTTTGGCGCGGTCTCGCCGATCGGCGCTATACTGCTGGATTTTCGTCAACACTGGGCCGAAGGAGTACGATCTTGAGTCTCGATCGCGAGGATGTCTCGACCTTTCAGGGCCTCGTTTTTGCCCTCGAGCGTTACTGGGCCGAGCAGGGATGCGTCATCCTTCAGCCACTCGACATGGAGGTGGGTGCGGGAACTTTCCATCCGGCGACCTTTCTGCGATCCATCGGGCCCGAGCCGTGGCGCAGCGCCTACGTCCAGCCTTCGCGTCGTCCGACCGACGGGCGTTACGGGGAGAATCCGAATCGCCTCCAGCATTATTACCAATACCAGGTCGTGCTGAAACCTTCGCCGCTCGAGATTCAGGATCTCTACCTCGACTCGCTGCGCCGACTCGGGATCGATCCGCTGGTGCATGATATCCGATTTGTCGAAGACAACTGGGAATCGCCGACCTTGGGTGCCTGGGGGTTGGGCTGGGAGGTTTGGCTCAACGGGATGGAGGTGACCCAGTTCACCTATTTCCAGCAGGTAGGAGGACTCGATTGTCGGCCGGTGACCGGCGAGATCACCTATGGCCTGGAACGTATCGCCATGTACCTGCAAGGTGTGGAGAGTGTCTACGACCTGATTTGGAGTCAGACCCCGGCGGGCGTCGTCACCTACGGCGATGTGTATCATCAGAACGAAGTCGAGCAGTCCGCCTACAACTTCGAGCACGCCGACATCGACGCCTTGTTCAAACAATTCGACACCTGCGAGGCGGTGAGCGCCGCCATGGTCGAGAAGGGGCTCCCGCTGCCGGCCTACGAGCAAGTCTTGAAGGCCTCCCACACCTTCAACCTCCTCGATGCGCGCGGTGCGATCTCGGTCACCGAGCGGCAGCGGTTCATCCTGCGGGTACGCACCCTTTCGCGCGCCGTCGCCCAGGCTTACTTCGACCGCCGGGAGGCCCTCGGCTTCCCGATGCTGACCCGCTAACGGGAGACGACTGTGGACGCAACCAGTAACCTTCTGGTCGAGATCGGAACCGAAGAGCTCCCTCCGACCGCTTTGCTCGCACTCTCGAACGCCTTTGTCGCGTGTTTTCGCGAGCAGCTCGACGGCGCCGGCATCGGTTTCGAGACGATCGAGCCCTTCGCCTCGCCACGTCGACTCGCCCTTTTGGTGCGGGGCATTCAGACCCGGCAGCCCGATCGGGAGATCCTGCGGCGGGGACCTGCCGTGCAGTCCGCATTCGCATCCGACGGCCAGCCGACCAAGGCCGCTTTGGGTTTTGCCGGGTCTTGCGGTGTGCCGGTCGATGCACTCGCTCGCGAGGTCACGAACAAGGGCGAATGGCTGGCATTCCGAAGCACGGTGTCCGGCGCGCTCACGACCTCGCTGGTGCCGGAGTTGACCGACGCCGCTCTGGCCCGGCTTCCCATCCCCAAACGGATGCGTTGGGGCGAGGGCTCGGAAGAGTTCGTGCGTCCGGTCCACTGGGTCTGCTTGGTCCTGGGGACCGAAGCGATACCGGGGCGCATTCTGGGCACCGAGGCCGGTCGCCGCACGCACGGACATCGCTTCCATCACCCCGAGCCGATCAACGTCCCCGAAGCGACGGAGTACGCCGAGCTGCTGCGGTCATGCGGTTCGGTCGAGCCGGATTTCAAGCGGAGGCGCGATCTGGTCCGCAGCCAGGTCGAGGCGCTGGCTGCGGCGAATGGTTTGCGCGCGCGGGTCGATGACGCGCTGCTCGACGAGGTCACGGCCTTGGTGGAATGGCCAAGCGCGATTCTGGGCCACTTCGATGCCGCCTATCTCGCCATTCCCCCCGAGGTGCTGATCGAGACGATGCGCTCGAACCAGAAATACTTCCCGGTCGAGGACACTTCGGGGGCCTTGCAGGCATCCTTCATCACGGTGGCCAACATCGAGAGCCGAGATCCGGATCAGGTCCGTGCCGGCAACGAGCGCGTGATCCGTCCTCGTTTCGCGGATGCGGCCTTTTTTTGGGCCCAGGATCTCAAGCAGCCGTTGGAAGGGTACGCCGAACGGCTCAAGACCGTCGTCTTCCAGGATCGGCTCGGCACTGTCGCCGAGAAGAGCGACCGAGTGGCACGCCTGGCACATGATCTGGCGTCCTCGCTCGGGGTCGATCCGGATCTCGCTGCCCGCGCCGCACGGCTCTCGCGCTGCGACCTGGTCACCTCGATGGTCTACGAGTTTCCCGGCCTTCAGGGGACGATGGGGCGCTATTACGCCGAGCACGCGAACGAGGATCCCTGTGTCTGTGCTGCGATGGAAGAGCAGTATCTGCCGAGGTTCGCAGGCGATGTCCTTCCGGCGGGCCCGTGCGGAAGGGTCCTGGCGATCGCCGATCGGATCGATACCCTGGTCGGGATCTTCGGCATCGGCTTGCGTCCCACAGGGGCCAAGGACCCTTACGGTCTAAGACGCGCATCGATCGGCGTGCTGCGTATCCTCATCGAGACCCCCTTGGAGCTCGATCTGCGCGCGTTGATTGCTGCGGCGGCATCCGCCTATCCGGCGGGGCTCTTGAGCACGGATGTCGAGGCTGCAGCCCTGGCGTATGTGATCGATCGTCTGCGTGGCTACTACCACGAGCGTGGTGTCTCAGCAGATACGATCGAGGCGGTGCTCCACACGGGCGTCACGCTACCGACCGATCTCGATGCCCGTCTGGCGGCCGTTACGGCCTTCCGATCCATGAGCGGCTCCGCATCCCTTGCAGCGGCAAACAAGCGAATCCGCAATCTCTTGAGCAAGTCAGGGATCGACATCGGTTTCGGCTCGGTGTGTCCGGAAACCAACGGGCAACTGCTCGAAGAGCCGGCCGAGATCCGTCTTGCCGCTCGGGTCGACGAGCTCTCCTCGCGGGTCGTGCCCCTCGCCCACTCCCGTGACTATGTCGGTGTTTTGAGTCTTCTATCCGACCTCGAAACCGATCTCGAAGCCTTTTTCGACCAGGTGATGGTCATGGTGGAGGAGCCGGATATCCGCGAGAACCGCATCCGACTGCTCCGTTCCCTGGCGGGATTGTTCCTGCTGGTTGCGGATATTTCCCGTCTCCAAGAATGATCGATGCGTGAGCTCAACAGGCGGTTGCATCTGGATGTACGAGGGCTGCGGTGATGGTTGATCGGGTCGTGATTCTGGATCGTGACGGCGTCATCAACGAGGACTCGGAGCATTTCGTCAAATCCATCGACGAGTGGATCCCTTTGCCGGGCAGCATCGATGCGATCGTGCGCCTCTCCCACGCAGGTTATCGGGTCGCCGTCGCGACGAATCAGTCCGGGTTGGCGCGCGGTCTGCTGACACCGGCTGACCTCGATGCCATGCACCGCAAACTTCGGGATCTGTTGTCCGAGCAGGGAGGACGCATCGAGATGATCGTCTATTGTCCGCATGGACCCGATGACGGCTGCGGCTGCCGCAAACCCAAGCCCGGTATGCTCGAGGAGATCGGGAGGCGACTCTCGGTCAATCTCGCAGGCGTGCCCTTTGTCGGCGACTCGCTCGGCGACATCGTGGCGGCGAGGGCTGCCGGGGCCGATCCCTGGATGGTTCGCACGGGAAAAGGGGAGAACACGCTGGCGAGCGGATCCCCTGACCTTGCCGGAGTTCCCGTCTATGCCGACCTCGCGTCCGTCGCCGATGCACTGCTCCATGGATAGACCGACATTCCGGGAGAGGCTGAATGCGGGCCTGCTGCGTGGAGTCACCCTGACCCGTTCGCTGCTGTACCAGGTCGTTCTGGTCGGCTCGGCCCTCGTGTACTCCACACTTCTTCTCGTCGTCGGTCCGATGGCATCGGACGAACGTCTCGATCGTCTGGCGCAAAGCTGGGCAAAGCTCAATTTAGCGGCACTGAAATGGATCTGCGGACTGCGCTGCCGCGTCAGTGGACTGGACAGGTTACCTGTCGAGAACGCTATTGTTCTGAGCAAGCATCAGTCGGCATGGGACATCCTCGCGCTGAGGGCAGTGCTGCCGATTCGCCAGAGCTGGGTCTTGAAACAGGAGTTGATGCGCATCCCGGTCTTCGGGGCCGGTTTAAAACGCCTGCACTGCATTCCGATCGACCGCGCCGCGGGCCGTCGAGCCATCGTGGAATTGGTGCGCGAAGGTCTGCGAAACCTGCAGAGCGGGCGCTGGGTGATCGTCTTCCCGGAAGGCACGCGCACAGCGCCGGGTTGTCGCCACCCGTACGCCATCGGCGGGGCCGTTCTGGCCGAGCGCAGCGGCAGGCCCGTCGTGCCGATCGCGCACAACGCCGGTTCCTTCTGGGGACGGCGGAGCATCAGCAAGACACCCGGGACGATCGACCTGGTCATCGGGCCGACCATCCCGACCGCGGGGCGGAGCGCTGCCGAGATCAATGCGGCGGTGGAAGAGTGGATCGAATCGACCGTTGCTGCATTGCCCGGATCGGACGCGGCTTAGACGTCCAGATTCTCGACGTTGAGCGCATTGCGCTCGATGAATTCCCGCCTCGGCTCGACGTGATCGCCCATCAGGGTGGTGAAGATCTGGTCGGCACCCACGGCATCCTCGATGGTCACCCGCAACAGGCGCCGAGTCTCCGGATTCATCGTGGTATCCCAGAGCTGATCGGGATTCATCTCGCCAAGTCCTTTGTAGCGCTGAATGCTGTGCCCGCGTTGCGCCTCGGCGAGCAGCCAGCGGATCCCTTCGCCCAGCTCGGTGATTTCCTTGCGGCGCTCGCCGCGTGCGATGTAGGCGCCCGGCTCGATCAGGCCAGCGACCTTTCGGCCGTAGTCCAGGATCTTCGCGTAGTCCCCCGTGTGGAAGAAATCCAACGGGATGATGCGGCTCTCCGGAATCCCATGGATCAAACGAACCAACTCCAGCACTCCCGGACGCAGCGATGTCGGATCGGTGAGACGGAGCTGGTAGTGCAAAGATAGCGACTCGAGCTGATTCAGGCGCCGCTCCATGTTGTTGCGCCAATCGGAAAAAGCCTCGACGTCTGCGAGCAGGACATCGTCGAGCGGTGGCGCCTTGGCCAGCTCGTCGAGAAAGACCGCGTCGTAGCGTGTCGAAAGGCGTTTGATGATCCCGACGAAAACCTGATAATCCCGCGCGAGTGTTTCGAGCGCGGTGCGGGCCAAGGGTACCGTGTCGGCATTGACGTGGAGGTCGGCACCATCCAGCGCAGCCTGGAGCATCGCGCGATTCAGTGCCGCGTCGTCGAGCAGGTACTCCTCCTGCTTCCCCTTCTTGATCTTGTAGAGCGGCGGCTGCGCGATGAAGATATGGCCGCGTTCCACGAGCTCCGGCATCTGACGATAAAAGAAGGTCAACAGAAGCGTTCGAATATGGGCGCCATCGACGTCGGCGTCCGTCATGATGATGATTCGGTGGTAGCGAAGATTGTTCGGGTTGTACTCTTCTCGCCCGATCCCGCATCCCAGCGCAGTGATGAGCGTCCCGACCTCGGCAGAGGACAACATCTTGTCGAAACGGGCCTTCTCGACGTTAAGAATCTTTCCCTTGAGCGGAAGAATCGCCTGAAAGGCCCGATCACGCCCTTGTTTGGCCGATCCGCCCGCGGAATCACCCTCGACCAGATACAGCTCCGAGTTGGCCGGATCCTTTTCCTGGCAGTCGGCAAGCTTGCCCGGCAGCCCTGCAACATCGAGCACGCCCTTGCGCCGAGTCATCTCGCGCGCCTTACGGGCCGCCTCGCGGGCACGCGCGGCCTCGAGCATCTTGTTGGCGATCGCTTTCGCCTCTGCCGGCTGCTCCTCGAGAAAGATGTTCAACTGCTCGACGACGAGTGATTCGACGATCGCCTTCACCTCGGAGGAGACCAGCTTGTCTTTCGTCTGGGACGAGAACTTCGGATCCGGCGCCTTCACGGACAGGACCGCGGTCAAGCCCTCGCGCGCATCGTCGCCGACCGGCCGGATCTTCTGGTTGCGGTCGAGACCTTCGCGCTCGATATAGCCGTTCAAGGTCCGGGTCAGTCCGGCACGCAGTCCGGCCAGGTGGGTGCCGCCGTCCTTCTGCGGGATGGTGTTGGTGTAGCAGAAGATCGTCTCTTGATAGCCGTTGTTCCACTGAATCGCCAACTCGACCGTGACGGATTGGCGCTCGGCCGTGAAATGAATCACGCTCGGGTGGATCGGCTCTTTGTTTTGGTTCAGGTGCTCGACAAAGGCCCGGATGCCGCCCTGATACTCGAAGATGTCTTCTCGGCCGTTCGCCTCTTCGAACAACTCGATACGCACACCTGAGTTGAGGAACGAAAGCTCGCGAAGGCGCTTGGCGAGGATGTCGTAATGGAACTCGATGTGGGTAAAGGTCTGGTCCGACGGATAGAAGCGGATCTCCGTTCCCGTTGCCTCGGTGTCGCCGACGAGCTTGAGCGGGTACTGAGGTTCTCCGAGGTGGTACTCCTGCTGGTAGAGGCGCCCGCCCCTGGATATCTTCAAAAAAAGTCGTTCGGACAGTGCGTTGACGACCGACACGCCGACGCCGTGGAGTCCTCCCGAGACCTTGTAGGAGTTGTCGTCGAATTTCCCCCCGGCATGGAGGACCGTGAGGATCACCTCGGCTGCAGACCGTTGTTCCTCGGAATGGATATCCACCGGGATACCGCGCCCGTTGTCCGTCACGGAAACCGAGCCGTCATCGTGCAGGATGACACGGATGTTGTCGCAATGGCCTGCAAGGGCTTCATCGATGGAGTTGTCGACGACTTCGAAGACCATGTGGTGGAGGCCGGTACCGTCGTCCGTATCGCCGATGTACATGCCCGGCCGCTTACGGACCGCGTCGAGTCCACGAAGGACTTTGATGCTTGTTGAATCGTAGGTCATGTGGTCTGGTCGAAATGCTGGATCGGTGGGAGGGCTCGCAAACGCTGGCTGCGCGACCGTTGACTGATTGCCGCAGCACGCCTTTTGGGACGCGTGGTGCGCACCGCTGTCGGGGATGTCGGCGCCGGGGCAAGGCTGCCGCCTGAACTCCGCCATTATACGGGAACGGGCGCCGAAGCGCCTTAGGGGCGGCGGATATGGGGGTGGACGGTGATGCCGTCAAAACGGAGGACGGCGTCGTTGCAGTAATATCGGCGAGTGCTCAAGGCTTGAGAGTGCCATGTTCCACGTGGAACATGGTGTCCGGCATCGTGGATCCCTCGTCGATGCCCCCGGGCTCGGTGCTCAACCGGGAGATGAGCTGCTGGGCGTCAGGTTCTCCGAGCACGCGCCAGAGACGATCAGCAGTGCCTTTGTCGAGCTCGGCATCAACGTCGTCGAGGAGCCAGAGCGACGGCGCGAGCCCCGTCATCCGGTGGACACGTTCTGCCGCGAGTTGAAGCAGGCAGACGGCGACCTTTGCCTGACCACGGGAAAGTCTCGATGGAGAGCCTTCGCGGCTGATTTTGATATCGGCTCGGTGTGCGCCCGCGAGGGTCTGACCGCGTTGGATCTCCGTGCTCCGACCCCGCTCCAGGACATCCAACAACCCGGTGTCCTTCGGCCAACCCCGGTCGAAAAACAAGTCGCAGCCATCGAGAAACGCAAAGTCCTCTGCGAGGGATCTGAACTGACTCCGCCAGCGCTCGTGGAAGTCCTCGCGTTTCGCGGTTATTTGGTCGGAAAGGTCGACGAATGCAGGATTCCAAGCCGACACGCGTGCCCCGCCTTGCCGAAGCGCTGCATTTCGCTGGGCGAGGACACGCCTTAGGTCGGCCCGCAGCCGACCAAGCTGATGTTCCACGTGGAACACATTCCAGTCCAAAAGCCCGCGTCTGAGTGTCGGCTCCCCTTCCAAGAGGATCTGAGGATTCTCCCCGACAAGCTTGACCCGGAGCGGGCTGTCGCTCGGCGGGAGCGAACCCATCACGACGCTGTTGTAGCGCCTCGAACTCCCCGGCCGCTTCGCTCGAAGACGAGAATCGAGTCGCTCGGTGAGTCCACCTCACGGAACCGCCCTTCGATGAGCGTTCGACACTCACCGTCGGTCGTGAGGGATCCCGCCTTACGCCCCCGAAAGCTCCGGCCTCGAGCCAAAAGATAAACCGCTTCAAGAAGCGTCGTCTTCCCGGCACCGTTGGCGCCGGTCAACAGGATCCGGTGCGATTTCTCACGCAGGTCGAGATCCACGCTCCGGAGGTTTCTTAGATTCCTGATCCGCAGCGTCAAAAGCCGTGGACCCTTCAAACCGTCCATCGACTCCGAGAATCACAACCGCATCGGCATGACGACATAGGTCTCGTCCTCCGCCCCGAGGCCACGCCAAACCGAGCTGCTCCCCGCATCGCTGAATCGAACCTCGATCTCCGTACCCTCCACCGCAGCCAAGACGTCGGACAGATAGGCAACATTGAAACCGATCGCGACAGGCTCGCCGTTGTAGTCCAGCTCGATCTCCTCCTCCGCCTCCTCCTGCTCGGGATTGTGAGCTTGCAGCCGTAAGACACCCTCCTCGAACGCCAAACGAACACCTCGATACTTTTCGTTCGACAGGATCGATGTCCGTGCCAAGGCGCGCTTCAGGGCATCGTTGCTGACCCTGGCGACCTTTCCGAGCTCGCGCGGAATGACCCGCTCGTATTCCGGGTAA